>DATBDF010000311.1:0-7913 GCA_036270075.1 Nocardioides sp.
CTCCCGGATCTGCACCGGAGCGCTGGCGGCCGGCACCAGCCAGCCGTCGAGGCGGGCGCGGCCCTCCTCCTCCGACACGCCGACCCGGACCAGCAGGTCGACGCCCTCGCCGCCGAAGCGGAGCGTGTAGGACCGGGCCCCGCCGCGGGTGCCCACGAGCTCGGCGAAGCGCTCGACCACGAGCATCAGCTGGAGCTCCAGATCCGGGTCGTGGTCGGCGATGTCACGGGTCACGGCCACCATCCGCTCGACCATGCCGTCCGGGACGGGGTCGAAGGTGTCGGTCGCCCGACGTACGTCGGCGAAGAGACGTTCGTCCTCGAGGTGCGGGTCGCTCATCGGATGCCTCCTCGGAACGTCGCGGTGGGGTCGAGGTCCTCACCGGAGCATGCCTGAGCACACCGCTCGGCGGAACCGTCGAGGGCGGGCAGGTTCGTCGGTGCGAGGTCCACCGTGATGCTGTCCTTGCTGTGTCGTGCTCCCGGCGGGTGCCGGATTCGCGCTGGATGGTGCCGGGGGTCGAGCTGCCGTTACGACCCCTAGGAGCACCGGACACCGGCGCTGATACACCCCCGGTAGCCTCGTCGCCGTGGTTCCCTCCGTCCGCCCGATCTCCCGCGACGAGCACCGCGCGTTCATCCGCGAGCAGCCGTGGGCGAGCTTCCTGCAGACCCCGGCCTGGGCGACGGTGAAGTCGGAGTGGCGGGGCGAGTCGCTGGGCTGGTACGACGGCGAGCGTCTCGTCGGCGCCGGGCTCGTGCTCTACCGCAAGCTGCCCAAGCTGCCGCGCTACCTGGCCTACCTGCCCGAGGGTCCCGTGCTCGACTGGGCCCTGCCGGATCTCCAGGACGACCTCGACGGCTGGCTGACACCGATGACCGAGCACCTGCGCGCCCAAGGCGCGTTCGGCGTCCGGATGGGCCCGCCCGTGGTCACCCGCCGCTGGAGTGCCGAGCAGGTCAAGGCGGGCATCGCCGACGAGGGCGTGCGCACCTTGAGCGACATCGCCCCCCTCGCCCGGTCGGCCACCGGTGCCCGGGTGGTCCAGCAGCTCGAGACGCTGGGGTGGCGGCGTCAGACCGCCGACGGCGGGTTCGCTGCGGGTCAGCCGCAGTACACGTTCGTCATCCCGCTCGTCGACGACACCGGCGCGCGGCGCACCGAGGCGGACGTCCTCGCCGGCATGAACCAGCTCTGGCGACGCAACATCCGCAAGGCCGACAAGGCCGGCGTCGTGGTCTCGACCGGCGCGGCGGAGGACCTCAAGGCCTTCCACGACCTCTACGTCCACACCGCCGAGCGCGACCAGTTCACGCCCCGGCCACTGGCCTACTTCGAGACGATGTACGACGCGCTGGGCACCGAGGATCCGGGCCGGATCACTCTCTGGCTGGCCCATCACGAGGGCGACCTCGTCGCCACCACCCTGGGCGTCCGCGTCGGCCGGCATGCGTGGTACTCCTACGGCGCGTCGTCCACCGACAAGCGAGACGTCCGCGGCTCGAACGCGGTCCAGTGGGCGATGATCCGAGCAGCGATCGCCGACGGCGCCGATGTCTACGACCTCCGCGGCATCACCGACACCCTCGACCCCGACGACGCCCACGTGGGGCTGATCCAGTTCAAGGCCGGCACCGGTGGCGAGGCCGTGGAGACCGTCGGCGAGTGGGACCTGCCCCTCAACCGGGCGCTGTACAAGGGCTTCGAGCTCTACCTCAACCGGCGGTCCCTGCTCCCGGGACGCCGCGGATGAGCCTCACCCTCACCGTCGACGGCGAACGCTGGCGGCAGCACCTGCGCTCGGTCGCAGACCAGACGCCCGGTCTGGTCCCGGTCGCCAAGGGCAATGGCTACGGGTTCGGGCTCGGCCGCCTGGCGCGGAAGGCCGAGTGGCTCGGCGTCGACACCCTCGCCGTCGGCACCTACCACGAGCTGCCCGAGGTCATGCAGCGCTTCGACGGCGACCTCCTGGTCCTGACGCCCTGGCGGCCCACCCACTCGGTCCTGCCCGAGAGCCTCCCGCCCCGACGCGTCATCCACACCGTCAGCCGGCTCGCCGACCTGCTCGCCCTGCTCGAGGAGGATCCCGACGCGCGTGTCGTGCTCGAGCGGCTGACGAGCATGCGCCGTCACGGGATGACCGCCGACGAGCTGCGGTCGGCAGCCCGGCTGCTGGAGCGCCGGCCGGCCACCGTCGAAGGCGTGGCCCTCCACCTCCCGCTGGCGGCCGGCGCGCATCTGACCGAGGTCGTGAGCCAGGTCAACGACGTGGTCGCCGCGGAGCTGAAGACGCGCCACCTGTGGGTCAGCCACCTGACATCCCGCGAGCTCGCGTCCCTGCGGACGTCGTACGCCGACTTCGAGGTGCGTCCGCGCATCGGCACCGACCTGTGGCTCGGCGACCGGGATGCCCTCCGGGTCACCGCCACCGTCCTGGACGTCCACGAGGTCCAGAGGGGCGAGGTCTTCGGCTACCGCGGACGCTCGGCACCGAAGGCCGGGCACGTCCTGGTGGTCTCCGGTGGCACGACCCACGGCATCGGGCTCGAGGCTCCCACCGGCGACCACTCGATCCGCGCTCGGGCCGCCACCTTCGCTCGCGGCGGCCTGGACGCCGTCGGCTTCGTCCGCTCGCCCTTCAGCGTCGACGGCAAGCAGCGACTCTTCGCCGAGCCGCCCCACATGCAGGCCTCGATGCTGTTCCTCCCCCACGGGCCGGAGGTGCCCGCCATCGGTGACGAGATCGACGTGCGGGTGCGCTTCACGGCCACCGACTTCGACGAGGTCGTCATCACCTGACCCGCGTCCGGCGACGCGGCCATCCCGTCCAGGGCACCGTGATCAGCGCCCACCCCACCAGGACGATCGCCGCCTCGACCACGACGTACAACGGCCACGGCCCGAGGTAGGTCAGCACCGTGCCCGTGGGCTTGCGGTTGACGTAGCCGTAGTTGGACCCGAGGGCCGCGTTCAGCACGAACACCACCACCAGCCAGGCCACCGTCCACCCCACCGCCCGCCGGTACGACGTCCAGTCCGGCCCGTGCCGGAGCACCACCGTCAGGTACACCGCGCCCCACACCATCAGCGCGTGCTTGAGGAAGAAGACGAAGAACTCCGGCTGCGGGAAGGGCTGCGTCAGGGTCGGCTGCACGAGCGCCTGGACGGCGAAGGTCAGCCCCCAGTAGTAGGTGAGGGCCGTGAGCGTCGGCCGGACGGTGAGCAGTGCCGCGGCGATCACCAGCCACCCGAAGCCGCAGATCTGCAGGGGGAGCGAGCTCTCGACGTCGAAGGGCACCAGGCCCTGCACCAGCGAGATCGCTCCGAAGACGAGGTTCCCGACCGCGAACCACACCGCGACCCGGCGCTCGGCCGGCGTCCCTCGGACCCGCGGTCCGTAGACCAGCAGCCCGACGGTCCCGATCGCGAAGAGCGCGAGCACGACCAGGTGCGAGGGCGAGTACGCCGTGAACACAGAGCCGCCGGCTCCCTCAGCCGCCCCCGGCGCGGCCGAGCGTGGGCCGACCCGGCTCGGTCGGTGGCCAGAACGAGTGCCGGGCCGGGGAGAGGCGGCCGACGCGCACGACGTCGTACTCCGGCATCAGGACGTCTCGGACCACGATCACCACCAGGTAGATCTGCGCGGCGACCCGGACCGCGACCGCCAGCCAGTAGAACCCGGCGTCGCCACCGCCGCTGGGATTCAGATAGGTACCGAGATACCACCACACGGAGGCGAAGTAGAAGATCTCGCCGGCCTGCCAGATCATCTGGTCGCGCAGCCGCGGCCGCGCCATCACCGCGAGCGGCAGGAGCCAGAGGGCGTACTGCGGGGAGTACACCTTGTTGACGAGCAGGAACCCCACCACGATCAGGAAGCCGAGCTGGGCCAGCCGCGGCGTCTGGGGCGCAAGGAAGCCGATCGCTGCGACGCCCGCGCACCACAGGCCGAAGAAGACCCACGAGACCACGTTGATGGTGTGGGCGGAGGCGGTCACGTTCGTCATCTGCTGGAAGACCAGCCAGACCGAGCCGAGATCGGCCTCGCGGTGCGCGTTGAAGGTCCAGAAGACCTTCCACTCGTGCGCACCTGAGACGTACGCCGGCAGGTTCACCGCGACCCACGTGACCACGCCGGAGCCGGTCGCGACCGCGAGATCACGCCACCGGCGCTCGCGGCCCCAGATCACCAGAAGCCCTCCGAGCAGGAACAACGGGTAGAGCTTGAGGGCCGTGCCGAGCCCGATGGCGACCCCGGTCCAGCCGGCCCGGTCACGCGACTGGGCGAACAGGGCGCCGGCCACGCAGGCGACCGCCAGCAGATCCCAGTTGATCAGGCCCTCGAACAGGAGCACCGGCGAGACCGCGAAGAGCGCGGCGTCCCACGGTCGGCGTCGATGGACCCCGGTCAGGAACCAGGCGGCCAGCAGTGCGCAGAACCCGAAGCCGAGCACGTTCACGGTGGTGAACATGAGGCTCTCGCGCAGCACCTCGGGGTCCCCGTACAGCTCGCCCTGCGACATCGCCCCGCGCGGCAGGAGGTTGGGGGAGCCGGACAACCAGTGGGTCACCTCGGCTGCCCCGAAGGCGTAGTACGAGATGCCGACCGGGTACTCCATGACGTCGTACCGGTCGCGCACGTCGGTGGCGTCCGAGTAGGGCCAGTCCAGCTCGGCGAAGCCGCGCCCGACGTACAGGTAGGGCAGGTCGGAGTAGCACATCTCGGAGTAGCGGCTCTGCGAGTTGGTCCACTTCGCGTGGTAGCACGGTGCCTTCTGCACCATCGCGAGGGCGAAGCAGATCGCCGTGAGCGCGAGGACGACGCGGACCGGCGTCCACCAGGGGTGGCGCCCCGCATGACTGCCGACCGGCCCACCGACCCCGCGGCTCAGGGCCGCGACGAGTGGGTCGTCGTCGGTGGGTCTGACCGCGGTCGAGCGGTCGTCACCGTCGTCGATCACCACCACGGCTCTCGTGAGGACATCACCATCGGTCGTGCGCTCGCCTGGGGGCTACCGCTGCCGCCGCCACCTGTCGGCGAGGACGTGGGCGCGGTGGGCTCGGACGAGTTGCAGTGACCCGGCGGGAAGCACGTCGGCAGGCCCGTCGGGGACGAGCTCGGCGGCGAGCTCGACGGCGGTGGGGCGCTCGACGACGGCGGGGCGCTCGACGTGGGCGCCGACGACGCGGAGCGATGCGTCGGCGGCGGCGGGGGCGGGGTGTACGGCGCGTGGCCGGTCTCCGGCGGCTGACCCGACACGTAGGCCGGCAGCGGGAAGTCCTTGACGGGAACGCCGACGAGGTCCCGCTTCATCACCGCGGCCCAGGTGGCGGTGGGATAGCCGGCGCCGAAGTACCCGGCAGCACCGTTGTAGGGCGGCAGCCAGTCGTTGAGTGCGTTGTCGCCGTCGCCCCGCACGTACATGACGGCGGTCGCCAGCTGAGGCGTGTAGCCGACGAACCACGACGACGACACGTCGCCGTTGTCGTTGGTCGCCGTCCCGGTCTTCCCCGCGGCCGGTCGGTCGATCGCCTGGGCGTTCACGCCCGTGCCGTGAAGCACGACCTGCTGGAGGGCGTAGCTGACGTCGCGGTCGATGTCGGGCTTGATCGCCTGCGTCGTGTGCGGCTTGTACTGGTAGAGCACCTTGCCCGTGCTGTCGGTGACCTTCGAGATCAGGTGCACGTCGGCGCGCTGACCGCCGTTGGCGATGGTCGCGTAGGTGTTGGCCATGTTGATGGCGCTGACGCGCGCCTTGCCCAGCGTGATCAGCGCGTCTGCGTCGAGGTCCCGCGAGGTGTTCGGGATGCCCGGGTACTCCTTCTCGGCCTTGACCGGGGGGATCCCCATCTTGTTGGCCTGGGCGAGGATCTTGGAGGGGCCGTTCTTCATGCTGGCCGACATGTCGACGAACGCGGTGTTGACGGACTGCTCCATCGCCGTGATCGACGAGATCGCCGAGCCGTAGTTGGTGCCGGTGCTGTCGCCCTCGTTGTGGACCTCGAGCCCGTCGGGGAACGTGTACGGCGAGTTGCCGTCCCAGGTGCTCTTCAGCGAGTAGCCGTCGGCGATGGCGGCCGCCAGCGAGGCCGGCTTGAACGTCGAGCCGACCATGCCACCCGCCTCGGCCCAGTTAATCTGGGAGTGCAGGTAGTCCTGACCGCCGTAGAAGCCGAGCAGTGAGCCCGTGCCCGGCTGCACCGTGGCCACCCCGACGTGGAGCTTCTTGTCGCTCATGTCCGGCCGGACCTCCATCACGCCCTGCCTCGCGGCCGCCATCGCCTTGGGGGTGAGGGTGGTGGTGATCCGCAGACCTCCGCCGTCGATCTGGTCGTCGGTGAAGTTCAGGTTGTGCAGGGCCTGGCGGACCATGGTCAGCATGTGGCCCCTCTGCCCGCCGTACTTGCTCGACTCCTTGAAGACCGGGAACTTCGGCAGTCGCTTCTCTGCCTTCTCCGCCTTCACCTGCGGGATCGTCCCCATCGAAGCCATGCCGCTGAGCACGTAGCGGTACCGGCTCAGCAGGGCCTCCTTGTTGTCCTTGCCGTTGGCCGGGTCGTACTGGGACGGGTTGTTCAGGACGCTGGCGAGAACGGCGCTCTGCTGGAGCGACAGGTCCTTCGCGTCGACCCCGAAGTAGGCCTGCGCGGCCGCCTGGACGCCGTAGGCGCCGCGGCCGAAGTAGATCGTGTTGAGGTAGCCCTGCAGGATCTCCTGTTTGCTCAGCTGCTTCTGCAGCTTCAGCGACAGGATCGCCTCGTGGACCTTGCGGCTGAGTGAGCGCTCCTGGGTCAGGTAGAGGATCTTGACGTACTGCTGGGTGATCGTGGAGGCGCCCTGGGTGGCGCCACCGCGGGCGTCGTTGAAGGCCGCCCGGATGATGCCCTTGGGGTCGATGCCGTGGTTGGTCCAGAACGACCGGTCCTCGGCGGCGACCACCGCGTTGCGCAGGGTCGGCTTCATCTCGCCGTAGGAGATGCTCTGCCGGTTCTGCGTGGCGAACTGGCCGACCTCGGTCTTGCCGTCGCCGTAGTAGACGAACGACGACTGGGTCTGGAAGTCCTTGTTGGGGTCCGGGATCGGGGTCGTCTTGTAGAGGTAGACGAACACCCCGATCAGCAGGAGGGAGCCGGCCAGCGCCGCGATCAGCAACCACTTCGCGAACTTGAGCGCACGCCGTTTCCCCGTGCCGGGGGGCTTCGGCTTGCGCGTGACGGCGGGGCCTGAAGCCCTGCGCTTGGCGGTCAAGAGTCACTCCATGTACGTCGAGGGGGGACTTGCGCGCGACGGTCTCCGGGCCCGGACCGGCGGAAGCCCGGGGGCATCGACCCACACCGTCGAAACACGAGGGTACGGGGGGCAGTCGAACCGGGCGAAACGCGCCGCGCTTGTCCGTTGATATATCGGACTGATACGTTGCTTCGATAGAACGACGCGACGCATCGATCGGGATGTCGCCAGGGTAGCGGTTTCGCCGCGCACCGTCGAAGTGACGAGAGGAGGGACCGTGAAGGGCAAGGCAGCATCGCTCGAGCTGGCCGTACTCGGCCTGCTCCACGAGTCTCCTCTGCACGGCTACGAGCTGCGCAAGCGGCTCAACCTGCTGCTCGGATGGAGCCGGCTGCTCTCCTACGGGTCGCTCTACCCGGCTCTCAAGCGCCTGCTGCGCGCCGGGTGGATCACCGAGGTCGAGGAGCGCTCGCCCGGGGTCTCGCGTCGCCAGCGCATCACCTACCAGATCACGCCCGCCGGCCGGCAGTACTTCGGCGAGCAGATCACCGACACCGGCCCGGCCGCGTGGGAGGACGACACCTTCAACATGAGGTTCGCCTTCTTCTCCCGCACCGACGCCGATGTCCGGCTGCGCATCCTCGAGGGGCGTCTGTCCCGTCTTCAGGAGCGGCTCGACCGC
>DATBDF010000312.1:0-3084 GCA_036270075.1 Nocardioides sp.
TTCCGCCGGACGTCACACGCTCGACGCGACGAGATCGAGGGATGGCTGTCGCTGGGCGCCACACCCACCCAGGCGCACGAGGAGATCGGGCACGAGGCCGTGCGGGAGGCGTTGTTGCCCACGCTCGACCAGACCAAGTCGACCGGCCTGGTGACGCTGCCCGGCGCGTTCGTCGGGGCGCTGTTCGGCGGCGCCTCACCCCTCGAAGCAGCGCAGTTCCAGCTGGTCGTCCTCGCCGGGGTCGCCCTGGCGATGATGCTGACCGGCGTCGTGGTCACGCGGCTGGCCGGCCACACGCCGTTCGTCGTCGAGAGCTGAGGACGCCCCCGTCTGGCTCCCGGTGCCGGGGTTTCGAGACAGGCGCCAGGGCGCCTTCCTCCACCACCGGGATCGGCGGCTTCCTCCACCACCGGAACGGCGGCTTCCTCGACCAGCGGGGAAGCCGCTCTCAGGTCAGGTCCCTGGACGGGTAGCCGTCGAGACCGGGTCCGGGGCCTCCGCAGGCAGCGGCCCGGCGATCATGGCCGCAATGGCCGTGGTGACCGGCACGGCGAGGATGAGCCCGATGGCGCTGGTGAAGGTCCGGGCGACCTCCTCCGCGAGGGACTCGGTCGACACGAGGTCGAGCAGCGGCCGGTCGTAGACGTACAGCAGCATCAGGACGACGAGGGCGGCACCGGCGTAGGCGAACACGATCGTGTAGATCGTCGAGGCGATGTGGTCCCGGCCGATCCGCATCGCGCTCGTGAACACCTCACGCCGCCCGGCGCCGGGGCCCGCGGCGCGGAGCTCCCAGACCGACGAGGCTTGGGTGATGGTGACGTCGTTCAGAACGCCCAGCCCGGCCAGCACCACGCTGCAGGCGAGGAGACCCTGGAAGTCCAGGCCGCCCCCGGCGAACGCCGACAGCGTCCCGCCGCTCTCGTCGGCGATGCCGGTCAGATGGGCGCTGCCGATGGCCAGCGTGCCGATCAGGGCGGTGAGCCCGATGCCGACGAGGGTCCCGGCGAGCGCGGTGCTGGTCCGCAGCGAGATCCCGTGCGTCGTGTAGAGGACGACGAACATGATCGCCGAGGCACTGACGCACGCGACGGCGAGCCCGGGCTTGCCGCTCAGGAGGGCCGGGAGCAGGAAGTAGTACAGCATCAGGCCGCTGACCGCGAGGCCGACGAGGGCCAGCACGCCGCGTCGGCCGGCCACGAGCACCACGACCACGACGAACAGGATGGCCAGCAGGAGCAGTGGAACGGACCGCCGCACGGAGCTGAAGGAGTAGCTGACCGGCCCACCGTCCTTGCCCGGCGTCCGAAAGAGCTCGAGCCGGTCGCCCTTCCCGATGCCCGACGAGGTCACCTCGGGCGGGACCTGGACGTCGGCCCGGTCGCCCTTCCCGACACCGTCGAGCACCTTGACGTGGACGGTGTCGCATCCGGAGGCCGCGTGTTCGGACGAGCCGTCGGCGGGACATGCCGGTCCGACGGCGAGGACCTCGGCATCCGGCGTCGTCACGCCACGCGCGGCGTACGGCGCCTCGGCGCGGACCCGGGCGACGGCGTCATGGTCCGGCCACAGAGCGACGATCCCGATGACGGTGGCGACCGCCGCGAGGGCGAGCAGCCCCAGGAGGATCGACCTGACCCGGCCGCCGATCTCCACGTCCCCATCCGGGACCGCCCGGTGCGAGTGAGCCACGCGCCCATCCTGCCGGGTGCGCCGGCATGCTCAGGCGATGGTCTCCGGGAGCCCGAGCGGACCGAGCAGCGCCGCCGGCCCGAGCGTGGTGATCTCCACGACCCGCCCGTCCTCGACCCGCAGCACGTCGAGCTTGAAGGCGCGGTACGCCGTGTCGCCCGGCCGCCGCAGGTAGCTGACCGCGGCGGGCATCCGGTTCACGCCCGTGGGCAGGAGCCGCCAGTCGCCGTCGCGGTCGGGTCCCAGGCCCCGCTCGATCAGTGGGCGTACGGCGTCCAGGCCGTCGTACACCATCGGGTACGGCGGCATGGTCACCCGGAGGTCGGTGGCCGCTGCGGCGATCGCCGCTCGTGCGTCGCAGCGTTCGTGCGCGTCGATGAACGCCGTCAGCACCTGGCGCTCGTCGGCGCTCGGCTCCCGCGCCGACCAGTCGGCCCGGTGCGAGGGAAGGTGCCGGCGCATCGTCTCGCGGGCCCGCTGCAGCGCGGAGTTGGCAGCAGCGACGCTGGTCTCCAGCAGCCTGGCCGTGTCAGCCGCGGGCAGACCCAGGACCTCACGGGCCAGCAGGGTGGCCCGCTGCCGGGGAGGCAGGACCTGGAGCGCGGTCAGGAAGGCCAGCTCGATCGTCTCCCGGGCCACGTAGGCCTGGTCGGGTTCGTCGGCCTCGGCCGGAAGCTCGTCGAGCAAGGTGTCGGGATACGCCGTCAGCCAGGCGACCTCCGTCCCCGCGGCCACGCGTCGCCGGCGTGACCGCGACCGGTCGATGCAGGCGTGGGTGGCGATCCGGTACAGCCAGGCGCGCAGGTTCTCCCCGTCGAACCCGTCACGTCCCTTCCAGGCCCGCAGGAACGTCTCCTGCACGGCGTCCTCGGCGTCGTCGTACGACGCGAGCATCCGGTAGCAGTGCACGTGCAGCTCGCGCCGGTGACGCTCGAAGGCGACCTCGAGGTCCTCGTCCATCAGCGGTCTCACCCAGTGCCGTCGAGCGTCAGCGGGCGTGGTGCTTGACCTCTTGGACCGCCCACGAGTTGCCGTCCGGGTCGTCGAAGAAGATGAACGTGCCGTAGTCGGCCCGGTTCGGCTCGACGCCGGGCGTGGGCACGCCGTCGACGAAGTGCTGGGGTCCCGCGTTCTGCACGCCCTTCTCCTCCAGGAAGGCGTGCGCTGCCTCGATGTCGTCGACCACCAGGTGCGCCCCCTTGAGCGCGCCGGCCGCCACGCCGCCCCCGAGACCGGTCCCGAACACGATCGAGCAGGCCGAGCCCGGGGGCGTCACCTGGATCGCCCGGAAGCTGTCGTTGGGGTGGAAGTCGCTGTCGAGCCTGAAGCCGAGGGTGTCCACGTAGAACGCCCGGGCGCGCTCGACGTCCGTGACGGGGGCGATGACCACTT
>DATBDF010000313.1:0-2473 GCA_036270075.1 Nocardioides sp.
CCCGGCCGGTCGGGCAGGTCCGTGGGCTCGACGATCCGACCCGACCGCACGTAGTAGAACGCGGCTCGGACCCGGTCGAGGGGGACGCCGGCGAGCTCGGCCCACGCGAGCCGGTACAGCGCGAGCTGGAGCTCGTCGGCGTCGTCGCGACGGGAGGTCTTCCAGTCCACGACCAGGAAGCCCGGCGACCCGCCGTCGCCAGCCGCGGGCTCGGCGTAGACCGCGTCGATGCGTCCCCGCACCACCTGTCCGGACAGCACCAGCGCGAACGGCGCCTCGACGGCGTACGGGGCTCGGTCGGCGAACGGTCCGCCCTCGAAGGTCGCGATCAGCTCGGCCAGGTCGTCGTCGGAGTCGATCCCGGCGTCCGCCTGCCCGGGGAGCTCGTCGGGGTCGAACAGGTCCTGCTGCCCGAACCTCGCCTCCACCCAGGCGTGGAACCGGGTCCCGAACCGGGCGGCCGGCGAGGGCTGCCGCGGCATCGGCCGGGCGAGCTCGCCGGCGAACGCGTCGGGATCGGTGCGGAGTCGGCCCAGCGCGGTCGCGGACATCGAGCTCGGCAGGGGCACGTCGACGACGTGCTGCCGGTCGGCGCGGGCCTCGGCGACGAGTCGGTCGAGCTCGACGTCCCAGTCGGCCACCCGGGCGGCCTCGACCATGTCGAGGTCCTCGTCGGCGGAGCTCGGGTCGACGTCCCCGACGACCCGAGCGGCTTCCAGCCGCAGCGCCGCCTCACGGCCCGGCCCCGGCTCGGGCCACGGTCGCGACGGGTCGACGGCGTCGTAGGGGTTGGGGTCGCCCTTGGCGGGCCTCTCCAGCCAGCCCTCGGCGGGCTCGTCCCACTCCTCGAGCTGCTGACGGACCACACGCTGGTAGTCGGACGGGCCGAAGGGGGTCGACCGCGGGCTCCAGAGGTACGACGTGACGCTGAGCCGGTGGGCGGCGCGGGTGAACGCGACGTACCCGAGACGGAGCTCCTCCTCGCGGTCGTGGTCGCGGGTCGCCTGGCGGTAGGCGTCCAGCGCCGGCTTGTCGTAGCCGCCCAGCTGCGGCAGGTCGCGCGCGTCGCCGCGCAGCGGCGCCGGCAGCACGGCCGGGGACGAGGTCCACAGCGTCCGGGACCGGTTCGAGGGGAACCTCGTCTCGCAGACGCCGACGACGAAGACGTGGTCCCACTCGAGGCCCTTGGCGCGGTGGACGGTGAGGAGCTTGACCGAGTCAGCGGCGGTCGGGGTGGCGAGGTCGAGACCGTTGCCCTGGTCGTCCTCGGCCGTGAGGTAGGCCAGCAGGGCCGAGAGCGACACGTCGCCGTCGACCGCCTGGAACTCCGCGACGGCCTTCACGAAGAGGTCGAGGTTGTCACGTCGCGCTGCCGCGGCGGGCGAGACGGCCGACGCGAGCTCGATGTCGACACCGGACGTGTCGATGATGCGCCGGACGATGTCCAGCAGGGGTTCGCCCACGCTCCGTCGCAGCATCCGCAGCTCGGCTCCCAGGAGCGCGAACCGCTCCAGCGCCTCCGGCGAGTACGCCGCGTCGCCCGGCGAGTCCAGCGCGTCGCACAGCGCCGCGATCTCGGCCGGGTCGATGCCGTCGGCGATCCCGATCAGCTGGTCACCGAGCGTCTCCGAAGTGCGCGGGCCCCCTCCCGCCAGCGCTGCCGCGCGTCGTCCCAGGAGCCGGAGATCGCGGGGACCGATCGCCCATCGGGGTCCGGTCAGGAGGGTCAGCAGGGCGGCGTTGGCGGTGACGTCGTTGAGGAGGTGGAGCGTCGCCACCACCTCGGCGACCTCCGGCAGCCGGATCAGTCCGGAGAGCCCGACGATCTCCACCGGGACGTCTCGAGCGGTCAGCGCGTCGAAGACGTCCGCCGCGTGGGCGTTGTCGCGCGTCAGCACACCGATGTCGGACCAGGCCGCACCGCCCTGGTGGACCGAGCCGATCTCGTCCGCCAGCCAGGCGAGCTCGTCGGCCAGCGTCGGCAGGACACGTGCCGACACCTCGCCGTCGCCGGCGTCGTCCTGAGGCGCGAGGCGGACGACCTGACCGGCGTACGCGGAGTAGAGCGGCTCCGCGAGGCGGTTGGCGACGTCGAGGATGCGTCGGTCGGAGCGGCGGCTGATGGTCAACGGATACGTCGGAACGCCCGATCCCGCGGGTGCCGGGAAGGTGTCGGCGAAGTGCAGGATGTTGGACACCGAGGCCCCGCGCCACCCGTAGATCGCCTGGTTCGGGTCACCGACGGCGGTGACGGCATGACCCCCGGAGAAGAGGCGAGACAGCATGGTGGCCTGCGCCACAGAGGTGTCCTGGTACTCGTCGAGGAGCACGACCCGGAACCTCTCCCGCTCCATCGCGCCGACGTCGGGCTGCTCGACGGCCAGGCGGGCGCCGAGCTCGATCTGGTCGGAGAAGTCCATGAGGCCGAGATCGCGCTTGAGACGGCGGTAGCCCCGCACGAGATCCATCAGCT
>DATBDF010000314.1:0-3872 GCA_036270075.1 Nocardioides sp.
GAGGGCAACCAGGGCGACGACGACGTCCAGGGCGACGCCGGCGACGACAACGAGGACGGCGACGGCGGCAACGACACGGTGGACGGCAACGCGGGCAACGACGACGTCGACGGCGACAACGGTGACGACGACGTCAACGGAGGCGCCGGGTCCGACGAGGTGGACGGCGGCCAGGGTGAGGACGAGGTCGACGGCGGTCAGGGGAACGACGACTGCTCCGACGACGGCACCGCCGGCGTCTGCCAGGACGACCAGGGCGAGGACGAGGACGGCAGGACGGCCGCCTGACGCGACCACGGCCGCACCGTGGGGCCACCCTCCCCCGAGGTCTCCACGGTGCGGCCCTCCTGGTCGGTTCCCGGGACGCCGCGACGCATGTTCGCCTAACCTCGTCCCGACTCGATCGGGGGAGGTCTCGGATGAAGGTGCTCGTGGGGATTGCGGTTGTCGCGGTCCTGGCCGCGCTGGCCACGAACTTGCTGCGCCACCGGGGCGAGACGTACCTCCACCACCAGTTCGACACCGCACTTCCGTCGCAGGTCGAGGCCCACCCGTGGGCACCGGTGAGGCACGGAAGATCCGTCCCCGCCAACCGGGTGACCTTCCAGGACGGTGAGCTGACAGCCACCCGGTGCCACGTCGCGCTGGGCGGCTACTCCGTGCTGATCAACCACCGGTTCGCCTTCCAACGGGCGAGCGTGCCGATCAAGGCAGGGTGCCCCGGGCGGACGTTGCAGTCGGCTCTCGCGCACGCGACGCACGTCGAGATCGAGTCCCGGGGCAAGGTCGAGCGGCTCGTCTTCACCGACGACCAGGACCGCACCGTGGCGCAGCTCCAGGGACGACCGAGCTGAGTCCTCGGGGCCGCGCGAGCACGACCGGGACCCGACGTACGGCGTCGCCGGTGGCTACTGTCCCTGCGTGACCTCGCTGGTGCTCGCGTCCGCATCCCCAGCCCGGCTCGCCACGTTGAAGGCGGCCGGGATCGAGCCCTCGGTGGTGGTCTCCGGCGTCGACGAGTCACAGATCACCGGGCTCGGACCCGCAGAGCTGGCCCAGCGCCTGGCGGAGCTCAAGTGCATGACGGTGGCCGAAGAGGTGACCGGCGACCGTCTGGTGCTCGGCTGCGACTCCGTCCTGGAGCTGGCCGGTCACGCACTCGGCAAGCCGGACGACGCCGCGGACGCGATCGAGCGCTGGCGGGCGATGCGCGGCCGCACGGGGACCCTGCACACGGGACACTGCCTGCGCGACGCGGCATCGGGACGGCAGGCCGTCGGGACGGGCTCGACCGTCGTGCACTTCGCCGAGGTCACCGACACCGAGATCGCGGCGTACGTCGAGTCCGGCGAGCCGCTGCACGTGGCCGGCGCCTTCACGATCGACGGTCTGGGCGGCGCCTTCGTGACCGCCATCGAGGGCGACCACCACAACGTGGTCGGCCTCAGCCTGCCGCTGCTACGAGAGCTGGTGACCGAGCTCGGTCACACGTGGACGGACCTGTGGAGCCGGCGCTCGACGTAGGGCAGGCCGAGACCCGACCGGGTCACACGCGGTCGTCCGTCGTGTGCTCGGTGTCGAGCAGCTGGTGCGCGGGACCGAGCAGCGAGACCGGCTGGTGGGCGAGGTCGCCGGGCCCGACCGGCTGACGGAAGACGTATTTGCGGAACAGGTAGAACCGCGCCACCTGCCCGAGGAGCGCGCCGAACACGTTGCCGAACAGGTTGTCCGAGAACGGGTCGGTCAGGCCGAGCACGTGCCGGCTGAACCACAGGGTGCCCACGGCCAGCGGCAGGGTCACGAGGTTGATCAGGAAGAACGCCGTGCGGCCCCCGTCGGAGTGCACCGGCGGGCGGTGGCGGAAGGTCCAGTACCGGCTCAACCGGTAGCTGACCACCATGCCGACGAGGTTCGCGAGGATGAACGCCGTGATGGGCCGCGACTCCAGCCACGGATCGCTGGTCAGGTACAGCCCGTGCGCCAGGAAGTTGAAGACCAGGAACGACGAGAGGGTCGACAGTCCGCCGGAGACCATGAATCGCCCGATCTCCACGAAGATGTGGGGCAGACGCGGCGGCACGCTGGGCAGTCTAAGGAACCGGGCGTCGGAACTCGGTATCTGGTCCTCAGGTCGCCTCGGAGGCGGCGTCGCGAGCCGCCTCCTCGACGGTCGCGGCCGAGGTCGGCCGGTGGCGCTGGAGCGTCTCCGGTGCGACCCAGACGGCGAGCACCGGCAGCGCGCACACGACGGCGCACACTCCGAAGGCCCACGAGTAGCCGGCCGCGTCGGCCACCAGACCGGTGACGATCGGGCCGAGGACGGCCCCGAGGTCGCCAGCCATCTGGAACACGGCCACCACCGTGCCGCCCCGGCCGGCGACGACGTCGCCCATCACCGCACCCGGAGCCACCGAGTCCGAGGCAGCCGCGACACCCATGAGCACCATCGCGGCCACCAGGCCGGCCACTGCGGGGATCGCGGGGAGCATCAGGAACGCCACGGCTCCCACGAGCAGGCCCACCACCATCACCGGTCGCCGGCCGACCGTGTCGGCGACCTTCCCGCTGGGCAGCAGGAGGGCGCCGCTGACCAGGCTGACGATGAGGAAGGCGGCGTACGCCCACCCGGCCGGGAGGTCCAGGCTCTCGCGGACGTAGAGCGGCACCATCGCGGACCTCGCCCCGATCAGGGCGAAGCTCCCGGCAAAGGCCGCTGCGAGCGCGGCCAGGTACGCCCGCTGACGGACCGCCACGGCGAGCGCCAGCGGCTCGGACCGGTCGGCCTGAGGGGCGGCGAGCTCGCTGTGGCGCAGCGCACCGAGCCCGATGAGGCCGGCGACGACGAGCGTGCCGGCGTACAGGAAGAAGGGGAGTCGCAAGGAGAACGTCGCGACCGTGCCGACCGCGGGTCCGGCGACCATGCCGATCAGGAACGACCCGGCCCACACGCCCTGGGCCCGACCTCGCAGATGGTTGGGCGTCACCCGGACCAGGAGGCTGGCTGCACTGACGCTGAACATGATCGAGCCGATGCCCCCGGCACCACGTAGGACCAGCAGCTGCCAGTACGACTGGGCCAAGCCGGCCAGGGCGCTGCTGACAGCGACGATCCCGATCCCGCTCGCGAGCAGGAGGCGCTCTCCGACGGCGTTGACCATCCTGCCCACGAAGGGCGCCATCACCAGCCGGGTCAGCGCGAACGCCGCGACGACGGCACCCGCCGCGGCCTTGCCCACGCCGAACTCCCGGGCGAACAGCGGCAGGGCCGGCGCGACCAGGCCGAACCCCAGGGCCACCATGAAGGCGACCCCGGAGAGCGCCCTCACCTCGCTGGGGAGGTCGCGCAGGACGCGCACTACTCCACCGGGAGACCGAGGCCTCGGGCGATCAGCATCCGCTGCACCTCGGACGTACCCTCACCGATCTCGAGCACCTTGGCGTCGCGATAGAGCCGGGCCACGGGGTACTCCTCCATGAAGCCGTAGCCTCCGAAGACCTGGGTCGCGATGCGGGTCGCCGTCACCGCGGACTCGGTGGCGTAGAGCTTGGCCACCGAAGCGGCCTGCTTCAGCTCGGCCGGCTGGGGCCCGGAACCGTCGCGCATCGCGTCCTTGAGGGCCGCTGCCTTGTAGACGAGGAGCCGGCCGGCCTGCAGCATCACCTCGAGGTCGGCGATCTGGAAGGCGACACCCTGCTTGCGACCGATCGGGACACCGAAGGTCTGCCGCTCGCCGGCGTACTGGAGGCAGGCGTCGAGACAGGCCTGGATGCAGCCAACCGCGAGCGCCGCGATCGCGATCCGGCCGTCGTCGAGAGTGGCGAGGAACTGGGCGAACCCGCGGCCACGCTCCCCGAGCAGGTGGTGCTCCGGG
>DATBDF010000315.1:0-3295 GCA_036270075.1 Nocardioides sp.
AACCGGGGCGAGGTCTCCCGCTCCCCGCGACGTCGAGCGCGTAGCTGCTCGACGAGCCAGGGAGGCGCTGCCGCCTGCTCGATCGCCTCGGTCTTGGTGAGCAGCCGGCCCGTCGCCATGGCGTGGCGGCCACGGGCCATCGACGTGAGCCCGAGGTCCGCGATCACCGGGCTCAGCCACATCCGCGGACGTCGGGAGGCCCACGCCCAGTAGCCGCAGATCTCCGAGCGTGCCGCCGCGCGGACCTCGTCGTCAGTCATGGGTGGCAGGACCTGTGCCGGCGGCCGCCCGAGCACGGCGTACCCGTGGCGCACGAGCTCGGCCCGGGTGACTCCCGAGAGGATGCGGTCGACCATCGACCCGTGCGTCCAGGTGGCGTGCTGCGCCTCGCGATCCGGCAGGCGGTCCGCCTCGACGTACTGGCAGCCGAGATCCGCACCGGCGGCGACATCCGCGTCCAGCTCAGCGTGGATCCCGGCGATCGTGACGCGTCGCGACGCCGTGACCGGACCGGCGACCAGGGCGACCAGGTCGAGGTCGCTGACACCCGGGACGTGGTCGCCGGTCGCCAAGGACCCCGCTACCCAGAGCTCGGTGACCCACTCCAGCCCCTGCAGCCGCAGCCGCAATCCGTCGACGGCGGGTGGCTGCGGGGTCACCTCAGCTGCGGGTCGGGCAGTTGAGCTCTGCGCCGTTCGGATACTTGACCGGCAGCGGACCGCCGGAGACCGGGTAGTGGGCCTCGCCCGTCAGCCCGGAGTCGGTCCCGCTCCCACCGGCCTCGTCGACGCGCAGCTGGGCGACGACGTGGTCACCACTCGGGTGGACCATCGTGCTCACGGTGTCTCCCGAGCCGTAGGTGTAGCCCAGCACCAGGGTGCTTCCCTCCCAGTGGCAGGACTCGAACCGCTCGCCGCCGGGGTGGGCGCTGAGGTACCAGCCGATGCTCGTGACGACGAGACCCACCGCGAGCAGGCCCATCACGACGTACTGCAGGATCCTCATGCGGTCAGTCTTGCGGCTCCCACCCGCCGACCCGGGGACCTCCCCCACGATGCGAGCGGTGTCGTTCCTCACGTCGGCGCGATCTCGGGTCGGCACCGGGCCGGCGCGACAGTCGTGCAACTCGGAGTTGCACCAGTCGTACGATGCGGCCATGCCACGCGCACCGCGGGTCGACCAGCCCGAGGCTCGGCGTACGTCGACGGCCGCGCGCCGTCGGGCTCGCGAGTCGGCGATCCTGTCCGCGACCCGCACGCTGTTCGACGAGCGCGGTGTGGCCGAGGCGCAGATCGAGGACATCGCCCGGACCGTCGGCATCAACCGCGCGATCGTCTACCGGCACTTCACCGGCAAGGAGGAGCTGTTCGCCCTCGCGCTCGTCGGCTATCTGGACGAGCTCCGCTCCGCCCTGACCGAGGCCGCAGAGGCGCAGCAGAAGCCGCACGACCAGCTCGCCGCGCTCGTCTCGGCGTTCGTGGACTACGGCGTCGCACACCCGGCCTTCGTCGACTGTGCCCACAGCCTGATGCGGCGGACCGGGACCGAGCTGTTCGACGAGATCTCCGAGGGAGCCATGCTCCGGCTCGGCCGGGCCATCGCGTCGTGCCTGGCGGTGCTCCGCCGCACCCTCGAGGCCGGCGTGGAGACCGGCGACTTCACGGTCGGCGACCCGGTGCTGCTGGCCAACACGCTCTACGCCACGGGCCTCGGCGGCCTCCAGCTGGCCCGCGTCGGGCTGGTCATCGACGAGGCCTCCCCCGGCGTACCCCAGGTCGGGACCATCGGCGCGGAGCAGGTGAAGACCCTCCTGCTCACCTCGGCCCTGGGCATGGCACGCGGCTGAGGGACCCTCGGACGCCAGTGGGACCGGGGAGCGTCTCGGGCCTCCTGTCCGGGAAACCCCTCAGCGCTCCAGGATCGCCGTCACACCCTGGCCGCCGGCCGCGCAGATGGAGATCAGGGCGCGACCGGAGCCCTTCTGGGCGAGGAGCTTGGCGGCGACGTTGAGGATCCGGCCGCCCGTGGCGGCGAAGGGGTGGCCGGCGGCGAGCGAAGAGCCGTGGACGTTGAGCTTCGTGCGGTCGATCTCGCCGAGCACCGTGTCGAGACCCAGCCGCTCCTTGCAGAACACCGGGTCGTTCCAGGCCTCGAGGGTCGCCAGCACCTGAGAGGCGAACGCCTCGTGGATCTCGTAGAAGTCGAAGTCCTGGAGCTTCAACCCCTGGCGCTCGAGCATCCGCGGTCCGGCGTAAGCCGGAGCCATCAGCAGCCCCTCGTTCCCGTGCACGAAGTCGACGGCTGCGGTCTCGTGGTCGACGAAGAAGGCCAACGGCTCGAGACCGCGCTCGGCCGCCCAGGCCTCGGAGCCGAGCAGGACCGCGGACGCGCCGTCGGTCAACGGCGTCGAGTTGCCGGCGGTCATCGTCGCACCCTCGCCCTTGCCGAAGACCGGCTTGAGCTTCGCGAGCGACTCCACGGTGGCGTCGGGGCGCAGGTTCGAGTCGCGCTCGAGACCGCGGAACGGCGTGATCTGGTCGTCGAAGAACCCCGCGTCGTAGGCCGCCGCGAGGTGTTGGTGCGACGCCGCGGCGAGCTCGTCCTGGTCCTCGCGGCCCACCCGCCACTCCAGGGCGGTCAGCGCGGCGTGCTCCCCCATCGACAGCTTCGTGCGCGGCTCGCCGTTCTGCGGGATCGCCAACCCGATGTCCGTCGGCCGGATCTGGGCGAGCGCCGTCAGCCGCGACCTCATGTCGCGGGCCGCGTTGACCTTCATCAGCTTCTTGCGGAGCTTGTCGCTGATCGCGACCGGGGCGTCCGACGTGGTGTCGGTGCCACCGCCGATGCCGGATTCGATCACGCCGAGCGCGATCTTGTCGGCCACGTGGATGGCTGCCTGGAGCCCGGTCCCGCATGCCTGCTGGATGTCGATCCCGGGCGTCTCGGCGGGCAGCCTCGACCCGAGCACCGACTCGCGGACCAGGTTGAAGTCGCGGGCGTGCTTGAGGACCGCGCCGGCCACCACCTCGCCGACCCGTTCGCCCTCGAGGCCGAAGCGCGTCACCAGTCCGTCGAGCGTGGCGGTGAGCATCTCCTGGTTGGAGGCGTCGGCGTACGCCGTGTTGGACCGGGCGAACGGGATGCGGTTGCCGCCGAGGACTGCGACGCGGCGCCGGGCGGGGGTCTCGCTGCTCATCCTCCTATCCTGGCCGCAGGCGCGGATCCGCCCAAAGGAATGAGCGCGACGTCACGAAAAGTGGACGTCGTGTTACACACCGAGTTACATGGGGAGCCA
>DATBDF010000316.1:0-24627 GCA_036270075.1 Nocardioides sp.
CCGCCCGGCACCCCGACGTCCGACCTGTTCCTCGGCATCATCTTCGGTCTGTTGTCCTTCGCCGGGTTCGAGGCGGCCTCCACCCTCGGCGAGGAGACGAACAACCCGCAGCGTGACATCCCGCGGGCCATCCTCTGGACCGCCATCTTCGGCGGCGTCTACTTCACGGTGGTGACTGCGATCGAGATGATGGCGTTCGGCACGGACGACCAGGGCGTCAAGAACTTCATCGCCTCGCCGGCGCTGATGGGCGACCTCGGCACGTCGTACATCGGTACCTGGGTCGGGAACCTGATCACGCTCGGCGCCTGCGTGTCGGCGTTCGCCTGCTGCCTCGCGTGCGTGGTGGGCGCATCCCGGCTGCTGTTTGCGATCAGCCGCGACCTGTCCCCGGGGCACGCCCTGGGGCGGACCGGGTCGAACGCCACCCCGGCCCTGGCGGCCTTCGTCGTCGTCGCGACGGTCTTCGTGATCGGGTTCATCGACGCCGTGGCCTTCGGCGCGAAGCCGTTCGACACCTTCCTGTGGAGCGGCACCATCGGCACCTTGATCCTGCTGGTCGCCTACCTGCTGGCGACCATCGGCTGCATCAAGCTGATCTGGATCGACAAGAAGATGCCGCAGGTGCGGACCTGGGAGATCGTCATCCCGATCGCAGCCGTCGTCGTGGTGGGCTACACGCTCTACCGCAACGTGATCCCCTACCCGACCTCCGGGCCGGCGCAGTGGTTCCCGGTGGTGGCGTTCGGCTGGATCATCCTGGTCGCAGTCGTGGCGTTCGTCGTCCCCGGCTTCGCCGAGCGGCTCGCGGGCGGACTCCGGGATCTGGACCACACGGGGCCGCACGGCGAGTCGGAGGTCGTGGGTGGCTGACGGCTCGGGCCTGTCTCTCGACTCCTGGGTCGGCCTCGTCGACCACCACTGCCACGGCATCCTCACCGCCGACCTCGACCGGGCGGCGTTCGAGGGGCTGATGAACGAGGCCGTCGGGCCGAGCCCGCTGGGGACGACCTTGTTCGACTCGGCCCTGGGCTGGGCGATCCGGCGGCACTGCGCGCCGCTGCTGGACCTCGAGCCGCTCGCGCCGGCGGAGGTCTACCTGGCGCGGCGCGCGGAGCTGGGAGGGGCAGAGGCGAGCCGGCGGCTGATGTCGGCCACCGGGATCGGCACCCTGTTGGTCGACACCGGGCTCGGACCGGACGAGCTGACGCCGATGGACGAGCTCGCGGCCTTGTGCGGCGGTACGGCGCGCGAGGTGGTCCGCCTCGAGCGGCTCGCCGAGCGGGTGCTGGCGGCGGGGAGCTGGAACTTCCCGGGAAAGGTCGAGGACCGGTTGCGCGCCGCGCGGAAGGCCGGGGCGGTCGGGGCGAAGAGCATCGCGGCCTACCGCGTCGGGCTGGACCTCCCGGCGACCAAACCCTCGACCGACGAGCTGGCACGGGCCCTGGCCGGCGTCGACGCGCGACGGCTCGAGGACCGGACGGTCAGCAGCTGGCTGGCCCACACCGCGCTCGAGGTCGGGCTGCCGCTGCAGTTCCACGTCGGGTACGGCGACGCCGACCTCGACCTGCTCGACTGCGACCCGCTCCGGCTGACGGGGTTCCTGCGCGCGACCCAGGAGTACGGCGTCCCGGTGCTGCTGCTGCACAACTGGCCCTACCACCGGCAGGCCGCCTACCTCGCCCAGGTCTTCGACCACGTCTTCATGGATCTCGGCCTGACCACGCACAACACCGGCGCACTCTCGACCGGGGTTCTCCGGGAGACGCTGGAGGTCGTGCCGTTCGGCAAGCTGCTGTTCTCCTCCGACGCCTACGGGCTCGCCGAGCTCTACCTGCTCGGCGCGCTGCTGTTCCGGCGCTCGATGGAGTCGGTGCTCGGTGAGCTGGTCGCCGCCGGCGAGTCGACCCCGGGCGACGCGGCGTACCTCGTGGGTCTCGTCGCGCGCGACAACGCCCGTCGGGCGTACGCCCTGTGACCGCGAACCCGCCTCGGGACGACCTCGCGTCGCGATGGCGCGCCGCCGTCCACGACCTCGTGCCCGAGGCGATCGCTCTCCGGCACGAGCTCCACCGATCGCCCTCGCTGGGCGGTCACGAGTCACCGACCGCCCAGACGGTCGTCGACTGGGTCGGCGTCGGCGACGGTGACGTCGTGGCCGGCACCGGCCGACTCCTCCGCCTGCCCGGTGGGAGCGGTCAGGCGATCGCCGTACGCGCCGAGCTGGACGGGCTGCCGGTCGACGAGGAGACCGGCGTGGCCTGGGCCTCGCCCAACGGCGCGATGCACGCGTGCGGGCACGACGTCCACCTGGCCGGACTCGCCGCCGTGGTGCGGGCCGCCACCGGGCTGGACCTGCCGCGTCCGCTGGTGGCTCTCCTCCAGCCGCGTGAGGAAGGGGTCGACTCCGGGGCGAAGGACATCGTCGAGGAGGGCGGCCTCGCCGGGGTCGAGGCCGTCGTGGCGGCGCACGTGCAGCCACGGGTCGCGAGCGGCGTCATCGCGGTGACCCCGGGGCCGGTCAACGCGGCGATGGACACGTTCCGGATCGAGGTCACCGGCCGCGGCGGGCACTCCGGCTACCCCCACACGGTGGACGATTCGGTTCTCGCGGTCGCGGCCGTCGTGGTCGCCCTGCAACAGGTCGGAGCCCGCCGGGTCGATCCGACCGCGGGCGTCGCCTGCATGGTCACCCAGGTGCGCGCCGGGTCTGCGGACAACGTCGTGCCGTCGAGGGCCGCGTGTTCCGGCACGGTCCGCACCATGCGTTCGCAGGACCGTGAGACCGCGCATCGGGCGATCGAGGAGATCGCCGCCTCGGTGGCGGCGGGATACGGCTGCCGTGCCACCGTCACGATCCAGCGCGGCGAGCCGGTCCTGGCCAACGACGTGGGCCTCGCCGTACGGACCGGCGAGATCCTCACCGAGCTGGGACATGCCGTCGACCCGACGTTCCGGTCGTTCGGCTCGGACGACTTCGCGGCGTACTGCGAGCAGGTGCGCGGTCTGATGGTCTTCGTCGGCACGGGGGCGGAGCGAGGCGGCCTCCACGACGCGTCGTACCTCCCCGACGACGCGTACGTCGCGACGGTCGCCGACGCGCTGATCGCCGGCTACTGCGCGGCGCTCGTGCCCTGAGGCCCGCTGATTCGGCTCCGCTGGAGGGCGCTGATAATCTTGCGCAGTTGTCCGGCACCGTCCGGACGCCGCGGGGCACGACCCACGTCGTACGCCGCGTCACGCTAAGCCCTCCTGCCACGGATGGTCCGTGGCCGCCTAGTCCAGAGGAGGTGGAGACCGCTGTGCGTGCCTATGAAGTGATGGTCATCCTCGACCCGAGTCTCGAGGAGCGGACGGTGGAGCCGTCCCTCGACAAGTACCTCAACGTCATCCGCAAGGACGGCGGAAGCGTCGAGAACGTCGACGTGTGGGGCCGGCGTCGCCTGGCCTACGAGATCCGCAAGAACGCCGAGGGCATCTACGCGGTCATCAACCTAACCGCGGAGCCGGCGACGGTCAAGGAGTTCGACCGCCAGCTGGGGCTGAACGAGTCGGTGCTCCGCACCAAGGTGATGCGTCCCGAGGCTCACTGAGCCCCGGGTGACCGCCCGTGGGCGCTTGTGGATCGGTGGTGGCGCATGTCGGTGCCACCGACCACGATGAGCCCTGACGCTTCCCCAGCCTGAGCTGCAACCCGAGGAGACCTGACATGGCAGGCGACACCCAGATCACCGTGGTCGGCAACCTGGTCGACGACCCCGAGCTCCGCTTCACGCCGTCGGGGGCCGCGGTGGCCAACTTCCGGATCGCCTCGACGCCGCGCACCTTCGACCGGCAGACCAACGAGTGGAAGGACGGCGAGGCGCTGTTCCTGTCCTGCTCGGTGTGGCGGCAGGCCGCGGAGAACGTCGCGGAGTCCCTGCAGAAGGGCATGCGCGTCGTCGTGCAGGGCAACCTCCGCTCGCGTCAGTACGAGACGCGTGAGGGCGAGAAGCGCACCGTCTTCGAGATCCAGGTCGACGAGGTCGGCCCGTCCCTGCGCTACGCCACCGCCAAGGTGACGCGGACGCAGCGGTCCGGTGGCTCGTCGTACGGCGGTCAGCAGCAGGGCGGCCAGGGCGGTCCGTCCGACAACGACCCCTGGGCCACCCCGGCGCCGTCCTCCCAGGGCGCTCCGGCCGGCGGCTCAGGCGCGGGCGCTCCGGCGAACGACCCCTGGGCGACCCCGGGCGTGAGCTCGGACGAGCCTCCGTTCTGATCCAACGTCTCCGGTGCTCGAGGAGGCGCGCCAGCACCGTCTCGACACCACTCGGAGCCACCACAACCGAACCACTCCATTCCGACCCTGCCGTCACTCAGGGACGGGCTCACTGAAAGGGAGCACCACAATGGCCAAGGCAGTGATGCGCAAGCCGAAGAAGAAGGTTTGCCAGTTCTGCAAGGAGAAGGCGACCGGTGTCGACTACAAGGACACCACGCTCCTCCGCAAGTTCATCTCCGACCGCGGCAAGATCCGTGCCCGTCGGGTGACCGGCAACTGCGTCCAGCACCAGCGCGACGTCGCGATCGCGGTGAAGAACGCCCGCGAGCTCGCTCTGCTGCCCTACACCTCGACCGGTCGCTGAGGAGAGGGACGACGATGAAGATCATCCTGACCCAGGAGGTCACCGGCCTCGGACAGCCCGGCGACGTGGTCGAGGTCAAGGACGGCTACGGCCGCAACTACCTTCTCCCGCGTGGCGTCGCGATCCGGTGGACCCGCGGCGGCGAGAAGACCGTCGAGTCGATCAAGAAGGCCCGCTCGTCGCGTGCGGTCCGTGACCAGGAGCACGCCGACCAGATCAGGGGCAAGCTCGAGGCCGGCCCCGTCGACGTCAAGGTGAAGGCCGGCTCGGCCGGTCGCCTGTTCGGCGCCGTCACGACCAGCGAGATCGCCGGCGCCCTCGCCGCGGTCGTCGGCGAGGAGGTCGACCGCCGCGCGATCGCCCTCGGCAACCCGATCAAGACGCTCGGCCCCCACTCGGTGTCGGTGCGCCTGCACGACGACGTCTCCGCGACGGTGGCGCTCAACGTCATCCCCGCCTGACGCGACGTACCTCTCCACGACCCGCCCGGACCCCGGTCCCGGCGGGTCGTGGCGTCGGCGGGCCGAAACGGCCGGCGAAGGCGCACCGGCGGCCGGCAACAGCGAGGTCCTTTACCCCCTGTGCATGACCGGTGGATATCCCCCGTTCAGACCAGGGGTGGGGTGATCTGTCGACAAACCAACTGGCGAATCTCAGATGGCGACAGGGTGAACCAGATACCTGCCGAACTTTTCTGGCTGCACATCTGTGGAAGCGCAAACGCGCAGGTCAGAGCCGTGGTATGGGTGGGATGGCGAGGCTTCTCCACACCTTGTCCACGGGGCCGGCCACAGACCGGCGCGTGTCGTCCACCCCGAGACCCCAGTTATCCCCAGCCCCTGTGGACAGCCGGCTTCCCGGGTGGCCTGCCGGACGCCTAGATTCGCGGTTCGGTGGGTCTGGCGCAGCAGTCGACTCCCGGCGCACGCGGTTCTCCTCCGCTGTCGGTGGTCGCCCCTAACGTCACTCCTGTCACATCCGTCGGGCGCACGGGGCACCCGGGGAGACGTGCGAAGGAGTGCTGGTGAGCATCACGGAGCAGGGGTCGTGGGACGTCCCGGGCCTGCCGGAGCCACAGCGCGACGACTGGGGCGACGGCCCCGCGGCCTACGAGCCGGGTGAGCGGCCGAGCCGCCCGGGTGACCGGACGCCGCCCCAGGACAACGCCGCCGAGCAGAGCGTCCTCGGGTCGATGCTGCTCTCCAAGGACTCCATCGCCGACGTCAGCGAGGTGCTGCGCGGAGCCGACTTCTACCGACCGGTCCACGAGGTCATCTTCGACGCGGTCATCGACCTCTACGGCCGCGGTGAGCCCGCCGACCCGGTCACCGTGGCCAACGAGCTCGGCCGCCGCGGCGAGCTCGCCCGCATCGGCGGTGCGCCGTACCTCCACACGCTGTCGGCCAACGTCCCGATCGCGGCCAACGCGGGCTTCTACGCCGAGATCGTCCGCGAGAAGGCGATCCTGCGGCGGCTCGTCGACGCCGGCACCCGCATCGTCCAGATGGGATTCGCCGGCCAGGGGCAGGTCGACGACGTGGTCGACGCCGCTCAGGCCGAGGTCTACCAGGTCACCGACCGGCGCACGTCGGAGGACTACGCGCCCCTGAGCGACATCATGGACGGCGTCCTCGACGAGATCGAGGCGATCGGCAACCGCGATGCCGGTCTGTACGGCGTTCCGACGGGCTTCGCCGACCTCGACGACCTGACCAACGGTCTGCACAACGGCCAGATGGTGATCGTCGCGGCGCGGCCGGCGATGGGCAAGAGCACCCTGGCACTCGACCTGTGCCGCGCGGCGTCGATCCACAACAACATGGCGTCCTGCTTCTTCAGCCTGGAGATGACGCGCTCCGAGATCACCATGCGGCTGCTGAGCGCCGAGGCGAAGGTCCCGCTCAACCACATCCGCAACGGGCAGATGAACGACGACGACTGGCAGAAGCTCGCCCGCACGATGGCGGAGGTCTCCAGCGCACCCCTGTTCATCGACGACTCGCCGAACATGACGATGATGGAGATCCGGGCCAAGGCCCGCCGGCTCAAGCAGCGCCACGACCTGCGCCTGGTCGTGATCGACTACATGCAGCTGATGACCTCGGGCCGCAAGGTCGAGAGCCGCCAGCTCGAGGTCTCGGAGTTCTCCCGCCAGATCAAGCTGCTGGCCAAGGAGCTCGAAGTCCCGATCATCGCCCTCTCCCAGCTGAACCGTGGCCCCGAGCAGCGTGGCGACAAGCGTCCGATGATGAGCGACCTGCGTGAGTCCGGCTCCCTCGAGCAGGACGCCGACATGGTGATCCTGCTCCACCGCGACGACGTCTACGAGAAGGAGTCGACCCGCCCCGGCGAGGCCGACCTGATCGTGGCCAAGCACCGCAACGGGCCCACCCGCGACATCGTGGTCGCCTTCCAGGGTCACTACTCCCGCTTCGTCGACATGGCCCACTGATCTCTTTGCCTGCGCATGAGCCCCCGGACTCAGGCGCCATGAGCACCGCCGCCCTGACCCTGGTGGCATGGCAGACGACGGACCGTACGACGAGCTCGCGCCCACGGCGCCGGCCCCCATCTCGGAGGCACGGACCGCGCGTCCGCCGTGGCGCAGCCGGTTCCTGGCCGACGTCGGCATTGCGGCCGGCGCTGTGCTCGTCAACGGGGCGGCGTTCACGTGGGTGCTCTTCCACCTCATCTCGCGGTTCCAGCACCAGCACCCGGGACCCGACGGCTACACGTTCCTCCTCGGCTCGGACCTGGGTCAGCCGCTGGTGGGCTGGGTCTGGTTCCAGTGCGTGCTCAATGGTCTGGTGCTGGCGTTGCCGTCGCGCACCCGCGCACTCGGTCTCGGCATCCTCCTCGCCGCCGGCCTCGTGGCGCTGGCGGTGGTGGGCTGGGTCGCGCTCGTCATCGCCACCTGGTGAGGCCGGACTCCATCGCTGCCACGGCCGTGTGACGACACCCGATCGTCGTCGGCGTCGGGACACCGGCTCGATCGTGACGGAGGCCACAGGCACCGGTGGCTTGACCTTGACGCAGCGTCAGGGTTCCACGCTGGTGGCATGACAACAACGCACACCATCCAGGTCCAGGGTCTGGAGAAGTCCTACGACGAGCTCCAGGTGCTGCGCGGCGTGGACCTCGACGTCGCGCAGGGCAGCATCTTCGCCCTGCTCGGCTCCAACGGCGCGGGCAAGACCACACTCGTGAGGATCCTCTCGACGCTGCTCCGCGCGGACGCGGGGTCGGCCCGCGTCGTCGGCTTCGATGTCGTCACGCAGCCGGCCGAGGTGCGGGACTCCATCAGCCTCACCGGACAGTTCGCCGCCGTGGACGAGATCCTCAGCGGGCGGGAGAACCTCGTGCTGGTCGCCCGGCTCCGGCACCTCCAGAATCCCGAAGGCGTCGCAGCCGAGCTGCTCGACCGCTTCGCACTGACCGACGCGGCGGAGCGCCGGGTGTCGACGTACTCCGGCGGCATGCGGCGACGGCTCGACATCGCGATGAGCCTGATCGGCAACCCGCCGGTGATCTTCCTCGACGAGCCCACCACGGGTCTGGACCCGCAGGCCCGCCTCGAGGTCTGGCAGGCCGTCCAGCAGCTCGCCCGCCAGGGAACGACGGTGCTGCTCACCACCCAGTACCTCGACGAGGCCGAACAGCTCGCCGACCGGATCGCGATCCTCCACGAGGGACGGATCATCGCCAACGGCACCCTGGCCGAGCTCAGCCGGCTGCTGCCGCCCGCCCAGGTCGAGTACGTCGAGAAGCGGCCGTCGCTCGAGGACGTCTTCATGGCGATCGTCGGCACCGACGCCGTCGACCCCACCGACCACCCACTCACGACGAAGGAAGCGCGATGACCACCCACTACGTCGGCGACACCGCCGTCCTCACCCAACGGACCATGCGGCACGTCACCCGCAGCCTCGACACCATCGTCACGACAGCGGTCATGCCGATCGCCATCATGTTGCTGTTCGTGTACGTGCTCGGCGGGGCGATCGAGACCGACACGAGCAGCTACGTCGACTACATGCTGCCCGGGATCCTGCTGATCACGATCGCGTCCGGGATCGCCTACACCGCCGTCCGGCTGTTCACCGACCTCGAGAGCGGCATCTTCGAGCGCTTCCAGTCCATGCCGATCGCCCGCTCGAGCGTGCTGTGGGCGCACGTGCTCACCTCACTCGGGGCCAACCTCGTGTCCCTCGTCATCGTCGTCGGAGTCGCGCTCCTGATGGGATTCCGCTCGGGGGCCGGAGTGCTGGCGTGGCTGGCGGTCGCCGGCATCCTCGTGCTGTTCACCCTCGCGGTGACCTGGATCGCGGTGATCGCCGGCCTGACCGCGAGCTCGGTGGAGGGCGCGGGCGCCTTCTCCTACCCGCTGATCTTCCTGCCGTTCATCAGCTCCGCGTTCGTCCCCACGGCCACGATGCCCGGCCCGGTGCGCGTGTTCGCCGAGAACCAGCCCGTGACCTCGATCGTGAACACCATGCGCGACCTGTTCGCCCAGCAGCCCGTCGGTCATGACCTGTGGCTCGCCCTGGGCTGGTGCGCGGGACTCCTCGTGGTCGCCTACCTCGTCGCGATGGCCGTCTACCGCCGCAAGATCGCATGAACGGTCGACACGACAGCGGGAAGTGCGGTGCCATCACGTCATGCTGACGATCAGCCGGCTCGCGTCGTACGCCGGAGTGACCGTGCGCGCGGTGCGCCACTACCACCAGGTCGGGCTGCTGCCGGAGCCGGAGCGGGACCGCTCCGGCTACCGGACGTACAACGCCGCTGCCGTCGTTCGCCTCATCCGGATCCGGACCCTCGCCGACGCCGGCGTCCCGCTGGCCCGGGTGCAGGACCTGTTGGACGCCGACGAGGACGAGTTCGGGTCGGCGGTGGCGGAGATCGACCGGCGGCTCCGCCGGGAGATCCGCGAGCTCCAGGAGCACCGGCGCCAGATCGCCAAGCTCGCCGCCGGTGACAGCCTCTCGTTGCCCGACGAGGTCGTGCACTACCTCGACCGCATGCGTGCCAAGGGCGTGCCCGAGGCGTTGGTCGAGGGTGAGCGCGACGGATGGATCCTGATGGCCGCGCGCTGGCCGGAGAAGATCCCCGAGTTCATGGCCGGGAAGCTGGCTCAGCTGGAGGACCCGAGGACGGTGCGGCTGTACCAGCTGATCGGTGACCTCCTCGACAACGGCGTCGACGACGAACGCCTCAACGCGGTGGCCGACCTGATCGCCGAGATGTCCGAGCAGGCCGCGCAGAGCGGCGAGCTCGACAAGCAGCACGAGGAGATGAACGACGAGGGGTTCATCGCCCTCATCGACTCGTTCGCCTCCGAGTCGCACCCGCTCGTCGAGCGTCTCCAGGAGCTCATGGTCGAGCGCGGATGGTCCGGCTGGAGCCGCATGGAGCGAACCGGGGTCGATCCCCGGGACGGCCGGCGTTGAGCGGTCTCAAGCCCGGAGCGACTCCCCGCGCGTCTCGCGCAGCACGCGATCGAGCAGCGCGGCGATGCCGGGCTCGTCGACCGGGGCGTCGACGTCCTCGGCGTACTGGAGGAGCGCCTGCCGGACGACGTCGAGGGACGGATCGCGATCGAGCGCCCAGGCGGCGGCGTCCGGCTTGGAGCTGTGGACGTGCTCCAGCGCGAAGCGCCACATCCGGCACGCGGTCAGCACCATGAAGGCGGCGTTGTCGGTGTCGTCGGTCAGGGAGAGCCACCGTGTCAGCCAGTGGTGTCCTCGCTCGACGATCCACTCGGGCGGGATCGGGCCGACGAGGTCGTCCGGTGTCGGGCCGACCAGAGCGAGGCCGTCGCCCCGCGCCATGGACAGCTCGGCCAGCACGTCGGGGTCCCGGAGCCGGCGCGCGACCTCGACGCCACCGGAGTAGCGCCCGACGTGGAGCTCGAGCTCGGGTTCCCGGCTGGGCGCCCGCGCGACTGCGGCCGTGACCACGTGCAGGTCGATCCCGGCGGCCGTCCCGAGGTCGGCCGAGCGAACGGCGTTCTCCGTGGAGGCCGCCTGGGCATCGGTCAGTCCGTCGTCGACCACGACCAGCAGGTCCATGTCGCTGCGTCCCGGCCGGAACCCGCCGGTCGCCAAGGACCCGTGCAGCAGCACCGCTCGAAGGCCTCCGCCGCAGGTGTCGACGCAGCGGTCGGCCAACCCTCCCGCGGCGTCCCGGGCGGCTTGCTCCTCCGCGTCCGTCATGCCGCCAGTTCTACCCGTTCGTCCGACACCGGACTGCAGCGGAGACCAGGTCTCGTGGCCCGCCACGAGGGCGCCCGCGAACGGCTCGTCGTGCTCGACCCGCAGCCGACGATCCGCAACAGTTCTCGGCATGACCACCACTCCCGACCCGATCCAGGCGTTCGTCGACGCGACCAACCGGGGAGACACCGATGCGTTCGTCGCGGCGTTCACGCTGGATGCCCACCTCGACGACTGGGGGCGCTCCTTCCACGGTCACGACGGCGTGCGTTCCTGGGACAGCACGGACAACATCGGCGTGCAGTCCCACTTCGAGATCCTCGAGATCACGCCGGCACCTGCCGACCACGCGTACGTCGTGAACATCCGGGTGACGGGCAACGGCTACAACGGGACGGGGCCGATGACCTTCCGCCTGCGTGACGATCTCATCGCCGACCTCCGCATCGGCCCGACCGCGTGAGTGGTCACGTCGCCGTCGTCACCGGCGGCAGCCGAGGGATCGGGCGGGCGATCGTGGAGCGCCTGCACGCTCACGGGTCTCGCGTGGTCACGTGCGGTCGTGGAGAACGGCCGGCGTACCTGCCCGACGACGTGCGCTGGGTGCGGGCCGACGTCGCAGACCCCGCCGATGCAGACCGCCTGGTGGAAGATGCGAGCAGCGCCTTCGGTCCGGTCACGCTCCTGGTGAACAACGCCGGGGTCCTGGTGGCCAAGACCGTGGTCGACTCCACTGACGCCGACTGGGACCTGCAGGTCGGCGTGAACTGCCGTGGGGTGTTCAACGTCAGTCGGGCGGTCCTCCCGACGATGGCCGAGCACGGCGGCGTCATCGTGAACATCGGCTCGATCTCCGGGGTGGTCGCCGACCTGTCGAGCGCGCTGTACAACGCCTCCAAGGCCTTCGTGCACGCGCTGACCCGCTCGATCGCCATCGACCACGGACCTCGGGTGCGGTGCAACGCCGTGCTCCCTGGCTGGATCGAGACCGACATGGCCGACGAGGGCTTCGACCTCGCCGGCGACCCGGCGGCCGCCCGTGCGGACGCCGTACGCCGTCATCCGCTGGGCCGGTTCGGACAGCCCGCCGACATCGCCAACATCGTCGCCTGGCTCGCCTCAGACGAGGCCTCCTGGGCCACGGGCCAGTGCTTCACCGTCGATGGAGGCCTGACCGCCGCCTCACCCCTACGGCCCGAGCTCTTCTGACCGATCCCTCGCGCGAGCGCACACGCGGGCGTCGGCTCGGGAACAATTGCCCACGAGCGCCCAACCCTCTGCGCCCTTGGCGCGTTGAGGAGGGGAAAGGGCCACGGCCTGGGGGAGGCGGCATGGACCGCGACGACGACTTCGTGGAGTTCGTCTCGGGGACATGGGCGCGGCTCTACCGCATGGCCTACCTCCTGGCGGCGGAGGACCGCACCACGGCCGAGGACCTGGTCCAGACCGCGATGGAGAAGGCCTACGCGCGCTGGCCGAAGGTGCGGCGGATGGACCACCCGGAGGCCTACGTCCGCAAGATCATGGTGAACACCGCCATCTCACGCTGGCGGCGTCCGGGGCGGGGCCGGGAGTCGCTGCACAGCACGGTTCCCGAGCTCCCGTTCCCGTCCGGCGACGCCGAGGCCGTCGACCATGCCCTGGTGTGGCCGCTGGTGTGCGCGCTTCCCGACCGGCAGCGAGCGGTGGTCGTGCTGCGTTACTACGAGGACCTGACTGCCACGGAGACCGCCGAGGTTCTCGGCTGCTCCGTGGGCACCGTGAAGTCGCAGGCGCACGACGCGATGCGCGCCCTGCGTCGGGGTCTCGGTGTGGCCCAGCTCGGGGAGGTGCTCGACCGATGAGTCTCGACCAGGAGCTGAGGACTGTGCTGGGGGACAGAGCGGAGTCACGTCAGGCGCCGACTCCCGACATCGAAGCGTTGAAGGCCCGTGGACTCGTCCGGCGCCGCCGGCGCCGGCTTGCGGCCGTGGCGATGTCCGCAGTGGTGGGCGTCGTGATCCTCGCCACAGGCGTGGTGTGGAGCCGGCTCAGCGTCCGCGAGCTCGACACCGGCCCGGTCGACCAGCCCGCGGTGTTCGTCGGGCGGTGGGCGTCCGCGGATGTAGACGGGAGTCATCAGACGATGGTGATCCGGACGCGCTCCGACGGGGCCTACGAGATGGTGCTGCGCGACGACCACAGCGGTCCGTGCTCCGGTCCCTCGACGGATACGGGCACGGGTCGGCTCGGCGCCCGCGAGCTGGTCGTCGGCGGCATCTCGACGGTCTGCAGTGACGGCGGGACACCGATGGGTGCCGGCGAGTCGCTGACCTTCCACCACCACCCCAGGAACGACACCCTCACCGACGACGTCGGTGTCGTGTGGTCGCGTGAGTGAGGCCGCGGCCCTCAAAGACTCGGAACCAACCACAACGGATGAAAGGTGACTGCCATGCTCGGACATCGCGCACTCGGTTGCGCCGCATCCCTGGCTCTGGCGCTCCCGCTGGCCCTGGCAGGTCCGGCAGCGCTGGAGGGGGCCTCCGCCACCGGAAAGCCGAACGACGGGTCCAGCGCGACACCGGTCCTGTTCGAATGGCAGCGGATCGCCCTGACGACGGTCTTTCCCCCTGCGCCGCCGACGCCGATCCCGGTCGGTACCCTCTACCTCGGTTTCACCAGCCTCGCCGTGAACGACGCGGTCCAGACGTCGCTGCAGCGCGGTCACACGTCGGTGAAGGCAGCGATCGCCCAGGCCGCCCACGACGTGCTCGCGGAGTACTTCCCGACCGCCACGGCCAGCCTGGACGCCTCGTTGTCGAACACCCTGGCCTCCGTCGAGTCGAGCACGTCCCGGGACAAGGGGGTGCGCATCGGCCGGTCCGCAGCCGCCGACATGATCGCGAGCCGGGCGGACGACGGCCGCAACGACACGTCGGTGACGTTCGACCTCCCACCGGGTCCAGGCGTCTGGACGCCGCCGCCGACCGGGATGCTCGCGCCGTGGCTCGGCTACGTGACGCCCCTGGTCCCCACGCGGCCCGTGGCCACCGGCACACCCGACGCGCTGACCAGCGCGGTGTACGCCGCCGACTTCGACGAGGTCAAGCGGATCGGCTCACTCACGGCGAGCCCCGCGGATCGCAGCGACCACGACACGGAGACGGCCAAGTTCTTCACGACCAACATCCTCATCGCCTACCAGGACGCACTGCTGCGCTATCTGGAGACGCATCCGCTCGGGGTGTCCACGTCGGCCAGGCTCCTCGCCACGATCAACGGCTCGACCGGCAACGCCGTGATCCAGACGTGGCGGCTGAAGCGCGAGCTCGGCTTCTGGCGCCCCAACCAGGCGATCATCGGGGCCGACAGTGACGACAACCCGGCGACGGTGGCCGACCCCGCGTGGCAGCCCCTGAACGTGTCCCTCCCACCGTTCGCGCCGAACCCGCCGTACCCCGACTACACCAGTGGGCATGCCGCCCTGACGAGCTCCTTCGCCCAGAGCGTGCGCAACTACCTCGGTGACGCCGTTCCGCTCGAGCTGCACTCGTCGGTCACGGGGACGGACCGGACGTACGCCACGTTGAGCTCGCTGGAGTCCGACGCGTTCATGTCGCGGATCTGGCTCGGCATCCACTTCCGGCACGCGATGGACGACGGGTACTCCTTGGGGCACCGGACCGCGAACCGGGTCACGGCCATGTTGGAGTGACGCAGCCGCGCGGGCCGCGCGCGAGATCGTGCGCGCGCGGCCCTACGCCTGGCTCAGAGGAGGTGCTCCAGGCCGAGCGCGGCGAGCCGCTCCGGGTCGACGAGGATGTTGATCTCGACGATCCGGCCACCGCGGATGACCGGGCTGAAGACGGAGACCGGACGGCCGTCCTTGATGCCGACCATGCCGACCGACCCGTTGACCAGCACCATGACCTGCCGCGACTCGTGGTCGGTCTGCCGGAACGCGGCTGCCTGCGACGCGACCTCGGCAGCCCCACGGATGACGCCGGACGGTCCGGTGGCACCACCGTCAGCGCGGAGCGTGACGTCCGGATCGAGCACCGAGACCAGGGCCTCGAAGTCACCCTCCTGGGCGGCCGACGTGAACGCCTCGAGGACGCGGCGCTGGGTCGCGAGGTCGGCCGCCGGCGGGGGGGTGGCACGGACGCGGCGCCGGGCCCGGCTGGCCATCTGGGTGGCTGCGGCCGGTGTGCTCCCCACGATCTCGCCGATCTGGTCGAACGGCACCCCGAACATGTCGTGCAGCACGAAGGCCATCCGCTCCCGAGGGTTGAGGGCGTCGAGCACGACGAGCAGGGCGAGGGTGACCGCGTCCGCCTGCTCGGCGGCCGCCTCGGGGTCGGCGTCCAGCCGGGTGACGACGGGATCGGGCACATGGACGTCGAGGGACTCCTCGCGCCGTGACTTGCGTGAGCGCAGGAGGTCGAGGCAGACCCGGCTCACGACGGTGGTGAGCCAGCCGCGGAGGTTGACCACCTGGCTGGCGTCCGTACGCGCGAGCCGCAGCCACGTCTCCTGGACGGCGTCGTCCGCCTCGGCGGTCGACCCGAGCATCCGGTAGGCGACGCCGCGCAGATGGGTGCGGTGCAACTCGAACTGCTCGGCCAGCCTCTCCTGGGTTTCCACTGTCAGGTTCCTCCTTCGTGGTCCGTCAACCCAGATGACGAGATGAACGAGCTCGACATGACAGGAGACAGTCATGGAAGCACGGATGACCCACCCGGTGTTCGTCGTCCCGGCCGCCTTGAGGGCCCTGAACGCCTACAGCAGCGCGGGTGAGGGGCTGGGTGTCCCGGCCGAGACGCTGGAGGTGATGCGTCTGCGTGCCAGCCAGATCAACGGCTGCAGCGTCTGTGTCGAGCTCCACTCGAACAACCTGAAGAAGGAAGGCATCAGCGACGAGCGCCTCTACGCCGTGGCAGCCTGGCGGGACACGCGGTACTTCAGCGAGGCCGAGCGGGTCGCTCTCGAGCTGACCGAGCTGGTGACCCGCGTGGCCGACCGGGGCGACCCCGTCCCCGACGAGGTCTGGGAGAGGGCCTCGCGCCACTACGACGAGGACGGACTGAGTGCCCTTCTGATCGCGATCACCTCGATCAACGTCTGGAACCGGTTGAACGCCGCGACCCGGCAGGTGGCGGGGGCCTGGAAGCCCTGAGCCGACGGGCTGTTCTGTCGCTCGGAACGCACGACGTCCCCGGGTTCGCCGGGTCATACGCTGGCAGGGATGTTCACCGAAGCCAGCCGGACGCGCACCGGCTGGCCGCTCACCCGCGAGGCGGTCCAGATCGGCGCCGGGCTCCTGGTGATCTACGTCGTCTGGGGATCGGTCTTCGTCGCGGTCCGGTACGTCGTCGAGGCCGCCCCGGCTCTGCTCTCGATCGGGGTGAGGTACGTCGTCGCCGGGCTGCTGCTCGCGGCGTACGTCGCCGCGCGCCACGGCCGGGTGAAGCTGCGGGCCCCTCGCAGCGCGCTGCTCGGCTGCGTGGCGCTGGCGATGCTGCTGCAGGTGCTCACCAACGGCACCGTCACGTGGGCGGAGAGCATCGGGGTGCAGGCGGGTCCCGCCGCCCTCCTGAGCGCCCTGGCGCCGATCGCGATCGTGATGCTGCGACTGGGGACGGGCGACCGGCCGCAGACCGTGACCTGGGTCGGTGTGCTCGCGGGGTTCGTGGGCCTGGCCGTGCTGCTGCTCGGGGGTCGGTCGGTGCCGGGCTTCCCGCTCTGGCCGTCGGTGCTCGTGGTCGCGTCCGCCGGCTGCTGGGCGGTCGGCTCGTTCCTCCAACCGAGGCTCCAGCTCCCCGAGAACACCTTCGCCACCACGGCGTACCAGCTGCTGGCGGGAGGTCTCGTGCTGACCCTGGCCGGCGTGCTGGCGGGCGAGCAGTGGACCTTCCACCTACCACTGGGGACGTGGCTCGTCCTCGCCTACCTCACCCTGGCCTCCGTGGCGGCGTACACGACCTTCGTCTGGCTGCTGGCCCACGCGCCGATCTCCCTGGTCTCGACCCACGCCTACGTGAACCCGGTGGTGGCGGTCCTGCTGGGGTGGGTGTGGCTCTCGGAGCCGATCACCTGGCCGGTCGTCGTCGGCGGCGCCGTCGTGCTCGTGGCCGTCGGCCTGGTGATGGCCGAGCGCCGCCGGTCGCGGGACGAGTCACGCGATGATCCGCGGGAGGAGCCGCCGGTCACCTGAGTGGCCCGCACGGCAGGATGGCGAGGTGACCTCGTCGGATCTGCCGTTCGTCGACGAGCAGACGCGCGCCGTCGCCGCTCCGCCGGACCGGACCTGGGCCGCCCTGCAGGAGTACGTCGGCCGTCTGACCACCTCGTCTCACGGGTGGCCCTGGCGCCTCCTCGGCACGGTGCCGCGCAGCGGCTTCGAGGTGGTCGAGACAGATCCCCCGCGCGAGATCGTCCTCGGGGGGCGCCATCGGTTCTCGACGTACCGGCTGGTCCTCCGGGTCGACCCCGAGGGCGACTGGTCGCGGCTCCGCGCCCTGACCTACGCCGAGTTCCCCGGACTGCGGGGCCGGGCCTACCGCACGGCGCTGATGTGGAGCACGGGCCATGTGCGGGCCACGCAGGCCCTGCTCGTCCGCGTCGCGCGTGGTGCCGAGCGCTGATCCCCGAGGCATGAACACACAAGAGCCGGCCGCGATGACGCGGCCGGCTCTAGCGGGTGAGTGGGTGGGATGGCGGACGGTCGGGTGCCCTCACCTCAGAACTCGTTGCGGTGGTTGCGCAGGTAGTCGTCGTAGGGCTGGACCCGCAGCAGCGCGCGGTTGGCAGCGACCTGGTCGCCCCACATGTGTCGCACGAAGGTCCGGAACCGGCCGCTCTTGCTGGTGCTCTCGTGTGTGTTCATGCCTCCATGATGGCCCGCCTGACTGTTCAGCACAAGCGAATGTTTCTTACGTATGCAGTAGCGATGCTGTATGATCAGACCATGATCGACATCCAGCGTCTGCGCGTGTTCCGAGCGGTCGTCGCGAGCGGATCGGTGCAGGCCGCCGCCGACCATCTCGGCTATACGCCGTCCGCCGTCAGCCAGCAGATCGCGGCCCTCCAACGCGAGACCGGGCTCGTGCTGTTCGAGAAGGCCGGCCGTGGCATCGCCCCCACCGCGGCCGCGCGTTTCCTCGCGGCCGAGAGCGAGGAGCTCATGGAGAGCTTGAACCGGCTCGGCGGCGTGGTCGACCACCTGCGCGACGGTCGTACGGGCACCCTGACCATCGGCGCGTTCTCCTCGGCCGCCCAGTTCTGGCTGCCCCAGGTGGCCAAGGAGCTGCGCCGCGAGTTCCCCGACGTGGTGCTCGACATGAGCCTCAACGAGCTCGGGCCCGAGCCGGCGAACCCCGCTCGCCGCGACCTCGACATCACCACCGAGGACGCCGACCAGGACGGCATCGAGCGACCCGGCCACCTCCGGCACGTGCTGACCGAGGAGAACTACCGCGTCGTCGCACCACGCGGCCACGAGCTGCTCACCGAGTGGGACGAGCGGGTGCCGCTGGCGGCACTGGCCGGTCAGGCGCTGATCGACAACGACTACCACGGCAACTCCTGCACGCGGATCATCCGCAACGCCTGCCGGGCGGCCGGCTTCGCCCCGCGGTACGTCGCGCGCTCCGAGGACCACCACACCGCGCTGGCGTTCGTCGCGGCGGGCGTCGGGGCCACGATCCTGCCGGGACTCGCGGTCCCCGAGTCGATGCCGGGCGTCGACAGCCGGGAGCTGGTGAACCCGAGCCCGCGTCGCCGGATCGTGGTCCACGTGCGCGACGGCGCCGCGGACACCCCGCCCGTCCAGCGCGCCCTCGAGCTGCTCGACGAGGCCGTCGCCAGGCGGGCCGAACGCCGCGTCGGGCGCTGACGAATTACTCGCCGTTCCTGACAACCCGGCGGACGCCTGCGGAGTTGCCATTGATGTGACACGAGGAGCCCGATGATCGGGTCGCGGCGGGAGCAACGAGCCTTCGAGCTCTTCGTCGCCGGCGCCTCCGGGCGGCTGCTGCGCACGGCGTACCTGCTGTGCGGTGACCGTGGCCACGCCGAGGACCTCGTGCAGCTGACCCTCCTGCGGACGGCGCGTCGGTGGCCCCGTGCCCGCCGGCGGCCGGAGGCATACGCGCGTCGCGTGCTGGTGAACCTCGCCAAGGACCGCTGGCGGACGCTGCACCGCCGGGTGGACGAGGTGGCCGTGCGGGCCGAGGTCGCGGCGCCGGCCGACGACGCGGTCGTGGAGCGCGAGCCCCTGCTCGCGGCCATCCGCGACCTGCCGTCAGGGCAACGTGCGGTGCTGGTCCTCCGGTTCTTCGACGACCTCTCCGTCGCCGAGACCGCGGCCGCCCTGGACTGCTCGGAGGGCACCGTCAAGTCACAGACCGCACGCGCGCTGGATCGGATGCGGCGTGTGCTCGATCCTTCGACACCCGAGAGGACCATTGCCGATGCTGACCGATGAGGAGCTGATCGCGCGACTGAACGCCGCGTTCCACGAGGGCGTCCCGGACCTGAGGTACGCCGGACCCGTGCCGCACGTGCGTCGCGGGCACACGGGGCTGGCCGCGACCTCGGCGCTCGCCGCGGCGGCCGCCCTGGTGCTGACGCCCGCGGCGCTCCAGCGCGGCGACGAGCAGCAGCCGCCCAGCAGCCGGCCGAGTGCCGGCTCGGGCACGCGCCTGCCGGTGCGCCACGGCGTGCGCACCCTCGACATCGCGGGTCTCCACCTGAGCTCGGCGTCGGTGGACGGAGACCCGGGTGACCTGTACTTCACCGGCGGAAGCGAGCTGACGGTGCCTTCCGATGCGGAGAAGGTGGACCTGGGTCTGCCGGTCGAGGTGTTCTTCGCCGACCATCCCGCGAGCGGCGAGCCGCAGGTGTACATCTCCTACCGCGCCTGCCCGGACACCGCGGAGGGATGCGGTGGCGCTCCGCCTCCGCGGCACGTGTACGGGATCCTCGCTCCCGGCTGGAGCCGACAGCAGCTCATGCAGCTCCTCGAGCACCCGGTGAGGTCCGAGCGCAACCTCGAGAAGTGAGCGAGAGCCGGCCCAGGTGTGACGCTGCATCAGCCGCTGGTCGTCACCCTGGGCCGGCTCGGCGGCACAGCTCCATCGCCCGACCTCAGGCGGCGACCTCCGACAGCTCCTGCTCGGAGTCGACGGTGGCGGCGGCGCTCTCGCGCGTCGCGCGGGCGACCAGCACGAGGACGACGACCATCACGGCGACCCCGACCAGTCCGGTGACGTGGAAGGCGTCGGTGAACGAGTCCTTCACCGAGGTCAGCAGCGCCGGGTCGTGCTGCCCCTCGCGGACGCCGTCGATCACGCTCTGCTCGGCGGTGGTGCCGGGCAGGCCCAGCCGTGCGCGGTAGACCACGGTGCCGAGCGATCCGAGCACGGTGAGACCGAGGGCGATGCCGAGCTCGTTGGAGAGCTGGGCCAGCGAGGCGCTGGAGGCGGCCCGCTCCGGTGGCGCCGCGCTGATCACGCCGTCCATCAGCATCGGGAAGGCGGCACCTATCCCGAAGGTGGCCAGGCTGGCACCGACGGCGACGACCGGGCGGCCCGCTGCGGTCACCGGCGCCACGGCGTACAGGGCGAATCCCGCGACCATGACGGCCATCATCGAGACGACGACGGTGCGCTGGGGCATGCGCCGGTTCAGCCACGGGCCGAGGTTGGCGGCCGCGATCATCGACACCATCATCGGCAGCATCCACCAGGCGGCGCCCAGCGGCGACAGGCCCTGGACCTCTTGGAGGTAGAGGTTGAAGAACAGCGAGCTGCCGCCCATCAGGAGCGCGGTCAGGAACAGCGCGGCGAGGGTACGCCGGACCCGCGGGCGGGCCAGCAGACCCAGGTCGAGCAGCGGGTTCGTGAGCGTGGCCTGGCGACGGAGGAAGACCGTGCCCAGAGCCACACCGATGACCAGCGTGACCACGACGGGGGTGTCGAAGCCGGAGTTGACCGAGCGCTTGAGCGCGAAGACCAGGCTCAGGACGGCCGCGACGGACAGGGCCGCGCTGGTGAGGTCGAGCGGCGCCGGTGCCTCGGCCCGCGACTCGGGGATGAGCCGCGGCACGACCAGGATCGTCACCGCCATCACGGGCACGCCCATCAGGAAGACCGAGCCCCACCAGAAGTGGGCGAGCAGCAGGCCCCCGACGAACGGCGCGATCGCCATGCCGCCCAGGAAGACGGTCATCATCACGCCCATCGCCTGGATGCGCGCCTTCTCTTCGGTGAAGAGGACGCCGAGCAGGGCCATCGATGCCGGCAGGATCGCGGACCCGGCGAGCCCCATCACGCCGCGGGCGACGATCACGAGCTCGGGGGTGGTGGCGAAGGCGCCGATCCCGGAGGCGATCGCGAAGATCGCGGCGCAGATCAGGATCATCCGGCGACGGCCGATGCGGTCGGCGATCGCGCCGGTGGTGAGCATCGCGCCGGCGACCAGGAAGTTGTAGCTGTCGGTCATCCAGAGCAGCTCGGTGGGGCCCGCGTGGAGCGCGGTGCCCATCGTGGGCAGAGCGACCGCGAGGACGGAGATGTCGACCGCGACGAGCAGCGTCGGAAGGGCCAGCGCGGCGAGCGCGAGGAAGGCTCGAGTCCGGCTGGGGGTCGTGCCGATGGTGGTCATGAGAGCTCCTGGGTGAGGGACTGTTCACCCGTACGTCGTACGAAGCGCCCGTCGATCGACACGACCACCGGAAAAGATCCGCTGGGTTGCAAGTCGGCAAAGATTCGCCCGAACCTGGTGCGCTCCGGCCCCCGGTGGCAGAGCATGGACGTGCAACGCGTCCGCCGCCGGCGGCCAGTCCCTGGCCCGGCCCGCGGTGCGTCGTACGGGGGGTTGAGACCGGACCTCAGCCCGCACAACGACGGGCCCGTCCCCTTGCGGGGGCGGGCCCGACGTCTGTGGCGGTCCGGTGCGAGCCGGTCAGCCGGCCAGGACCAGGTCCTCCTGGGTGGTCTCCTGCTCGGCGTCGTCGACGTGCGCCCGGCGCAGGGCGGCGTACGCCACCGCCCCGCCGGCGATCACCAGGACGGCGGCCAGCACGAGGCCGGCGCGGTAGCCGGTGAGGTAGGCGTCGACCGGGGAGTGACCCGCGGCCAGCGCGTGCCCCTGTCGGCTCGTGAGCACCGCACCGATCACCGTGATCCCGAGCAGTCCGGCCAGCTCGCGCGAGGCGTTGAAGACCGCGGAGGCGACCCCGGCCTGGCTCGTCGGCATCACTCCGAGCACCGTGGCGGTCAGCGGGATCGTCAGGCCACCGCCGATGCCGATCACCGCGAAGCCGGGCATCAGCTGGAGGAACGACGCGTCCTTGCCGAGCAGGGCGACCGACCCGATCCCGAGCCCCATCGCGACCATGCCCACGGCGGTGGAGCGGTAGGCGCCGAACCGCGCCGCGACACGGTCCGAGACCACGGCGGAGAACGCCATGAGCACCGCCATCGGCACGAAGGCGGTCCCGGCCTTGGTCGGCGAGAAGCCCAGCACGCCCTGCAGGTACAGCGAGGTGAAGAAGTAGATCCCGAAGAGCCCGAACGCCCACAGCATCAGGGCCACGATCCCGCCGCTGAACTCGCGGCGCGCGAACAGGCTGACGTCGACCATCGGCTCGGCGACTCGACGCTCGACCGCCACGAAGGCGAGTGCGGCAACGGCCGCGACCCCGAAGGCGCTGAGGATGCCGGTGGAGGTCCAGCCCCGGTCGTGACCCTCGATCAGCGCCCAGGTCAGGGCGAACAGGGACACGGCGGACAGCGCGAGGCCGGGCAGGTCCAGCCGCCGAGCCTCGTCTTCGCGGGACTCACGGATGGCCCAGGCACCCAGCCCCATGGTGGCGATGCCGACGGGAACGTTGATCCAGAAGATCCACTCCCAGGAGACGTGCTGGGTCAGCAGTCCGCCCAGGACGGGGCCGACCGCCAGCGCGAGCGCACCGACACCTCCCCAGATCCCGACCGCGGCGTTCCGCTCGCGCGGGTCGGTGAAGGTGGCACTGATGATCGCCAACGTCGTGGGGGTCACGGCGGCGGCGCCGATGCCCTGGAGCGCCCGGGCGGCGATCAGGGTGGCCGCCCCGCCGGCGAGTCCAGCGAAGAGCGAGGACGCCGTGAAGATGGCGAGACCGACCAGGAACAGCCTCCGCCGCCCGAACGCGTCGGCCAGTCGCCCGCCGGCCAGCAGCAGGCCGGCGAAGGTGAGGATGTAGCCGCTCACGACCCACTCGATGCCGGCCGTGGAGAGCCCCAGCTCCCGCTGGATGTCGGGGATCGCCACGTTGACGATGTTGTTGTCGAGGTAGGTCATGAAGGTGGCCAGTCCCACCGCCACGAGCGTCCATCGGTTCCGGTTCATGTCTCTCACGTCTCCTATACGTTGTACATGTATGACGTACAGGAAACCGTGTACGACGTATAGTTGTCAAGCCTTATGGTGTATAGTTGTGGTCATGACCCCACGAACTGCCACGGCGACCCGGGCCAAGGTCGAGCTCAGCCGCGATGCGATCGTCGAGCGGGCGCTGACCGTGATGGACGCCGAAGGGCCCGACGCGATCACCGTCCGCCGGATCGCCCAGGAGTTCGGGGTCACGCCGATGGCGCTCTACTGGCACGTCGCGAACAAGGACGAGCTTCTGGCAGCGATGGGTGACGCGCTCCTGGCCGGCGTGAGGCCGCCGGCGCCGACCGGCCCGTGGTTCGTGCAGCTGCGTGCGGTGGTCGAGAACCTGATCGAGAACCTCGCGCAGCACCCGGCGGCGGCCGAGCTCGTCTTCCCCCGGATCCTCAACGTCCAGCCCGGGCTGCAGATCACCGAGTTCACGCTGGCGCTCCTGCAGGAAGCGGGCTTCAGCCGCGAGCAGTCCGCCGACCTCGCCCGGATGGCGCTGCAGACCGCGATGATGCTGGTCACCCAGCTCCCGGGCGCCGAGAGCCAGGCGGCGCAGGAGGAGCGCGACGCGCTGCTCGCACAGAAGCGCGCGTACGTCGAGAGCCTCCCGGCCGACCAGTACCCCCACGTCCAGGCCGCGGCCCATGCGCTCACCAACTGCGAGGACGAGACGGCGTACTACTTCTTCGGCGTCGACCTCTACATCGAGGGCGCCAAGGCGCTGCTGCGCAAGGTCAAGCGCGACGCCGCCTGACTGACTGACGCCGGCTGGTCCCGCCTGACGAATCCCGGGCGACAAACCCGGCGTTCGTCCGGGATGCTGACGCCTCGTGCGACGTCTGGTGCCCTCGGTCCTGCGCGAGGAGCCGCAGTACCGGCTGCTCTTCGGCAGCCAGGTGCTCAGCGTGCTCGGCGACCGGGTCACCAGCGTCGCCCTGCCGTTCGCCGTCCTCTCGGTCGGCGGTGGCGTCCGTGACGTCGCCCTGACGTCCGCCGCTCAGTTCCTGCCGTTCGTGCTGCTGGCGGTCCCCGCGGGCGTCTGGGCCGACCGCTGGGACCGCAAGCGGATCCTGATCGCCTCGGACCTGGTCCGTCTGGTGACGCAGTCCCTGGCTGCGGCTCTTCTGCTGTCGGGCCATGCCGAGGTCGCCCAGCTGGCGGTGCTCGCCGCGGTCTTCGGCTCGGCTGACGCGTTCTTCGCCCCGGCGTTCAGCGGACTGCTGCCGACGACCGTGAGCCCCGGCAACATCCAGCCGGCCAACGCCCTGCGCGGCCTGACCTTCTCGCTCGCGAACGTCGCGGGACCCGTCATCGCGGGCCTCCTCATCGGGTTCGCCGGCGGGCCGGGGTCCGCGCTCGTGTTCGACGCCGCGACG
>DATBDF010000317.1:0-3985 GCA_036270075.1 Nocardioides sp.
GAGTGGGTCTTGTGCTCAGCCATCGGAGGTTGTGACGAGGAGACGCCGCCAGATGTTCCGAGATACACCGATCGTGAGCGGACTCACGCCTCGAGGGGCGACGTGTCTACCGGAGCGAGTACGTCGCGAGCGAGACACCGACGTAGTGGGCGACGAACGCGAGGACCGTGAACGAGTGGAACACCTCGTGGAAGCCGAAGTAGCGCGGCCACGGGTCGGGCCGGCGGAAGCCGTACACGACGCCGCCGGCGATGTACAGCGCTCCTCCGGTCGCGATGAGGACCAGCACGACCGTGCCGAGGCCGACGCCCAACCGCTCGGATCCGGCCGCGAACTGGGGCAGCGCGAAGATCGCGGCGCAGCCGAGCCCGACGTAGATCGGCACGCACAACCACCGCGGCGCGTCGATCCAGAGGACCCGGAAGGCGACCCCGAGCAACGCGCCCGCCCAGATCACGGCCAGCATCACGACCCGATCGGTGCCCCGCAGCAGCATCAGCGAGAACGGCGTGTAGGTGCCGGCGATCAGCAGGAATATGTTGGCATGGTCGAGGCGTCGTAGCACCCCGTGAGTCCTCGGCGACCACCGCCCACGGTGGTAGATCGCGGAGACGCTGAAGAGCAGCACGGACGACGCGACGTACACCGCCGACCCCAGGCGCGTGGCCGCCGTCGGCGAGAGCGCGATCAGCACCACGCCGGCGGCGAGGGTCACCGGAGCGGAGGCCAGGTGGAGCCAGCCCCGCAGGCGCGGCTTGATCTCGGCGACTCCCTCGGCCACGTGGACGGCGAAGGAGTCGAGACCGGCTCGGATCGAGTCGTTCATGCCCTCGAAGGTACCGGTGGACCCACAGGCCTGTTTGTGGCTTCGGGCAGCCCGACCGCCGTTACCATCGAGGAATGGCGGTGGTTCCCGAGCTCAAGGAGCACGTACGCCGTCTCTTCTACCCCGCCTACGAGTCGCGCATGGTCAAGGCGCTGCCGAAGGACCGGATCCCTCAGCACATCGGCGTGATGCTCGACGGCAACCGCCGCTGGGCCAAGGGCGTCGGCGGCGACAGCACCCACGGCTACCGCGCCGGCGCGGCGAACATCGAGCCGCTGCTCGAGTGGAGCGAGGAGGTGGGTGTCCGGGTCGTCACGCTGTGGCTGCTCTCCACCGACAACCTCCAGCGCCCCTCCGAACAGCTCGAGGGCCTCTTGACGGTGATCGGCGATGCCGTCGAACAGCTGGCGGAGCAGCGACGCTGGCGGATCCATCCCGTGGGTGCGCTCGACCTGCTCCCGGCCCCCCTGGCGAACCGGCTCAAGGAGGCCGAGGAGTCGACGCGTGACGTCGACGGGATCCTGGTCAACGTCGCGGTGCCGTACGGCGGACGGCGCGAGATCGCCGACGCCGTGCGCTCGCTGCTGCAGGAGCACGCCGAGCGGGGCACCAGCCTCGAGGAGCTGGCCGAGGTGATCGACGTCGACCACATCGCCGAGCACCTCTACACCAAGGGCCAGCCGGACCCGGACCTGGTGATCCGCACCTCGGGTGAGCAGCGGCTCGGCGGGTTCCTGCTGTGGCAGAGCGCGCAGAGCGAGTTCTACTTCTGCGAGGCCTACTGGCCCGACTTCCGCAAGGTCGACTTCCTCCGCGCCATCCGCGCGTACGCCCAGCGCGAGCGCCGCTACGGCGTCAGGTAGCACGAACGGCCGGCGGATCCGCCGGCGACGTGGGTCATTCACCCGTTCTTCTCGGACGGTTCGCCCTTCCTTCAGCCGGCTGCACGAGGGTGGAGAACGAACGACCCGCTCTCGGGCGTGTCTCCCGGAAACTCCCGGCAAGCGGCGTACGTTCCCGAACATCGGTGGGTTGGGGAAATCCACCGAATCGGGAGGCCCGTTCGTGAGACATCACGACCAGACAGCGCGGTGGAGCTCACTGCGCGGCTCGGCCGCCAGGCCGCGCCCAGGAGGTCGACACTCCGACCTTCGGGTCCCTTCCCGGTCCGCCACGTAGAGGGAGAAACAGGACCGGGCGAGGAGTGTGCGCCGCGGTCTGGTGAGGGGTGTCTGGTGCCGCAGGCCAAGCAGGGGACCCGGAGGACCACCCGCGAGACGTCAGCTGTGAAGTCGAACCAGCGATCCGTCCGCACGATCGTCCTCGACACCAGCGTGCTGCTGGCCGACCCGGGCGCCATGCGCCGGTTCGCCGAGCACGAGGTGATCCTCCCCGTCGTCGTCATCACCGAGCTCGAGGCCAAGCGCCATCATCCGGAGCTGGGGTTCTTCGCCCGGACCGCGCTGCGCGCCCTCGACGAGCTGCGGGTGAGGCACGGCCGTCTCGACGAGGCCGTTCCGGTCGGCGACGAGGGTGGCTCGATCCGGGTCGAGCTGAACCACACCGACGCGGACTCGCTGCCGTCCGGCTTCCGGTTGGGGGACAACGACACCCGGATCCTGGCCGTCGCGCGCAACCTGGCCAACGAGCACCACGACGTGACGCTGGTCTCCAAGGACCTCCCGATGCGGATCAAGGCCTCCGCCGTGGGCCTGCGCGCCGAGGAGTACCACGGTGAGCAGATCGGCGAGTCCGACCCCGGGTACAGCGGGATGGCCGAGCTCGAGGTGCCGGCGTCGGTCCTCGACGAGCTGTACGACGCGGGCACCACGGACGTGGAGGTCGCACGCGACCTGCCCTGCCACACCGGCCTGGTCCTGCTCTCCGAGCGCGGGACGGCGCTGGGACGGGTCGGGGCGGACAAGCAGGTCCACCTGGTCCGCGGCGACCGTGAGGCGTTCGGCATCCACGGCCGGTCGGCCGAGCAGCGGATCGCCCTGGAGATGCTGCTCGACCCCGAGGTCGGGATCGTGTCGCTCGGCGGCCGCGCCGGCACCGGCAAGTCCGCGATGGCCCTGTGCGCGGGCCTGGAAGCCGTGCTCGAGCGCCGGCAGCACCAGAAGGTCGTGGTGTTCCGCCCGCTGTACGCCGTGGGCGGCCAGGAGCTCGGGTACCTGCCCGGGTCGGAGTCGGAGAAGATGTCGCCCTGGGCGCAGGCCGTCTTCGACACCCTCGGCGCGATCACCTCGCGCGACGTCATCGACGAGGTGCTCGACCGCGGCATGCTCGAGGTCCTGCCGCTGACGCACATCCGCGGCCGCTCCCTGCACGACGCCTTCGTGATCGTCGACGAGGCCCAGTCGCTGGAGCGCAACGTGCTCCTCACCGTGCTCTCCCGGATCGGCGCCAACTCCAAGGTCGTGCTGACCCACGACGTCGCCCAGCGCGACAACCTCCGGGTCGGGCGTCACGACGGTGTGGTCGCGGTGGTCGAGAAGCTCAAGGGCCACCCGCTCTTCGCCCACGTCACCCTGACCCGCTCCGAGCGCTCGCCGATCGCCGCTCTGGTGACCGAGATGCTGGAGGACGTCACCCTCTGAGGCGCGAGAGTCGGTCCCGTCGCCGGGTCGTCTCCGAGACCGGAGATCCGCCCCGAACGGCGGGACCGACCCGTGCCCGGGCCGGTTCGAACGGGCCACGAGGAGTGACCTCGACGTGACCGTTCCGTGATCAAGAGCACCCTAAGAATGTGTCAGCAGAGGCGTGTGTGACTTGCGTGGCACATGAGTCGACTTCTGATCCAGATTTCCACCACTTTTCGGGCCGTTCGGTTTGCACGCCCTTCGGTTCTCATGCAAGGTGGCAAGCAGTCCGCTTCGGCGCACGGGCACGGGGATCCCGGGTGGCGGCGGACCCACCCGAGTCGTCTACCCCCGAGTGCTACCTGTGCCTTCACATCAGCAGTACGTGCCCAGACACCGGTCTGCCCCGATCCCGTCGCAGCCCGCGCGCCTGTCCGGCCCTCGCCACATCGGCGAGAAGCGCCGTCCGGCGCGGACCGCGCTCCGCACCACGGTCACGCTGAGCGGACTGGCCGCGGCAGCGACCGGTGTGGCCGTGGCGACCGGTGTCATCCACTCGCCCGCAGCGCCGGTGAAC
>DATBDF010000318.1:0-14406 GCA_036270075.1 Nocardioides sp.
ACGCTCGCGGGCTCGACCACCGAACCGGGACCCTCGGTGGTCGAGCCGGCCGAGCCCCCGGGCGAGGCCGTGTCGAGACCCCAGTACGTCGGTGGTCGAGCCGGCCGGGCCCCCGGGAGGGGAGTGGGTCTCGACAACGCTCGCTGACGCTCGCGGGCTCGACCACCGAACCGGGCCCCTCGGTGGTCGTGCCGGCCGAGCCCCCCGCAGCAGGAGCGCTGACGCTCGCGGGCTCGACCACCGAACCGGGCCCCTCGGTGGTCGAGCCGGCCGAGCCCCTGGGCGAGGCCGCGTCGAGACCCGAGGACCTCGCTCTGGCACCATGCGGGCGTGGCTCCCGTCTTTCATCGCTACGTCGCCCTCGGCGACTCGTTCACCGAGGGAGTCGGCGATGCCGATGCCTCGCGCCCCAACGGCGTCCGCGGCTGGGCGGACCGGGTGGCCGAGGTCCTGGCGACGCAGACGGAGGACTTCGGGTACGCGAACCTGGCGGTCCGCGGCCGCGTGATGCGGCGCATCCTCGACGAGCAGGTGGAGCCGGCACTCGCGCTCGACCCGGACCTCGTGACGATCTACGCCGGAGGCAACGACCTCATCCGGCCTCGCGTCGACGTCGACGCCCTCGGCGAGGTCTACGACCAGGCCGTCGGCAAGCTCGCCGCCACCGGAGCGACGGTCGGACTGTTCACGGCGTTCGACCCGGGCGGCGGTGGGCCGTTCGCCCGCCTCCGGGGCCGCTTCGCCGTCTACAACGAGCGCATCCGCGAGATCGCCGACCGGCACGGCGCGATCGTGCTCGACTCGTGGCGGATGCGGCCCGAGCATCCCGAGCTGATGTGGTCCGAGGACCGGCTGCACCTCGGCCCGCTCGGTCACCGGGCGGTGGCGATCGAGGTGCTCGACACCCTCGGCGTCCCGCACCGACTCGACCTCGCGGACCCCACCGGATCCCTCGGGGAGACACCGTTCCGAGCCGGCAAGCGCGCCGATCTCGACTGGGTGGTCAAGCACGCGGCACCGTGGATCAAGCGGCGCCTCACGGGGAAGTCCTCCGGCGACGGGGTCACCCCCAAGCGGCCCGGCCTGGAGCCGATCTGACGCCGATCTGACCCTCGGGCGACGCTCGGGTACGATCCTGCACGCCGGTCAGCCGGCATGCGGATGTAGCTCAGTTGGTAGAGCGCGACCTTCCCAAGGTCGATGTCGCGAGTTCGAGCCTCGTCATCCGCTCCGAGTCCGTGGGTGGTTCGAGACAGGCGCCAGAGCGCCTTCATCAACCACCGGAACTCACCGCCGTTTCCGGTGGTGGAGGACGTCGTTCTGCGACCGTCTCGAAGCTCCCGAGTCCACGCGGCCGGTCGACCCCGGCCTTGACTCTGCTGTGACCCTTGTGGACAGTGGTGGGCAAGTGACTCCTGAAGTCTCGAGGTTCTTCCCCATGTCACGCGCCCGCTGGATCGCTCTCGGCGTCTTCGTCCTCGTCCTCTCCGCCCTCACCCTCGTCCCGCGCGGAGGTGGCGGCGACGGCAGCATGCGCAGGACCGCCGATCAGCCGCGGACCGGTCCGCTGACCGCGGGATACGGGCGGGTGACGCCGGCGTACCGCCAGGTGATCAACCGCGTGGTCCAGCAGAGCCGGTCGGCGTCGGCGCCGACCGCCTCCCGGAACGCGAGTCCCCGCGCCCTGGTGGACGACGTCGTCCAGTGCGCGACCTTCGAGGGTCAGCGCTACTGCCTCGGCAGCGGATGGACCGACCGGACCGAGGCCCAGGTGCGCAACCGCACCGTGTCGGCGATGCAGCGCCAGGCGTCGGGACGCACGGGCGGGACGAGCACCGGCGACCTCTCGGCGTACGACGCAGTGCGCGTGCGGGCGGCCATGAGCCCGTCGGCCCGCGCCGCAGCCGACCGCGCCGAGCTCACCGAGGCGGCGCGCTCGGTCGCCAAGATCTGGCTCCTGCGCCACCAGATCCAGCACGTGCCGCTCCCCCCGGGCTTCCGCGCTCGACACCCGGAGGTGCGGCCGGCGTCATCGAGCTCCGACGCCCGGACGACGACCACGGCGGCGGAGGGGGGCGGCCAGAGGCGCCTCAAGCACTGGAACCAGTACCCCCGCAAGGGCACCGTCCTGAGCTCGAAGCACGTGAGCGAGCAACAGCGCACCTACTGGTGCGGACCCACCACGATGCAGATGATCGCGTGGGGCTGGTCGGGCGACCGGCGTTCGCAGGGACACTGGGCTCACGAGCTGGGTACGACGACATCCGGCTCCGCGATCACCTCGATGGTGCACATCGTGAACCGGGTCACCGGCTACGACCGGGAGTCGTACGCGGGCCCTTACATCACCCTGGACATCAGCGACTGGTCGTTCAAGCAGTGGCGGCTGCTGATGGCCCGGCACGTCGTCGACTACGACGCGCCCGTGGTCCTGCATCCCGTGCTGCTCAAGCAGTACTTCCCCTACCTCGACCACGACGGCTCGGGTCACTTCCAGGTCGGCCGGGGCTACGAGAAGCGCGCCGGCAAGCCGACCCTGCTCGGCTACTTCGAGCCATGGAACCAGCAGCGCTTCCACCCCGACGAGCCGTACATCGATCGCGTGCAGTGGCGCTCCGCCTACCGCGCGTACCGCGCCAACGAGGCCCATTTCCAGCACAATCTCGGCGTGTGAGGTCGGTACGCCGCGTGGGCGCTGCGGCCGTGGCCGCGCTGGTGCTCTCCTCGTGTGGCAACGGGTCGTCGTCCACTCCCGACGCCGGAGGCTCCGGCGGGTCCATGGGCCCGCCGCACACGGTCGAGACGAGCCCGGAGAGCCTCGCGCCCAGCACCAGCGACCGTACGGCCGCCTCGGCGCTCGGCACACCCGACCATCCGGTCGCGGCCGACGCCACGACCGAGCTCCTCCACTGGAAGCGGGTCCCGGGCTCGACCGACGACCTGGTGACGGTCGGCGACGGCTGGACGCTCAGCGTTCCACAGGGCGGTGCGGAGGCCACGCTGCGCGGGTCGGAGTCCATGACGATCCCCGCCGGCGCACACTCGTCCATCACCGACGCCTTCCTCGACGACTCGCACGCGCTCGTCGTGAGCGAGGACCGGCTCGCCCAGAATCCCGACAGGGCGGTGGTCGTGGACCTCCCATCGGGCCGGAGGACCGTCCTCGACGGACGCTCCGATCCGCCGACCGTCGTCGGCGGCACCTGGGCTCTCGGGCCGGACTCGCTGGTCCACGCGACGTCCGGGTCGGGGCACCGTTACTGCCTGGCGACCGTCGACCTCGCCGACGGCCATGGCACGACAGGCTGGTGCGCGCAGCCGCGGCACGGCTTCAGTCGCGCGTCGGTCACCGGCGACGGTACGGCCTTGATGACCTTCGACGACCACCACCCCTCCTGCCGCACCCTGACCACGGCGCAGGGCGCCGACCTCGAGACCCTGCCCGGCGTGACCGACTGCAAGGGCTGGGACTCGGCTCTGCTCGACGGATCCACCGTCTGGTCGGTGGTGCCGAAGGACAGCCGGATCGAGGCCGCCCACTTCTACGCCCACACCGACCGGGGCTGGTTCGATCTGGGCCCGGGTACGTCGGGCTCTCTGGTCACCTGCGACGGCTCGGCGTTCTTCACCCGCGACCCGGCGACCCACTCCGACCCCGCGACGCTGATGCGCTGGGATCCCGCCACCTCCGGCTTGTCCATCGCGTACAAGTCCAAGGGCACCGGGAACGCCTTCCTCGCGCCGCCACGCTGCGGCGGCACCCACCTGACGGTCACGTCGTACTCACAAGCCGGCGACGAGCAGGTCATGACGAACCTCGGCTGACACCTGCGCGGCGTCCCGCGCTCGTAGGCTGGGAGCATGCCTGCCGACTTCAATGGGTTCCCCAGCCAGGCCCTGGACTTCTACGACGACCTCGAGGTCGACAACACGCGGTCGTTCTGGGAGAAGCACAAAGGCACCTACGAGTACTCCGTGAAGCGCCCCATGGTGGCGCTGTGTGCGGCCCTGGCCGACGAGTTCGGTGACGCCAAGGTGTTCCGTCCCTACCGCGACGTCCGCTTCGCGAAGGACAAGACGCCGTACAAGACAGCCCAGGGCGCGTTCATCGAGGTCGGGCCCGCCACCGGGTGGTACGTCGAGATCTCAGCCCGCGGGGTGCGCACCGGCGCCGGCTTCTACGACGCGTCCGGGCCGCGCATCGCCGCGATCCGGACCGCGATCGACGACGACGGCCGGGGGAACGACCTGGCGCAGATGCTGAAGAAGCTCGAGGCGAACGGCTGGCGGATCGGCGGGCACGTGCTCAAGACCGCGCCGCGCGGCTACGACCTCAGCCACCCACGGATCAACCTGCTCCGCCACAAGTCCCTGACGATCGGTCACGACTACGGCTTCGAGCCGATCATCCACACCCCCGAGCTGCTCGAGGCGGTGCGTGACGACTGGCGCACGCTACGGCCGTTCGTGGAGTGGGTGACCGCTGCGGAGGAGGAGGCCTGACTCCGAGGAGGCCTCCTGGTCAGTGGGGCTGCCAGGCGTCCTCGTCCTCGGTGAGCCGGGCGACCTCACTCGGAAGGCTGCCGGAAGCGAGGTCGGCCACGCTGACCTGCTCGAAGACGTCGCGGAGCGAGTGGCGCGCGGCGATCCAGACCCGCTGCAGGGCGTCCGCGCGCTCGTTGTACGACACCGCCTCGGGCCGCAACCCGTAGACCGACACCAGCGGGCCGTCGACGGCACGGATCACGTCGGCGACCGAGACGCCCGCGGCGTCCTTCGCCAGCCGCCAGCCCCCGGACTGCCCACGCTGCGCGTGCACGATCCCCGCCTTGCGCAGGTCCGCCAGGATCGCCTGGAGGAAGTTGTGCGGGATCTCCTGGAGCTTGCCGAGCTCCTCGGCGCTCACCGGACGCGCGGCATCCCCTTCGGCGCGGGCCGCCATCTCGATGAGGGCGCGCAGCGCGTAGTCCGCCTTGGCTGAGACTCGCATGGGCGCAGTCTTTCAGAGAGCCAGCGCGAATCGGGCATACGACGTGGCGCGGGAGGTGGGAGGGTCGCCGCCTTTCGTCGCACCACGGCAGCGTGGTGACCCTCACATACACCACGTTCGGCGAAGCGGTTGCCTGCCCGGGACCCGCGAGGCAGAATCAAGTTACTGATGAGTAGCCGTACTCAGGACGGGGTTCCCGCTCCCGGGGAGACCGGTCGCCGACGCGAACAGGTAGGGACATGGGCCACTACAAGAGCAACCTGCGCGACATCGAGTTCAACCTCTTCGAGGTGCTCGGCCAGGACCAGGTGCTGGGCACCGGGCCCTTCGCCGAGGTCGACGGCGTCACCGCCCGCGAGGTCCTCGCGGAGGTCGACCGGATCGCCCGGGAGGACCTCGCTGCGTCGTTCGAGGACGGCGACCGCACGCCGCCCGTCTTCGACCCCGAGACCCACACTGCGCCCGTTCCCGAGTCGTTCAAGAAGAGCTACCGGACCTGGATGGACGCCGAGTTCTGGCGGCTCGCGACCCACGCCGACCTCGGGGGCACGCCGGCCCCGTCGACCATGGAGTGGGCCATGGGCGAGATGGTGCTCGGCGCCAACCCCGCCGTCTGGATGTACGGCGCGGGACCGATGTTCGCGGGCGTCCTCAACCACAACGGCAACGAGCGTGACAAGAAGATCGCGCGTCTCATCGTCGACCGGCAGTGGGTCACCAGCATGGTCCTCACCGAGCCCGATGCCGGCTCGGACGTGGGCGCGGGCCGCGCCAAGGCGACCCCGAACGCCGACGGCACCTGGAACATCGAGGGCGTCAAGCGGTTCATCACCTCGGCCGAGAGCGATCTCAGCGACAACGTCATCCACATGGTCCTCGCCCGGCCGCAGGGCGTCGAGGGCGCCGGCGGCCCGGGGACGAAGGGTCTGAGCCTCTTCATCGTTCCGAAGCTCCACTTCGACGTGGAGACGGGCGAGCTGACGGGCGAGCGCAACGGCGTCTACGTCACCGGCGTCGAGCACAAGATGGGCATCAAGGTGTCCAACACCTGCGAGCTCACGTTCGGTGACCCCGGGGTCGGTGGTGGCGAGCCGGCGCGCGGCTGGCTGCTCGGCGAGGTGCACCAGGGCATCGCGCAGATGTTCCAGGTGATCGAGAACGCCCGGATGATGGTCGGCACGAAGGCGATCGCGACGCTCTCGACCGGCTACCTCAACGCACTGGAGTTCGCCAAGGAGCGGGTGCAGGGTGCGGACCTCACCCAGGCTGCGGACAAGACCGCGACCCGAGTGACGATCACCCACCATCCCGACGTACGCCGCTCGCTGATGACGCAGAAGTCGTTCGTCGAGGCGATGCGCTCACTCGTGCTGTACACCGCCTCCTGGCGGGACCGGGTCACCATCGCCGAGCACAACGGCGAGAAGGACGAGCTGGCGATGGCGGTCAACGACCTCCTCCTCCCGATCGTGAAGGGCTACGGCTCGGAGCGCTCGTGGGTGCTGCTCGGCACCGAGTCATTGCAGACCTTCGGCGGGTCGGGCTTCCTGCAGGACTACCCGATCGAGCAGTACGTCCGCGACGCCAAGATCGACACGCTGTACGAAGGCACGACCGCGATCCAGGGGCAGGACCTCTTCTTCCGCAAGATCGTCAAGGACCAGGGTCGGGCCCTGGGTCACCTCTCTGCGGAGATCCAGGAGTTCGTGCAGACGGAGGGGGGCAACGGCCGGCTCAAGGTCGAGCGGGCGCTGCTGGCGACGGCCCTGGAGGACGCCCAGGCGATCGTCGGGCACATGATCGAGGACCTGATGAGCGCCGATGCCTCCGCCGACGGCGGCGACATCCGCAACATCTACAAGGTCGGCCTCAACACCAGCCGCCTGCTGATGGTGCTCGGAGACGTCGTCTGCTCCTGGCTGCTGCTGCGAGGCGCCCAGGTGGCCCTCGACCAGCTGGCCGGTGAGGTCTCCGGCAAGGACAAGTCGTTCTACGAGGGCAAGGTCGCCGCCGCGCAGTTCTTCGCGCAGGTCACCCTGCCCCGGCTCTCCGCCGAGCGTCGCATCGTCGAGCACACCGACCTCGCGCTGATGGACCTCGACGAGTCGGCGTTCTGAGAAGGACCCCGACGCGTCCTCGGCGGTCCGAGGTCACCGCTGCCAAGACGAAGGGGCCGGTGGTGCCATGACGGCACCACCGGCTCCCGCGTGCTGATGTCGGTCTACGGAACGCCGAACGCGGAGACGCCCTGAGGCGTCCCGAGGCCGGTCGGGCCGTCGTACCCCTCGACGCCGGTGCAGATGTAGCTGCCCTGGCAGAACCCGTTGTGACCACCGACCACGTCGTTGAAGTCGCCCGCGTGCGCGTAGAGCAGCTGCGGGGTGACTCCCGGCGTGCCGGCCGAGCCGATCATGCCGGCGATGAGTGGCGACGACGCGCTGGTGCCGTCCACCGTCAGCCAGCCGCGGTAACGGCGCGGCAGTGAGGTGTTGTAGATCGCCAGCCCCCGCGCCACCGCGGACACGTCGGCGATCGTGCGGCCGTGGCAGGCGGTGTCGTCCTGGCCCACGGGCTTCTCGAAGTACGCCGAGCAGCCCGAGCCGGCGTACGCCCACGCCTTCTCGGTCCAGCCCCGCTCATCGGTGGACGACCGGGCGAGGGTGGTGCCACCCACCGCGACCACGTTCGGGGAGCTGGCCGGGAAGCTGGCCGGCCCGTAGCCGAAGTCACCGGTCGACGCCACCGCGCTCACGCCCGGGTGCTCGAAGTGCAGGGCGTCCTTGTCGGCGCCCGTCAGCTCGATCCGACCGAAGGAGTGGTTGGTGACCGTCGCCCCGGCGTTGACCGCCGCGGTCTCGGCGTGGAAGAACGCCCCGTCGGTGGGGTTGTTGGCTTCCACCAGGACGACGTGGCAGGTGGGGCACGCCGCGGAGATCATCTGCAGGTCGAGCGAGGCCTCGACTCCCCAGCCGAAGTCCTGCTCCGGGTAGTTGCCGGTCTGGCCCTTCTGGTTGATCTTCGTGAAGCACCCGCCGGCACCGGTGCAGGCCGGCAGGCCGTACTGCGCCCGGTAGTGGTTCATGTCGGCCTGCGCGTGCGGGTAGTCGTACGCCACGATCACGGCCACGGTGCCGGGGTTCGGGTCGTCGCCGAGGCCGTAGGCCTGCCGCAGCGCCGGGGCGCCCCAGCCGGCCGGGTCCGGTGCGGCCCTGCCGGCCGTCCGCGTGGCACCACCCAGCTTCACGAAGCAGGAGTACGAGTGCTCGCCCGACGTACGGCAGAGCTTGCCCGGCCGGAACGTCGCGCGGTGCTGGGGAACGGTGTCCACCGACCGGTGGGCTGCGATGTTCGGCAGCTCGTAGGCGTTCTGGACGGTCTCCGTGATCGACCGGCCGCCCGTGTCGTGGGCCGTCACCTTCAAGCTCAGGTACGGGTGAGCCTTGGTGGCGGCCGGGTTGCGGTAGGACACGCGGAACGTGTTCTTGTCCTGGCGCGCGAGGCGGGCAGCGTGCCAGTGGCGACCGTCCACGGACCACTTCACAGCGGCCTTGCGGACCTTGGCGTCGACGGGACCGAGGTTGTCGAAGGTGATCGGGAACGAGACATGCCCCGGCCGGCCGACGCTGTGCAGGTCCGTCGGAGGGACGTACGCCGCGCGCAGGATCGGCACGATGGCGCGTTTGCGGTTCGGAACCGTGAACGCCCACGTGTCGGTGACGTTGCGGGAGAGCACGTACTTCTTGTTCGCGGGGCCCGTCGTGGCCACCAGCTTCAGGTGCTGCCCGGGTTTCACCTTCGGCACGTACGGAGCCAGGAACGCCCTGCCGCGGCTGACTCGGCGATGACCGCGGAGGACCTCCCAGCTGCCGCTGGTGGTGACTCCGAACTGGTCGGTGCCGGCGGAGGTGAACATCGACAGGAAACCGCCCAGCTGACCCTTGATGACGCACAGCTGGCAGCTGTAGTTCACCCGCTTCGACTCGCCGCCGCGATCGGCGACCGGCGTGACGGGGCCGCGGAAGAACGGCACCTGGGCGTGCTGGCCGTGGTGGTACGTGGCTGTCGCGTCGAGCTCGGTGAAGCTGCGGAAGTCGTCCGAGACCATGGTCGAGCTGTCCCAGGTCAGGTTCTTGCGGGCGAGGAACATCCCCTGGACGAGCGAGGGCCGCACGCTCGGGATGCCCTCGACGAAGTAGCCCTGGTCGACCGGAGCGATCGCGAAGAACAGGTCGAACGTGGACTGCTTCGGGCCGGTCGCGTAGTGCTTGATCGCGACCTGCGCGAAGTCCTTCTTGTGGTAGTGGAACGTGAGGTCGTGGGGGATGCCCTTGACGACCTCCTTGGCCCCCACGATCTTCTTGATCGGGTTGACCTTCACCTGGTTGCCGTGGAACGTGAACGGCTGGTAGCCCTTCGCGCTCCAGAGGTTGGCGACCTCGGTGTGGAGGCGGCCGGCGGCCACGGTCGGCTGGGCGTTGACCTTCGGGAAGATGCCCGACCAGCCGAAGTCGAAGCCGCCCCGGTTCGCCGTGTCCGAGCCGAGGATGTCCAGCGACGGGCTCAGGGTGCTCAGCCCGGAGAACGCCGTCATCTGCGGCTTCACGGTGGCCGAGCCCATGTCGACGTCGGTGGCGGTGTCGTCGTCCACGTGCACCTGGCGGACCACGACGCGGGTGAAGTCGCTGACCAGGATGTCGTAGTTGCCGGTCGGGACCGACACCTTCCACTGGCCGTCGATGACGCCACCGAAGGCGGTGAACAGGCGCGCGTCGTCGGCGTTGAACACGAAGACATCGGCACCCGGGATCGGCTTGCCCTTGGCGGTGGTGCCGTTGATGGTCAGCGTGTGGAGCTCGTAGGCCGGGTCCACCTGGGGCGTCGCGCCGGCCAACGCGACGTGTGAGACGCCGCGCAGGTAGGCCAACGAGGTCGGCAGCGGCCGGCGCGCGTCGTACGACGCGGCCACGGTCGTGCGGCCACCGGCGACGCCACGCGCCGACGAGGTGCGCACCTGGACGCCGGGCAGGCTCCGAGGCGAGACCCCCTTGGCGAAGGTCACGCTCAGCGGCACGCTGCGGCCCGCCCTGGCCAACGCCGCGACATCGAAGACGGAGGTGTCGAAACGGGCGCGAACCGATGGCGCGAGCTTCGGTACCACCCAGGTGTGGGTCCCCGTGTTCAGGAACTCGACGGGACGTCCGTAGTCCGGGGACCGCGGTGTCAGTGTCGTGATCACCTTCCCGCTGGCGTCGTGCCGGACGACGACCTGATCGCCGGTGAGCAGGGTGACGACCTTCGGTCCCTGGTCAGCGACCGGTGTCGATCGGAAGCCCGTGTGGTGGGACGAGGCGGAGGCGACCGCCGTACTCCCGTCGGCAGAGCCGGCCGGTATGGCTGCGAGTGCCGCGGCCAGGGCCGTCGCGGTGGTCACGGACAGAACGCCCATGCGCACGCGTCTACTGGATCTCAATGAAGTCCCTTTCCCCAAGATGAAAACCCTGGGGGGATTCAACACGCCCGGGACCGGGAAGACACCGACATGGGGATGGAAAGACGCGCGTGTTCCGGATCGGGCTCCTGGGCCGGTCGCTCAGCGAGGGCGCGCCGGCACGTGTGCCGACGCCGGCATCGGGGTACGGACCCGCCGGACGGAAGGAGGAACCCATGGGTATCGGCGTCTCGGTGGTCCTGCTCATCGTCGGCCTCGTCCTGCTCACCCACGCGGTGGACCTGCCGGCGAGCGTGACCAACCATGTCGCGGCCGACACGGTCGGCTGGATCTGCGTCATCGTGGCCGTGGTCGGGTTCGCCATCGCGCTCATGGCCGGTCGCAGCCGGGCGCCCCGGGCCTGAGCGACGACGGTCCCGCCCGGCGACGCCGCAGCGGACCACCACCGCGGACGGCGCGGCGTTGCGTCGCTCACGCCTTCTAGCCTCGACGCGTGCTCGATGCCCTCGTCGCCGGACTGCTCACCGGTCTGTCGCTGATCGTCGCGATCGGGGCGCAGAACGCGTACGTGCTGCGGCAGGGGCTCCTCCGGCAGCACGTGGGTGCCGTGGTGACGGTGTGTGCGGTCAGCGACCTGATCCTGATCGTGGCCGGAGTCGCGGGCATCGGAGCGATCGTCCAGCACGCGCCGACCGCGTTGGACGTCGTCCGGTGGCTGGGCGTCGCGTTCCTCACGGCGTACGGCGTGCGCTCGCTGTGGCGGGCCCGACACGCCGGGTCGCTGCAGGCCGCGACCGAGAACGAGCCCCGGTTGCGCGGCGCGCTGGTCCAGGCGGTCGCGCTGACCTGGCTGAACCCGCACGTCTACCTGGACACCGTTTTGTTGCTGGGCTCGATCGCCGCGCACCACGGGCCGACCGGCAAGTGGTGGTTCGCCGTGGGCGCCGTTCTCGCCAGCGTCATCTGGTTCACCGGTCTGGGCTACGGCGCGCGGTTTCTCGGACCGCTGCTGTCACGCCCCCGGGCGTGGCAGGTGCTCGATGTCCTGATCGGCCTGACCATGCTGGCGATTGCGATCCAGCTGGCGCGGGGGTGAGGGCTTGCGGGGCCTGGGCTGGCGCCGGCAGAAACCGCGGGATCCCCGACCGGGCGGTCAGCGGGTCCGAGCAGTCCGCTTCCCGCGGGCGCCGGCGTACGAGCCGGCACCGGGGCGTCGTCCCTGGCCGCGGTGAGGCTTGCGAGCCGGGTGGCCCTGCGGTCGTGAGGTGTCGCGGGTCCGGACCGGACCCGGATGGCCCGCCTCGGCCAGGGCCGCGGCGGTCATCGGTCGGGGCGCGGTGCGCAGGTCGTGGTGCAGTACCTCGACGCCGGCGTTCTGCTGGAGCCGGACGACCTGGGGGACGCCGCGCGGGGTCGTCAGGGTGACCACACAGCCGTCGCGGCCGGCGCGCGCCGTACGGCCGCTGCGGTGCAGGTACGCCTTCGCGTCGCCGGCGGCGTCGAAGTGGACGACCAGCCCGACGTCGTCGACGTGGATGCCGCGCGCGGCGACGTCGGTGGCGACGACGACCTCGGCCCGGCCGGACGTGAAGCGGTCGAGGTTCCGCTCGCGGACGCGCTGGGACAGGCTGCCCTGGAGATCGACGGCGGGTACGCCGGCCGCGGTCAGCGCCTCGGCCACCTGGGTCGCGCTCTCGCGGGTGCGGGTGAAGACGATCGTGCGGCCGTTGGCCTCGACCAGGCGAGTGAGCGCCTCGACCTTGTCGCGGAAGCCACCGACCGTGAGCGTGTGGTGGGCCATCGTCGTGACCGCACCGGCGTTCGGGTCGAGCTCGTGGACCCGCGGCTCGCGCAGATGACCCCGCACCAGCGCGTCGACGTCGCCGTCCAGGGTCGCGCTGAGCAGGAGTCGCTGGCTGCCCGCGGGCGTCAGCCCGACGAGCTTGTCGACCGCCGGGTAGAAGCCGAGGTCGCAGAGGTGGTCGGCCTCGTCGAGCACCGTGACCTCGACGTCGTCGAAGAAGACATAACCGTTCTCGAAGAGGTCCTCGAGGCGGCCCGGTGTGGCGACCACGAGGTCGGCGCGCTGCCGGATCTGCCGGGTCTGCTTCTCGTAGGGCGTGCCGCCGTAGACCGTGGTGAGCTTGAGACCGACCGACGCCGCGACCGGCTGGAGCGCCCGGGCCACCTGGTTGGCGAGCTCTCGCGTCGGCACGACGATGAGCGCGCGGGGGTGCGAGGGTCGTGAGCGACGACCGGCGAGTCGGGCCAGGAGCGGCAGGCCGAACGCCAGGGTCTTGCCGGACCCGGTGCGGGCGCGGCCCAGCACGTCGTACCCGGCGAGTGCATCCGGGACGACGGCGGACTGGACGGGGGTGGGCTCGACGATGCCCTGCTCGGCAAGTGCGGCCACGAGGGCGGCAGGGAGCTCGGTGAAGACAGACATGGTGGGTTTCCTCAGGACGAGAGCGACGCCCGACCCTTGGCCTCCGCGTCGGCTAAGACATGACCAGCCGTCGCACCACATCGGGCATGAAGAAAGCGGTCCGCCTCGGCGAACCGCTGACCTGCTCAGTCTACGAGCGTGATGACACCCCGCCCGCATCGGCGGCGCGGTGAGGTGCGACACCACCGAGGGGTTGTCGGCCACCCGTACGCTCGGCGCCGTGCCTCGCCTCGCTTCCATCCATGTCGCCAAGGGGTCGCGGCTTCCGATGCGGCCGCTCGAGGTGGCGGAGGTCGAGACGGGCAAGGGGATCGTCGGCGACCGCTACCACGGCTCCAAGCACCGCCATGTCACCGTGCAGAGCGCAGCGTCCCTGGCCGAGGCGACGGCAGCCTTCGGCCCAGAGATCCCGGCGGCGCTCACGCGGCGGAACCTGACGGTCGACAGCGGGGTCGTGCCCCGCGACCCCGGTGCGCGGATCAAGGTCGGGCCGGTGCTCCTCGAGGTCGTCCGCGTCGCCGCTCCTTGCAAGCTCCTCGACGACACCATCGGGCCGGGAGCCCAGGAGGCGCTTCGCCGCCGAGCCGGCTCGGTCTGCCGCGTCCTCGCCGGCGGCGAGATCCACGTCGGCGACGAGGTGGAACTCGGTTGATGATCATTTCTTTGCTCGTGGCGTCGCCCACGCGTCTCCCCCGGATCGGATACTGATCGCATGCGGCAGGCCTTCGTTCACGACGCCGTGCTCGAGCTCCTGGAGGGTGCCGACGAGCGCGCCCCGGGTGGTGCGGTGACCCTCGCCCTCTGCGGCGCACTCGACCACGAGCCACCCTGTCCGGTGGCGCCGCACCACACCTCGGTCAGCGGTCGCGGGGCGCGTCGCCGGGTCCGGGTGCTGTTCGCCACCGACGACGAGCCCGTCATCCGCCGGACCATCCAGCTGGCGCTGGGCTGCGGTGAGTTCGAGAGCCCGGACGGCGTGGTGAGCCGGTGGGTGATGCACTCGTCGACCCCCAGCGAGGTCAGCGACGACGAGCGCGGGTACGCCGCCCGCCTCGTCGAGAGCTGAGCCCGTCGAGCGCCTACGTCGTACCGAACCACCGCCCGCTGGTGGCGACCTTGCCCAGGTCCGACTCGGTCAGCGGCGGCGGCCCGGCGTTGGGGTCGCCCTTGTCCTGGCCGGAGTTGTGTGCGCGAAGACCTTGGCCAATGTCTCCTGGGTGAGGTCCTCGGCACGATGGGCGTCGCCGCACAGCAGCCAGGCGGCGCGGTACAGCAGCCGCATCCACGCAGCGGCGAACTCGGCGAAGTCGTGCTCGCGGCTCATGCCCCTCCTCGCAGTGGCGTCCACCTGGTACGACGCACGACGACCCGACGTGTGGCACGTCCCCCCTGAGAAGTCGTCTCTGGCGAGGCCCGGGCCGACTCAGCCCGCCTCTTCGGACAACACGGGAGCCGCGTTCGATCCCTGGTCGCGCACCCACATCCCGATCAGACCGCGGAAGTGGTGCAGGAACTGCTCCT
>DATBDF010000319.1:0-19747 GCA_036270075.1 Nocardioides sp.
ACCTGATCTTCCATCGCGGAGCCGACCTGCAGGAGTTCGCGGCGTACCCGCTGCTGCGGACCGCTGAGGGCCGCTCGCTGCTGCGCTCGTACTACGAGGGGTACGCCGCCATCGCGGAGCGTGCGGGCGCAGGGCTCCGCCTGGAGTCGCCCACCTGGCGGGCCAACCCCGACTGGGGTGCACTGCTGGGCGATGACCGAGCGGCCCTGGACGACGTCAACGAGGCAGCGATCGACTTCCTGCACTCGATCGCGGACGACTGGAGCGACCGGATCGGCGACATCCAGGTCGTGGGCATGGTGGGGCCACGCGGTGACGGGTATGCCGCGGGCAGCGCGTCGACGCCCGATGAGGCCGCCGAGTACCACGCCGGGCAGGTCGCAGCGTTCGCGGCCGCGGGAGCCGACGAGGTCGAGGCCCTCACGATGACCGACGCCCACGAGGCCCTGGGCGTGGCTCGTGCCGCAGACGCAGCCGGCATCCCGGCCGTCCTGTCGTTCACCGTCGAGACCGACGGCAGGCTGCCGGACGGATCGGCCCTGGCCGACGCCGTCGCAGCCGTGGACCGCGACACCTCGCCGGCGTACTTCATGGTCAACTGCGCGCACCCGCGGCATGTGCTGCCGGCGTTCGAGGAGGACGGCACCTGGGTCGATCGGGTCCGGGGTCTCCGCTCCAACGCGTCGACCCAGAGCCATGCCGAGCTGGACGAGGCCGAGACCCTGGACGAGGGGGACCTCGGCGTCCTGGTCCCGGACCACCGGACCCTCGAGCAGCGCCTGCCTGCCCTGGAGATCGTCGGCGGGTGCTGCGGGACGGACGCCCGCCACGTCGCGGCCCTCTGGGGCGTCTAGGCGGGTGGCGCGACCCGTTCAGCGGAGAGGCACGAAGCGGTACGAGCCGTGCCGCGTCACGCTGACGCCGCGCATCGAGCACGAGACGCGCAGCATCGTGCCGCCCACCGGCGCGACCATGACGCCTCCGGTGTGAAGCTGCGCCACGAGCTCGTCCGGCAGGTGCGTGGCCATGGCGGACACCAGGATCCGGTGGTACGGCGCGGCGCCGGGCAACCCCAGGACGCCGGGCACGGCCTCGTGGATGCTCGCCCAGGGGACCTCCGCCCGGTCCAGGTTGGCGCTGCCGAAGTCCACGAGGTCCGGCTCCAGCTCGACCCCGAGCACGCGCCCGGACGGTCCGGTGAGGTGGGCGAGGAGAGCGGTCGTCCACCCCGATCCGCAGCCGACGTCGAGCACCTTCTGGCCCGGCTGCACGTCCAGCAGCCTCAGCATCGCCCGGACGGTGCTCGGTTGCGAGTTCGTCTGCCCGAACCCGATCGGCAGCGGCCCGTCGTACCCCGCGCTGCTCCGCTCGGCCCGCGGCAGGAACCCCTCCCGAGGCATCGCCGTGAACGCCTCGGCGACCCGATCCGGACCACCCATCCGTCCACAGTAGATCCGATGGTCCCTGACGAAATGGTCGAAGTTGCGCCTGGAACCGACCATTTCGTCAGGGACTATCGCGATGATCGACGTCCAGATCGACGTCCAGATCGACGTCCAGGGCGGGGGACGAAGAGGGGGACCCGGGCGGCGTACTCGGCCCAGCCGTCCCGCTGCGACATGGTCTGCTCGAGGAGCTTGGCGCCGGTGACGTTGCGGAGGAAGTGGGTCATCGCGAGGGGGGCGAGTACCGACACCAGCCCGGGCCACCAGCCCGAGGCGAGGCCGCCGGCCAGCCAGATGCCCCACCAGAGCAGGGCGTCGCCGAAGTAGTTCGGGTGGCGGGTCCAGCCCCAGAGCCCCCGGTCCATGATCGGGCCGCGGTCCGGGTCGCGGTCCGGGTCGCGCTTGTACGCCGCGAGCTGGGCGTCGCCGACGGCCTCGAACCACACGCCGACGGCCCAGACCACCGCACCGACCCACACCACCCAGGCCGCCGCGACGTCCCAGTGCGCGGAGGCCATGATCGGCAGTGCCAGGAGGCAGATCGCGAGGCCCTGGGGGAGGTACACCTTCCGGAGGGCCGCCCGCTGCCCGCCGCCGCCGAGCAGCTCGGCGTACCTCGGATCCTCACCCTGCCCCCGTGCCCGGGAGAAGACGTGGCGCGACAGCCGCACGCCCCACACCACCACCAGGAAGGCGACCAGCCAGCGCCGCCATGGCGTGCCGGTGCCGACCACGGCCGCGGCCACGGCGATCAGCCCCAGCGCCAGCCCCCAGGTCACGTCCACGACCGACACCCGGCCGGCCCGTCGGGCGGCGTACGCCGTCGCCAGCATCGCCAGGGCAGCGACCGCGACGGTCAGCAGCGCCAGGCCCCACCACGTCTCGATCACCAGTCACGCCCCGGTGGCAATGTGTGGTCGGCGCCCGGCCGGACGCAGAGGATCTGGTCGACCCCCATCCGGCCGTCGCGGAAGGCCAGCGAGCCGCCGACCAGGTACAGCCGCCACACCCGGACCACCTCCTCACCGACGAGCTCGGTCAGCTCGGGCAGGTGGGCCTCGAAGTTCTCCAGCCACCCGGCGACCGTGCTGACGTAGTGCTCGCGCAGCGAGTGGACGTCGCGCACCTCCAGGCCTCCGCGCTCGAGCAGCGCTACGGTCTCGCCGACCGGTCGCATGTACATGTCCGGAGCGATGAACGACTCGATGAAGGGCCCGCCTCCGGGGTGTCGCCCCGATCGCGACATCTGCTGCACGAGGACGCGACCGCCGGGACGCACCGCCCGCTGCAGGACGTCGACGTACGTCGGGTAGTTCCGCTCGCCGACGTGCTCACCCATCTCCAGCGACCCCACCGCGTCGAAAGTGCCGTGGTCGGACGGCGGCAGCTCGCGGTAGTCCTGGAGGCGGACCTCGACGCGGTCCTCGAGCCGCCGCTCGGCGATCTGCCGCTCGACGAAACGCTGCTGCGCCTCGGCGACCGTCACCGCGACCACGTCGGCACCGAACTCCTCGGCCGCGTGCAGCGCCAACGATCCCCAGCCGCAGCCGAGGTCGAGCAGTCGTCGCCCGGGGCCGAGGTCGAGCTTGCGGCAGACCAGGTCCAGCTTCGCCCGTTGGGCCGACCCGACCGACTTCGCCGATCCGGTCCGCTCGTCGGCGAAGTACGCGCACGAGTAGGCCATCGTCGGGTCGAGCAGCAGCGCGTAGAACTCGTTGGACAGGTCGTAGTGGTGGCTGACTGCCCGACGGTCGCGCCGGACGCTGTGCCGACGACCGCGCACCCGCGCCTGCGACGCCGGCGGCGGCAACGGCCGGCCCAGCAGACCGAGGTCGCCCAGCCCGCCCAGCCCGCCCTGCCCGCGCAGCGACGACGCCAGCCCCCGGAGCGCCCGCGCGAACGCCGTGGCGCTCGGGCGCCCGGTCAGCCCTCGCTCGCGGCCGACGGCGAACAGCCGAGAGAGCGCCTCGCCGAGGTCGCCGTGGACCTCCAGCTCGCCGGTGACGTAGGCCTGGGCGGCTCCGAGCTCGCCCGGGTGCCACAGGAGGCGGCGGAGGGCGTCGGGTGAGCGCAGCTCGACCAGCGGTGCGTCGGCGGGCCCGGCTTCCGAGCCGTCCCAGGCGCGGAGCCGCACCGGCAGCTCGCCGCCCAGGAGCGGCTCGGCCGAGGCAGCCAGGTCCGCTGCGACCCCGCCGCCGGGAGGAGACGTCGTACGCCGCGCGACGGTCGTCGTCATCGGAGCTCCTCGCCGGCGAGGACGATCTGGTTCACGTCCAGGTAACCCGAGGCGAAACCGGCCCGCGCGTAGGCCAGGTAGAAGTGCCACATCCGGACGAAGGTCTCGTCGAACCCCAGGGAGAGCACGGCCTCCGGGGCCGAGCGGAACCGCTCGTCCCACTGCCGCAGCGTCTCGGCGTAGTGCGAGCCGAAGGAGAGCCGGTCCACCACACGCAGCGACGTGTACCGCTCGGTGATCTGCTCGATCGCCTCGACCGACGGCAGGAAGCCGCCCGGGAAGATGTACTTGTTGATCCAGGTGTACGTCCGCCGCGTGGCGAGCATCCGGTCGTGCGGCATCGTGATCGCCTGGATGCCGACGCGACCGCCCGGGGCGGTGACACGCTCGAGGATGGCGAAGAAGTCGGCCCAGAACTCGTGCCCGACGGCCTCGATCATCTCCACCGACAGCACCACCTCGTACGTCGCGTCGTCGGGCAGGGCGCGGTAGTCGAGCAGCTGGACCGTCACTCGGTCGGACAGCCCGGCGGCCGCGACCCGGGCTTCGGCGAGCTGCTTCTGCTCGGTCGACAGGGTGATCGAGTGGACCGTGGCGCCTCGGCGAGCGGCCCGGATCGCGAGCTCGCCCCAGCCGGTGCCGATCTCGAGGACGCGGGTGCCGGCCCCGACATGCGTGCGGTCCAGGAGCCGCTCGATCTTGCGGGCCTGCCCGGTCGCGAGGTCCTCGTCGCGTCCGGGGGCGGTCATCCGGGAGAAGTCGGTCAGGCGCAGCTCGTCGCCCCCGAAGAGTGCTGAGGAGTAGGTGAGGCTCGGGTCGAGGAACAGCTCGAACAGCTCGTTCGACAGGTCGTAGTGGTGCGCGACGTTGCGCCGCGAGTTGGCCCGGGTGCTCCGCTGGCGGCGAGGCGGCCTCGGGACGGCGATGCCGCGGAGCCTCTGCAACGGCTCCGGCACCAGCCGCGGCAGGTCGGCGGCGAGCACGGTCAGGACGGCGCCGAGGTCGGGAGCGTCCCAGGACCCGGTGAGGTACGCCTCGCCGAACCCGACCAGCAACCCGCGCCCGAGCCGGGCGAAGAACTCGTCGGGTCGGAGGACGGTCATCTCCGGACCGCCCACCCCGAGGGTTCGACCCTCGAGGTGGACGGTGACCGGGAGCCGTTCGACTCCGGCCTCGAACAGCCGGCGAGCGACGTACGCCGAGAGGGTGGTGCGAGGGCCGGCCGGGACGGCGGCGAGGCCCGGCCACCGGTCGAGCGCGGGACGCGTGAGAGTCGTGGTCAACGTCCGTCTCCGTCGTGTCCGCTCGGCCGGGGCTGCACGGGTAGGCCACGCAGCCAGAGCGCGAGGCCGTGCGCATGGATCAGCGCTGACGCGCGCAGGGCGGCCGGGGCGGCCGCCCACGGCGAGACCGCGGTACGCCGTCCGGTGAGGGACGCGCTGAAGGTCGCACCGTCGTCGGTGTGCAGGGTGACCGCGACGACCAGGTCGTCACCGGGGACCGGCACGTGCACGTCGTACCAACCGTCCGTGCCGTGGAACGGCGAGACGTAGAGCGCCTTGTCGACGCGGCCGCGTCCCGACGCGTCGGGGTGGACCAGATAGGCGTGGCGGCCGCCGTAGGTGTTGTGGACCTCGACCACCACGCCGGCGAGGCGCTGCTCCCGGTCGAAGCACCAGAACACGCTGATCGGGTTGAAGCAGTAGCCGAAGGCGCGGGCGTTGGCCGCCATCAGCACGCGGCCGTCGGAGAGGTCGACCCCTCGCTCGGTGAGGAAGGTGTCGACGTTCCCGCGCAGCGTCCGGTCCGAAGAGCCGAGGTGGTCGCGGGCCTCGAAGGTGCCCAGCGCCCCGTGGTCGGGCAGGGCGTCGAGATCGACGAGCCAGGTGTGGGCTCGGTGCTCGAAGGTGGCGCGGAAGGGACGCCGTCGGGTGTGCCGGATGCGGGAGGCGTACATCCCGGATGCGGGCACCACCGGCCCGTCCCACGGCAGGCCGAGGTGCGCGGCCGCGGCGACGCCGGAGCGTGCGCCGTCCTCGTGGAAGCCCCAGCCGTGGTACGCCCCCGCGAACGCGACCCGGGTGGTGTTCGCCGCCGGTAGCGCGCGCTGCGCCGCGACCGACTCCGGTGTGTAGACGGGATGGGCGTACTCCATGCGTGCCACCACCGAGTCGGGGTCGACGAGGTCCGCGCCGCCGAGCGTCACCAGGTAGCGGGTCTCGGTCGGCAGGCCCTGCAGCCGGGTCAGGTCGTAGGTCACGCTCATCCCGCCCGGGCCACCGCGTCCGGGGCGCAGGAAGTTCCACGACGCCCGCGCCGCCTCGGCGCGCGGCAGCACCGATGTGTCGGTGTGCAGCAGGGCCGCGTTGTCCGAGTAGGGCATGGAGCCGAGCGACCGCCGCTGGGCCGGGGTCGGGTCCTCGAGCATGGCGAGCGCCTGGTCGGGATGGGTGGCGACCACGACCGCGTCGTACGCCGTCGTCGTGCCGTTGCCGTCGGTCACCTCGACCGCGTCGGCACGCTCTCGCACCGACGTCACCTTGGTCCCGACGCGGACGTCCTCGAGCCCGGCCGCCACGCGCGCGACGTACTCCCGCGAGCCTCCGACCACTGTCCGCCACTGGGGCGAGCCGGCGACCGAGAGCATCCCGTGGTGCCCGAGGAACTCGAACAGGTAGCGGGCCGGATAGTCGAGCGCGACGGAGGTGTCGCACGACCAGACGGCGGCGACGAGCGGCTCCATGAAGTGCCGCTGGAAGTACGCCGAGAAGCCGCCGGCGACCAGGAACTCGCGCAGGGTCGCATCGCCCACGTCGTCCGGCCCGGCGAGGAGCGCGCGAGCTCGCCGGTGGAACCGCGGAACCTCCCGCAGCATCCGCAGGTACGCCGGACGCGCCAGGTTGCGCATGGTCGGGAACAGACCGCGGACGCCGAGCGCACCGGCGTACTCCAGCCCGGTCTCGTCGTCGCGGACGGACATGGACATCTCCGCGGCCTGGGTGGCGACGCCGAGCTCGGCGAAGAGCCGGAGCAGGGTCGGGTACGTGCGCTCGTTGTGCACGATGAACCCGGTGTCGACCGCGAGACCCGCCACCTCGTGGGTGTCCGCGTGGCCGCCCAGCCGAGGGTCGGCCTCGTACAGCGTCACGTGTGCCGTCCGCGCCGCGACGTGGGCCGCGGTGAGGCCGGCGACGCCTGACCCGATGACGGCGACCCGGCGGCGCGTGGTCCGAGTGGTGGTCATGCCCCGTCGTTACCCCCGGGCGGGGCTTTCAACGGGAAGACGGCGACCACGTCCTTGGACGGCTGGGCCGAGCCGCCCTCGGGCTCGACACTGACCGCCGCGGCGGCAGCCGTGCCCGCGTCGCCCTCGAGCACGGTCGGCTCCTCGGCGTTCGGCATGAGGCCGGCGGACGTCATCTCCTGTCCGGGTTGCTGGAGCCACATCTGGTAGGTCTTGCCGGGTCCGGCTGTGGGAACGTCGTGTCCGACCAGGACGGCGCGCCCGAGCGAGGGGGAACGGGTCAGCGTGAGCTCTCCGCCGCCCTTCAGGTGCTGGGTGGTGCTGACGGCATCGGGGGCGTTCAGGACCTGATCCGCTGCGGACTCCTGCTGGTGCCAGGGGTGCCAGGCCAAGACGCCCACGGCCAGCAGCACCACCGCCGCGGCGGCCACGAGGATCTGCGGCCAGGCACGGCGAGCTCGGGACGGTCCCTGGGACGTGGGCGGCTCCGTCGCCAGCGCCGGTGCCTCCGGCGGCAGCGGGCGGATCTGGCTGATCCCGGACAGCACGCTGTCGCGCAGCGACGCCGGCGGTGCCTCGGTCTCGGTCTCGGCGACCCGAGCCGACGTCTCACGGAACGACGCCACCTCGGCCCGGCACTCGGCGCACACGGCCAGGTGCTCCTCGAACTCGGTGCGCTCGATGTCGTCGAGGGCGTCGACGGCGTAGGCGCCCGACAGGGCGTGGATGTCGCTCATGCCTGCGCCACCTCTCCGACGCCGAGTGCGTCTCTCAGGCGGATCAGCCCGTCCCTGATCCGCGTCTTCGCCGTCCCGATCGGGAGATCGAGCATCGTCGCCACCTCGGTGTGGGTGTATCCGCCGAGGAAGGCCAGCTCCACTGCCTCTCGTTGCTTGCTGGTCAGGTCCGCCAGAGCCGCCCGGACGCGCGTCGCCTCGAGCGAGGCCGTCGCTGTCTCGGCGGTCTCGTCGTGCGGCACGCCCTGCTCGCGCCGGCCGTACGCCGCCTCCCGTCTCCCGGAGGCCTCGGCCGACCGGACCCGGTCGACGGCCTTGCGGTGGACGATCGTCAGCAGCCACGAGATCGCACTGCCTCGGCTGGCGTCGAAGCGCGAGGCGTGCCGCCAGCAGTCGAGGTACGACTCCTGCGTCACCTCCTCGGCCTGGGCTCGGTCTCGCAGCACCCGCACGGCCAGCCCGAACGCTCGGGCCGCGGTGGCGTCGTACCACTCCGCGAACGCGCTCTCGTCCCCCCGGCTCGAGCGCTTGAGCAGCTCGGCCAGGTGCGCGGAGACGGACCCGCCCTCGTCCGAGGGTGGGTCGCTCGGCACGGGCCGGAGGTGACTCACGTCCCGATCCTCGCCTCTCGTCACGCGCCTGTCAGCGTCCTCAGGTGCTCGGTCACGTCGTGGATTCGGCGCCGGCGCCACCGCGGATGGGCACGACCTCGAGAGGAGGTTTGGCAGGATGCCGGGCATGCCGGACCCGTCGACAGGCTCAGGACACCGCGAGCTCGTGCATTACGCCGTGTCCGATGGGATCGCGACGATCACGCTCGACTCCCAGCACAACCGCAACGCGTTGTCACAGCAGCTGGTGACCGAGCTGGTCGAGCGCCTCGAGCGGGCCGACGCGGACGACGACGCCAGGGTCGTGCTGGTCCGGCAGGCAGGGAAGGTCTTCTGCTCGGGGGCCGACCTCTCCGAGGCGACCTCGGTCGGCATGGAGGAGGGGGCGCGGCGGATCGTCGCGCTCCAGCGCCTCATCGCCACCATGGACAAGCCGGTGGTCACCCGGGTCGCCGGTGCCGTGCGCGCCGGTGGGATCGGGATCGTTGCGGCCAGCGACCTCGCGATCAGCGCCGACGACGCGACGTACGCCCTCACGGAGGTGAAGCTCGGTCTTGCCGCCGCGATCATCTCGCTCACCGTGCACGCCCGGATGAGCCCGCGGGCGGCCGCGCTCACCACCCTCGGTGGTGAGGTGTTCTCGGGAAGCCAGGCGGCGGAGTACGGCCTCGTCACCCGGGCCGTGCCTGCCGGTGAGCTGGACGACGAGGTCGCGACCGTCTGTGCCCAGCTCGCGACCGGCGCCGCCCAGGGTCTGCGGGAGTCCAAGCGGATCCTCAACGCCGACCTGGTACGCCGGATCGACGCCCTCGGCGACGACATGGCCGCCCTGAGCGCCCGCTTGTTCGCCTCCGACGAGGCGCGCCAGGCGATGACCGCCTTCCTGAGCCGGAAGAAATAGGCGACCTTGGCGGCGGGCGCTGCGGCGCCGTGTAACCACCCCGGATTGTTCGTCGGACCCCCGATTTCGACCTCAAACCGAACCATCTGGGGTGGTTACACGCCCCCCGGCGCCGACCCCTCAGCCTCTCACCGCGTCTCGACCAGGCTCCGGGTGAGGAACACCAGTGCCATGAAGGTCCGGTAGAGCTGCAGCGGGTCGTCGTCGGAGAAGCTGACCGAGGTCGAGGTCAGGCGCTCGACCCCGCGCAGCCAGGTCGCCTGCTCGGCCATGTCCGGTGACACCAGCTGGACCTCGAGCGTGGCCGGCAGGTGGATCACCGGCGGGGCGGCCCCCGGGTCGGAGAGGGACTGGAAGACGCCCTCGCGGATGCGCTGCTGGGCGATGTGCGGGTGCAGGTGCTCGGCGGCGTACCGGCTGACCGACGTCTTCACCTCGATCGCGTCGATGCCCGGGCAGAACGGCGCCGCCTCGGGTCCGACGTACTGGTCGCCGGTGATGACCGCGATCGGGACGCCGTGGTGCTGGGCGACGAGCGCGTTGATGCCGGCCTCGCCGGTGACGGTGCCGTTGAGGACGACGTTCGCGATCGCGCGCGGGTTGTAGGTGTGCGACAGGACCCCCGGGGTCGGCATTGCGGCGTGGTAGCCGAGGAACAGCGCGACGTCGAACGACGCGTCGAGGCCCTCCATCATGTACAGCGGCTTGAACCGGCCCGACAGGTACGACGCGTGGCCGCCGAGCTCGCCGGGCGGCAGGTTGCGCATCAGCGAGTGGCTGTCGTTGACCAGGATCTGCGTCGCGCCTGCCTCGAGGGCCCCGTCGATCGCCGCGTTGACCTCGCCCAGGACGAGGTCACGACCGAGCGCGTAGTCGTCGCCACCGGCCAGGCACTGCTCCCAGTCGGAGATGCCGGCCACGCCCTCCATGTCCACCGAGATGTAGACCTTCACGGCGCGAGCCTGTCACAGGCGCCCGGAGACCCGGGACCACCGCGGCCCCGGGCCTCGGAGCCGGATCAGCCGCGGTGGATCTTCGGGCTCAGGGTCAGGTGGTTCTCGGAGGCGCCACCCTTGCGCAGCGCGTCGTCGGCGAAGAGCGTCGAGCTCCCGACGACCGCACCGACTCCGGCCTTGACCCACGTCGGCGCACCGAGGCACGACGTCGGGATCGCGAAGGTGATCGTGTGCTTCGTCTTGTCCTGGCTGGCCGTGATGCCGTCGCAGGTGACCGGCTTGCCGCTCGCCTTGGACAGCGAGAAGTCGGTCCCGGACGCCGTGTGGCTCCCGAAGCCCACGAACGACGCGTCCGGCGTCTTGATCTCCGACACCACGATCCACTTCTTGGCCAGGTCCCGGAGCTTGAGGGAGGTCTTCAGCTGCGTGTTGGTGTGGTTGAAGGTCGCGCGGGTGATGTCGGCCGTCTTGTTGCTCGGCTGGTCGGTGCCCCCGGTCTCGTCGACGCTCTGGACGTCCTTCGCCGGGTCGGCGTGCTTGAACGCCTCGGCGTACGACGTGCCGGGGAGGGCGAGGCCGACGAGGATGCCGACGGTCGTGAGGGCGCGCACTGCGGTGCGGGCGTGCATGGGTTCTCCTGGGTGGTGGCGTGGACGAACGGCTGGTCGCCGCTCCCGAGCGTCCGACGACCGACCCACCGATCTGGCTGATCCTCGCGGCGGCGGCGGAACGCAGCCGATACGATAAGCGACTGCTGCTTTTCCGTCCCGGTGATCGGGAGGTCGGGGATCCGAGGAGAAAACATCACGTGGCTGACGAGTTGCTGACTGCTGAGCTCGCCACCGAACAGGCCTTCGTCGATCAGGTGTATCTCCAGCTCGAGAAGTCGGCCCGGAACGCGCAGGCGCTGGCCCGGGAGGGCTATGGCCGTGGCGCCCTCGGTCACGAGGGCGGCCTGGTGGAGCGCGACGCCATGGTGTTCCAGGCCGCGCGCCGGATCGCCCAGCTCGACGCCGCCCACGAAGGGCTGGTGTTCGGGCGCCTCGACCTGCACGACCGCGTGGACCCGGAGCCGCGGTACATCGGGCGGATCGGTCTGCGTGACGACAACCGCGACTCCCTGCTGATCGACTGGCGTGCTCCCGCGGCCGCCGTGTTCTACCAGGCGACCGCCGCAGAGCCGCACGACGTGATCCGGAGACGAGTGCTGCGCTGCACCGGCCCCCAGGTCGTCGGCGTGGAGGACGAGCTCCTGGACGCGGAGGCCGACACGGACCTGCCGATCGTCGGCGAGGGCGCGCTGATGGCGCAGCTGTCGCGGGCCCGCGACCGGTCGATGCACTCCATCGTCGCGACCATCCAGGCCGAGCAGGACAGGGCGATCCGGGCACCGGCCAGGGGCGTCGTGGCGATCTCCGGCGGCCCGGGCACCGGCAAGACGGTCGTGGCGCTGCACCGCGCGGCGTACCTCCTCTACACCGACCGCCGGCGGTACGAGGCCGGCGGCGTCCTGGTCGTCGGGCCCTCGGGCGTGTTCATGCGCTACATCGAGCGGGTGCTGCCGTCGCTCGGCGAGACCGCGGTCGCCCTGAGGTCGCTGGGTGAGGTCGTCGGCGGCCTGCGGGCGACGCGGCACGACCTACCCGGCGTCGCGGCCGTGAAGGGCTCGGCGCGGATGGCCGAGCTGATGCGGCGTACGGCGCGACAGCAGGCGCCCGCGTCGCCCAAGGAGTTCCGGGTCTTCTGGCGCGACGACGTCATCCACCTCGACCGCTCCTCGCTCGGCAAGCTGCGCCGCCAGCTCATGGGGCAGGGTCAGCGCAACCGCCAGCTCCCACGGATCGCGACCTCGTTGCTCGACGCCATGTGGCGCCAGGTGCGGGGCGAGCGCGGACGCGAGCGCGGCCGCGAGGCCTTCGACGACGACATGCTGTCCTCCCAGGCATTCGTGGACTTCGCCCTGTCGTGGTGGCCGCCGCTCGGGGCTCCCGAGGTGCTCGGCTGGCTGCGCGACCCGGAGTTCCTGGCCCGCGTCGGCGAAGGGGTGGTCACACCCGACGAGCAGAGGGTGCTCGTGCAGTCCTGGCAGGCCGACGACCTGTCTGTGGAGGACATCCCACTGGTGGACGAGCTGCGCTACGCACTCGGCGACGTCCCCGACCGGGTGCGGGACGAGGACCACGAGCTCGACGACTTCCTCGGCGGCGACCTCCAGGAGCTGACGACCGCGGTCGAGCGTGAGTACGGCGCCGGGTCGGGACCCTGGGCACCGCCGACCCACCGCATCGACGACGATCCCTACGCCCACGTCCTCGTCGACGAGGCGCAGGACCTCACGCCGATGCAGTGGCGGATGGTCGGTCGACGAGGCCGAGCCGCGACGTGGACGATCGTCGGCGACGCGGCCCAGTCCTCGTGGCCGGTGCCGGAGGAGTCCCAGGCCGCGCGCGACCGGGCGGTCGACGGCAAGGACCTGCACGCCTTCCACCTCTCGACCAACTACCGGAACTCCGCGGAGATCTACGACTACGCCGCGGCGTACGCCGAACGGGTCGGCCTCGATGCCGACCTGCCGACCGCCGTGCGGTCGACCGGGGTCTCGCCGCGCGAGGCCGCGGCGGGGTCGGACGTCGCGGCCGCTGTCCGCTCGGAGCTCGCCGAGGTGGCGGGCCAGGTGGGCGGCACGATCGCGGTCGTGGTGCCCGTCGCGCGGAGGGCGGAGGTCGCCGGGTGGCTGGCCTCGTGGCCGGAGTTCGCCGAGGACGCGCCCCATGCCACGAGCCCCGCCACCGCGGGCGACGACCGGATCGTGGTCCTCACCGGCATCGACACCAAGGGCCTGGAGTTCGACGCCATCGTGGTGGTGGACCCCGACGCGATCGAGTCGGAGTCCCCCACCGGCCGGGCGACCCTCTACGTCGTCCTCACCCGCGCCACGCAGCTGCTCACCCTGGTCCGCTGACGCCGCTCCCGTCGGCGGTCGACGCCGGCTGTGGACCTCAGGCGGCGACCGCGTCCTGCTCGCTGAGCTCGCGCTCGAGCGCCTCCTGGTGGGCGTGCACCTGCGCCCGGGACGGCAGGAGCAGGGAGGCCAGGGAGCAGAGGGCGTAGCCGGCTGCGGCGACCGAACAGGCTGCGACCAGGCCCGACCGCAGCGACGCTGCGTCGTACGACGTGCCGACGGCGGCGAAGAACACGGTGCCGATCACCGCGACGCCGAGTGCGGCACCCACCTGCTGGACCGTGCCGTAGGCACCGGACGCCGCGCCGGCCTCGCCGGTGGGAACGGTGGCCAGGGCGACGTCGACGAGAGGCACGACGAGCAGCCCGAGCCCGATCCCCGCCACCACGAGCGCGGGCGCCAGGTCCCAGGTCGAGACGCTGTCGCCCTGGCCGTGCACCACCGAGATGACCCACACCGTCGAGAGGGACTGCAAAACAGCGCCGACCACCATCACGACCTTGCCGAGCTTCATGCCCAGGGGCACCGAGATGCCGGTGCCGACGAAGGCCCCGAGGCTGAAGGGCAGTAGCGTGAGGCCTGCGTGCATCGCGGACCAGCCGAGCCCCGCCTGCACGTAGATCGTCAGCACGAGAGCGAAGCCTGCGAGCGAGCCCTGGAACGCACCCTGGGTGACGAGGCCGGCCGAGAAGCCACGGTCCGAGAACAGCCGCATGGGCAGCAGCGCCGACCCGGTGGCGCGCTCGCGACGTACCTGCTGGAGCACGAACGCGCCGAGCAGGACGAGTCCACCACCGCCGACCACCCAGATCCAGGTCGCCCAGTCCTCCTGGCGGCCGTCGACGAGGGCGTACATCACCCCGACGAGGCCGGTGGTCGCCAGCGCCAGTCCGACCGGGTCGAGCCGCAGCGGGCGCTCCGAGCGGGTCTCGGGCACCCATCGCAGCGCCAGGACGACGAGCACGATGCCCACCGGCACGTTGATCAGGAAGACGCTGCGCCAGCCGATGCCGAACGCATCACTGCTCACCAGCCAGCCGCCGAGCACGGGGCCGATCACGGCCGAGAGCCCGGAGACGGCGCCCACCACGCCGAGCATCGGGGCGCGCTCGCGAGGCGAGAACAGCGCCTGCAGCGTCGAGAGCATCTGCGGCACCATCATGGCCGCGAAGCCACCCTGGACCACGCGGGCGGCCAGCAGGACGCCGATGGACGGCGCGACGCAGGCCAACAGGGAGCCGACGGTGAATCCGACGACCCCGGTCACGAACATCCGTCGGCGTCCGGCGATGTCGCCGAGCCGTCCGCCGGTGATCATCAGCACGGCGAAGGCGAGCAGGTACCCGCCCACCACCCACTCGAGCTGGGCACCGGTCGCGTCGAGATCCTGCTGGATCGAGGGAAGTGCGACGTTGACGATCGTCGCGTCCAGGAGGTCCATGAAGGACGCGAAGATCAGCACCCCCATGGCGAGGCCTCTCCGGTGAGTCATCTCTGTACTCCTCTGCTTCGGGTAGTCTTTGAGTGTGAGAAGTCCCAGAACAGGATTTCTCTGAAACGGAATAATTCCGATGCGGAGAGAATAGCGAGAGGGGTCGGCCGTGTCCACCCGCAAACAGCTCGGTGAGCAGATCGCGCTGGTCATGCAGGAGGTCATCGCCTCCGCGGTGCTCACCAACGAGCGCATCGCGCGCTCGATCGGGCTGAACGTGGTGGACTTCCAGACCTACGGCGTGCTGTTGCGCCACGGCGCGCCGATGACCCCGGGCCAGGTGTCGCAGGTGACGGAGCTCCCGTCGAGCACCACGACCCGGGTCCTCGACCGCCTCGAGACCAAGGGCATGGTCGAGCGCCGCCCGGATCCGGCCGACCGGCGCAAGATCTGGGTCCACGCGGTGCCCTTCGACGAGGAGCGCGTGGCTGCGGCGTACGCCGCGATCCTGGAGCACATGGACGAGGTCCACCAGGGCTTCACCGTGGCCGAGCTCCAGACGGTGCTGCGCTACCTGGACGAGATCAAGAACGTCCGCTGACAGGGTGCGGGGGTTTCGAGACGGTCGCAGGGCGACCTCCTCAACCACCGGTGGTCGGCGTTCAGACGCGAGGTCTGGTGGTTGGGGAAGGCGCCCTGGCGCCTGTCTCGAGACCACTCCGTTGGGAACGGCGTCGCGGCCGGGAGGTCTGGTGGTTGAGGAAGGCGCCCTGGCGCTTGTCTCGAAACCACCCCGGTCGCAACGGCGGCGCCGCGACCGTCGGTAGATTCGGGCGCCATGACTGCCGCCAGTGCCCGGGACGCCATCGCCGCGCTCCAGGGGCACGAGGCGTGGGCGATCATCCGACGCTCGACCCGCGCCGGTGACCGCCAGACCGTCGGGCTCGTCGGCGGTCGACGACGGGTGGTCGAGTCCTTGCTCGACGTCCCGCTCGAGAACGGCGTGCCGATGGCGGGTCACATCGCCGACCGGCTGGTCGCCGTCCCGTTCCGGCAGGTCCGGGAGCGCGGTTTCGAGGCGCACGACGACGGGACGCCGCTGGTCGTCGTCGACGTCGAGAGCGAGCTCGAGCTCACCGTCGAGGAGGTCGTCGACGCGATCGACGACACCGGCGTGGAGCTGACCGACCGCGGCGGGTTCGACATCGACGACGCGGCGTACGCCGACCTGGTCGAGGCGATCATCCGCGACGAGATCGGTCAGGGTGAGGGCGCGAACCTGGTGGTCGGCCGGCACTACCGCGCGCAGGTCGCCGACTGGGACGCCGCGAAGGCGCTGACCGTCTTCCGCCGCCTGCTCGTCCGCGAGCGCGGCGCCTACTGGACCTTCGTGTTCTTCACCGGCGATCGCTACCTGATCGGAGCGAGCCCCGAACGCCACGTGTCGGTGCACGGCGACGACGTCCGGATGAACCCCATCAGCGGCACGTTCCGCCTCGGGGGGCCCGACGGCGAGCGCGCCGACGTGCGCCACGACCTCCTGGAGTTCCTGCGCGACGAGAAGGAGATCTACGAGCTCTTCATGGTCGTCGACGAGGAGCTGAAGATGATGTGCGACGTCTGCGACAAGGGTGGTCAGGTGCTCGGGCCGTTCCTCAAGCCGATGAGCCGTCTCGTCCACACCGAGTACTTCCTGGCCGGCCGCACCAGTCGCGACCCGCGCGAGGTGCTGCGCGACACGATGTACGCCGCGACGGTCACCGGCAGCCCCGTGCAGAACGCGTGCCGGCTGATCAAGCAGTACGAGACCGAGGGCCGCGGCTACTACGGCGCCGCGTTGGCGATCTTCGGTCGAGACGGCGACGGCACCCCGATCGTCGACAGCCCGATCGTCATCCGGACGGCCGACGTCGACGTCGACGGTCGGCTGACCGTGACCGCCGGGGCCACCCTCGTCCGCGACTCGGTCCCGGCGTACGAAGTGGCCGAGACGCACGCGAAGGCAGCCGGGATCCTCGGTGCGTTCGGCCTCGTATCCCCGGCGCCGAGCCTCGAGGTGAACATCGCCGAGCTGGTGCACGACGAGGACGTGCTGCTCTCCCTGAACGCCCGCAACCAGCGACTGGCGTCGTTCTGGCTGACCGACCAGTCGGGGTCACGCCCCGATCCGGCGCTGGCCGGCAAGCGGGTGGCGATCCTGGACGGTGAGGACGACTTCGTGAACATGCTGCGCCACGTCCTCGGCGTCGCCGGCATGACGACGACCGTCGTCGGCCATGCGTCGTACGCCGACGGCGACCTGGACGACGCCGACCTCGCGATCGTGGGGCCCGGGCCCGGCGATCCGCGCGACGGCGGCGACGCCAAGATCGCGACTTTTCGTGCGGCGGTCGAGGGGTTGCTCGCGCAGCGGCGGCCCTTCCTGGCCGTCTGCCTGGGTCACCAGGTGCTCTGCGACAGACTCGGTATCCCGCTCGCCTACAAGGACATCGTCTTCCAAGGCACCCAGGACGAGATCACGATCGAGGCACAGCGCGAGCGGGTCGGGTTCTACAACACCTTCGTGGGACGCATCACCGACGACGTCCCCCTCCCGGACGGCGTGACCGTGGACGCCGACCCCGCTACCGGCGACGTCCACGCGGTGCGGGGCGCGCACTTCCGCGGCATCCAGTTCCACGCGGAGTCGATCCTGACGCAGCACGGCGCCGACCTCATCCACCACCTGGCGGCCGACCTTCTCCGCTGACGGAGCAGCGTGATGCAGACGGGCGATGGCCGGAGCCGGGGTCAGGAGCCACGGTCTACCGTGGGGGCGGAGGTGCCATGAGAAGACAGCACGTGGAGGTGAACCGCTCGCGCGCCGACCCCAACGCCTTCGCTCGAGACCTCTTCGACGGGTTGCCCGCGCGCTACGACGCCTTGGAGGAGCTGCTGTCCTTCGGACAGAACCGCCGATGGCGGACGGCGATCGTCGACGCGGTCGCGCAGGCGCGCCCGCGCACCGTGCTCGACGTGGCGACCGGAACCGCGGGGGTGGCGCTGATGCTGGCCCGCCGCACCGGCGCGGAGGTCACCGGCGTGGATCTCACCGAGGAGATGCTCAGGCGCGGCCGCGACCGGGTGCTCGCCGCCGACGAGGTGCGCGGGCGCGTCCGCCTCGCGGCCGCGCGGGCCGAGCAGCTGCCGTTCGCGGACGAGACGTTCGACGCCCTGACCTTCACCTACCTGCTGCGCTACGTGGCCGACCCCGCGGCCACCCTGCGCGAGCTCGCGCGGGTGGTGCGCCCGGGTGGCACGGTGGCGAGCCTGGAGTTCGCCGTCCCGCCGGCCCCGGTGTGGCTTCCCGCCTGGCGCCTGTACACGCGCGTGGTGCTGCCGGGCGCCGGGTTCCTCATGGGCGGTCGCGAGTGGGCGCACGTCGGACGGTTCCTCGGTCCGTCGATCGAGGATCACTACCGCCGCTATCCCGTGGACCGGCACGTGGCGATGTGGCGTGAGGCCGGGTTCGTCGACGTGCGCACGCGGACCATGAGCCTTGGCGGCGGGCTGGTCATGCGCGGGCAACGGACGAGTGACTGAGCGTCCGGCGTACTACGCGCGCCGTGGTGGCGCGCTCGCGGACTGCTGGACGCTGCTCCACCCGCCGTACACGCTGTGGCACCTCAGCTACGTCGTGCTCGGCGCGGCCATCGCCCCGCACGTGGCGTGGACACCATTGCTGCTGTCGGTCCTGGCCTTCTTCCTCGCCGTCGGGATCGCCGCCCATGCGTTGGACGAGCTGACCGGGCGCCCACTGGGGACCGCGTTCAGCGAGCGGGCGCTGGTCCTGGCCGCGACGGCCGCGCTGCTGGGCGCGGTCGCGCTCGGTGCCTATGGCGCCTTCTGGTGGGACGGCCCGAACTGGGCGCTGGTGGTGGCCGTCCCCGTGGGCATCGCTCTCGTCGTGGGCTACAACCTCGAGCTGGCCGGGGGTCGTCTGCACAACGACCTCACCTTCGGGCTGGGCTGGGGCGGCTTCCCGGTGGTGGTCGGGTACGTCGCCCAGGCGCCCGGAATCGACGCCTCGGTGGCCGCAGCCCTGGCCGCGACCGCCGCAGCGGTCGCCCTCACCTACACCCAGCGCCGGCTCAGCACGCCCGCGCGGGAGCTACGCCGGCGGACGCTGGATCTGGAGGGCACGGTGCGTCGTGTCGACGGGACCGTCGTTCCCCTGGACCGGGGCACTCTGCTCGCACCGCTGGAGGGAGCCCTGCGGGCGATGTCGTGGGGCGTCCCCCTGCTGGCGCTGGCTGTTCTCCTGACACACGCCTGAGGCCGCGGCTCAGGTGGTCGCGAGCAGGGGCGCGCCGGGCACCTGCATCACCATCCGGGTGCCGCCCCCCTCGGTCTCGTCGACCCGGACGTTCCCGGAGTGGCGCTCGATGACCTGTCGCACGATCGACAGGCCGAGACCCGAGCCCGGCATCGACCGCGACTCCTCGGAGCGGTAGAAGCGATCGAAGACCTGCTCGCGGTCGCCGGGTGCGATGCCCGGCCCTTCGTCGTCGACGGTGAGAGTCCCGTGGTTGAGCCGGATCCGGACGGTCCCGCCCGGCGGGCTCCACTTCACTGCGTTGTCGAGCAGGTTCGTCACCGCACGTTCGAGGGACGCCGACTCGCCGGTGACCCACCAGGGCTCGGTGTCGACGTCGAAGGTCAGGCCGGTGCCGCGACGGCGGGCGCGGGCGACGGCGCGGTCGACCACCTCCGCCAGGTCGACCTGCTCCACGACGGTGCGCAAGGGCTCGTCGCGCGCCAGCTCGACGAGGTCGCCGACGAGGTTGGACATCTCCTCGATCTGCCCCCGGACGTCCTCGAGCAGCTCGGCCCGAGCCGCATCGTCGAGGCCGCCGGACGCATCGGCCTGCAGCAGCAGGTCGAGGTTGGTCCGCAGGGAGGTGAGCGGTGTCCGCAGCTCGTGACTGGCATCGGCGACCAGCCGCCGTTGTCGGTCACGCGACGCAGAGACGGTCACGAGCATGTCGTTGAACGCCGTCGCCAGTCGCGCCACCTCGTCGTCGCCCTCGATCGGGAGGGGTTGCAGGTCCTCGGTCCGGGCGATGCGCTCGACGTTGCGGGTGAGGCGGCGTACCGGACGCAGTCCGTTGCGCGCCACCGCCCAGCCGGCGGCGGTCGCCCCGATCACGCCGGCGAGCCCGAACAGCAGCATCACCGCGCCCA
>DATBDF010000320.1:0-7750 GCA_036270075.1 Nocardioides sp.
CCCGGAGAGAGTGGCCGCACTCATGCTGTTGCCGATCACGATCCCGGACACCGCGACCAGGTCCCGCACGTCCAGGTCGACCAGGCGCAAGGCGAAGATCACGACGAGAGCGGCGCCCGCTCCGACGAGCACGCCCGTGACCGCGATCCGGCGCCCGTGCCACAGCCCCTGGATGCGCCGGGCCGACGTCCACGAGGCGGTCGTCAGCATCAGCAGGATGAATGCCGCCACCGTCCACGGAACCGCGAGGATGCCACGCAGCAGCAGGGCGATCACGGCCAGCTGGACCGACGCACGGACCACGACCACGAGCGGGAACCAGCCGAGACCGATACGGGCCCAGCGCCCCAGCGCCACCGTGAGCCCGGTGAGCGTCAGGAGGCCGACGCCGAACCCGACGTACGACGCGATCCCCTGCACCCGCACATCCTGTCGCAGGCGGCACTAGCCTCGACGACGTGTGGGTGCGTCGGGCCGTGGTCGCGACGCTCGGAGCAGGACTCGTGGCCAGTGGGGTGGGGGCGTGCAGCCAGGGCCACACCACCGCGTCACCCTGGCCCCGGCTCTCCTGGCACGGGTCGGGACTGCCCGCGCCGGCCGGCCAGCGGGCAGTGGTGCGGGCCGCGACCTGGTGCGACGGGCAGTGGGTCGTCGTCGGGGCCACCGCCGATGCCGGCAGCCGAACCCGTCCCGCGGTCTGGGTCAGCACGGACGCCCGGACCTGGCGGACCCTGACGTTGCATCCGGGGTCGGACTTCTACACGGCCCGCGAGATCCTGACCTCGGTCGCGTGCAGCCACGGGCGGCTGGCGCTGCTGGGCGCCAAGTCCGGCGGCGCCCACGGCATGCCGAGGACGGCGACCTGGCGGCAACGCCCGGACGGCTCGCTGGCTGCGGTGTCCGCGCCGTACGTACTGTTCGGCGGGACCGAGTCGGTCGGCGTCGCCGGTCTCGACGGTGGTCCCGACGGGTACGCGGTCACGGGATCCCGGACGAGCGGAGCCGCGATCTGGCAGTCGAGGACGGGCGCGTCGTTCCGCTTGTACGACGGCGCCCCCGGATTGACGAGCACCTCGCGCATCCGGACGCAGGCGAACGACGCCCTGCCGTTCGGCGACGGCTGGATGGTGGCCGGCGACGTGACCGAGGAGTCCGGTCGCCTGCGCGGCGTGACGTGGACCGGTGATGGTGACGGGCCATGGACCCGGCTCGAGCTTCCGGGCGGGTCGTCGGTCTCCACGGCGGACCGGCTCGTCGCGACGCCGGTGGGTCCCGACGCCGCCGGACTCCTCGACCGGGGGTTCGGGCTGTGGACGCTGAGCCACGGGGCGTGGAGGGTGGCGGAGACGTTCGGCACGACCGACCCGGAAGGAACGGCCGCGCGGTACGTGTCCGGGCTGGCCGCGGCGGGCGGCCTGGTCGCAGCCACCTACAGCGACGGGGCTCGCTTCCGGCTCTGGATGGGACGCGACCAGCCGATGCCGGTCGAGGTGTCGGTGGACGGCGACCGCACCGCAACCGTCGCCTCCCACGGCAGCCAGGTGCTCCTGCTGACCGACGACGACCGCGTGGGCCAGGCCTGGTTGGCGACCGTCCCGCGCCCGACCCAGTGACGCGGCGCAGGGGCCTGGTCGCCGCGTCGTAGAGTGGACGGCACAAGACAGGGGAGCCCCGAGCCGGGGCTGAGAGTGCGGCGGACCCGCAGACCCTCCGAACCTGATCCGGTTAGCACCGGCGAAGGGAGTCAGCGCCATGGCACCCGTCCATCGACACGCGCGCGCGCAGGGCGTGCTGGTCGCCACCATCCTGGGCGTGGCCCTGTCCGGCTGCTCCTTGGTGGGCGCCAGCGAGAAGCCCGAGTCCGGCAAGGACGTCGTCCTGGTCACCCACGACTCGTTCGCGCTCCCGAAGTCCCTGATCGCGCGTTTCGACCAGCAGTCCGGATACCACCTCCTCGTCCACGCCGCCGGTGACGGGGGCACCCTGACGAACAAGCTCGTGCTCACCCAGGACGACCCGACCGGTGATGTCGCGTTCGGGGTCGACAACACCTTCGCGAGCCGGGCGCTCGACGCCGACGTCTTCGCGAAGTCCGACGTCCCCCTTCCGCCCGGGGCCGAGCAGTACGTCGTACCCGGCGACGACGGGCGGCTGGCACCGATCGACAACGGCAACGTCTGCGTGAACATCGACACCGGTTGGTTCGCCGACCACCACGTCGCGCCACCGCAGAGCCTCGACGACCTCGTGAAGCCGGCGTACGACGGATTGATCGCGGTGCCGGGTGCGACCACCAGCTCGACCGGGCTCGCGTTCCTCCTGGGCACGATCGGCAGGTACGGCGACGGCTGGTCCGCGTGGTGGCAGAAGCTCGTCGCCAACGGCGCCACCATCACCGAGGGCTGGACCCAGGCCTACGAGACCGAGTTCACCCAGGGTGGCGGCCACGGCCACGACCCGATCGTCGTGTCGTACGACTCGTCGCCGGCGTTCACGGTGCCGAAGGGGGGCTCGTCGTCGACGACCAAGGCCCTGCTCGACACCTGCTTCCGGCAGATCGAGTACGCCGGTGTCCTCACCGGAGCCGCCAACCCGGAGGGCGCGAAGGCGTTCGTGGAGTTCCTCCTCAGTCCCACGGTGCAGAAGGCGCTGCCCGACGCCATGTACGTCTTCCCGGTGCGCCAGGGCACCCCGCTCCCGACCGCCTGGGCGAGGTTCGCGGTGCAGCCACGGCACCCGTACGCCGTGAGCCCGGCCGACATCTCCGCCCATCGCGACGCGTGGCTGCGCGAGTGGAGCGACATCGTCAGCCGATGACCCGCCGATGACCCAGACCCCTCCGATGACCCAGACCCGCCGGTTCGCCACCCTCGCCGCGACCGCCGTCGTCCCGCTGGCGGTGCTCGGCGTCTTCTTCGTGCTGCCGGTCAGCGGCATGGTCGGCCGGGGCTTCGTCCAGGAGGGACATCTCGACATCGGCGGCGTCCTCGACGTGCTCCGGCGCCCCGAGATCCAGCGGGCCGTCTGGTTCACGGTCTGGACCTCGACCGTCGCGACCCTGGTGGCCGGTGCCCTCGGCCTGCCCGCGGCGTACGTCCTGCACCGCCTCGCGATCCCCGGCCGCACGTGGTTCCGCGCGGTCCTGGTGATCCCCTTCGTGCTGCCGACCGTGGTCGTCGGAGTCGCTTTCGAGCTCGTGATCGGCGTCAACGGACCGCTGGGCTTCCTCGGCGTCGACGGAAGTCCGATCGCGATCGTCGCCGGCCTGGTGTTCTTCAACACCGCGGTCGTCATCCGGATCGTGGGCGGTGCCTGGGAGTCACTCGACCCGCGGCCCGCGGAGGCCGCCGCCGCCCTGGGCGCTTCGCCGCGGCACGTGCTGCGCGACGTCACCCTGCCCGCCCTGCGCCCCGCGATCGTGTCGGCGTCCACCGTGGTGTTCCTCTTCTGTGCCACGGCGTTCGGCATCGTGCTGACGCTCGGCGGGCTGCGGTACTCCAGCGTCGAGACGCAGATCTACCTGCTCACCACGAACCTCCTCGACCTCCAGGCGGCGGCCGCGCTGTCGGTGCTCCAGCTGCTGGTGGTGACCCTTCTGCTCGTCGCGGCCGCGCGCGCCCGTCGTACGCCGGACGCGACGGTGGCCCGCTCCCGCGCGCGGCTGCGCCGGCCCGGACCCGGCGACGTGCCGGCCCTGCTGGCGACCGCCGTACTCCTGGTGCTGGTGGTCCTCCCGCTGGCCTCTCTCGTGGTGGCCTCGCTCCGCGTCGACGGCACCTGGAGCCTGGCCAACTACCGCGCGCTGCAGACACCCGGCTCGCACCAGGCGCTGCTGGTCCCGGCCAGCGACGCGGTGGCGAACTCCATGCGCATCGCCGTCGACGCGACCTGGATGTCACTCCTGCTCGGCCTCGCGGTCGCGGCGGTCGTCACGCGGCGGTCGCGCACGGCTCCCGAGCGCCAGGTGCGTGGCGCGCTCGACGGGTTGTTCATGCTCCCGCTCGGAGTGTCGGCGGTGACCCTCGGCTTCGGCTTCCTGATCACCCTCGGCCGTCCGCCGCTGGACCTGCGTGACTCACCGCTGCTGATCCCGGTCGCCCAGGCGCTCGTCGCCCTGCCGCTCGTCGTCCGGGTGCTGGTGCCGGTGCTGTCGGGCATCGACGACCGGCTGCGTCAGGCAGCGGCCACGTTGGGAGCGTCGCCGTTCCGCGCGCTGCTCGTGGTGGACCTGCCCGTGATGTTCAAGCCCCTGCTCGCCGCCGCCGGCTTCGCGTTCGCGTGCTCGCTCGGTGAGTTCGGTGCGACGTCGTTCCTGGTGCGCGACGACCGACCGACCCTGCCGGTGGTGATCTACCGGCTGATCGGTCACCCCGGCGACCTCAACTACGGCATGGCCCTCGCCGGCTCCGTGGTGCTGGGCGCCACCACCGCCGCGGTGATGCTGGTCGTCGAGCGCCTGCGCGTCCCCTCCGTGGGGTCCTTCTGATGACCGCGCTCTCCGTCCGCGGTCTGTCGGTGTCCTACGACGGCGCGCCCGCCGTCGTCGACGCGGACCTCGACGTCGGCGACGGCCGCGTCCTCGCCGTCCTCGGGCCGTCGGGCTCCGGGAAGTCGACCCTGCTCCGTGCCGTCGCCGGGCTCGAGCCCGCCGGCGGTCGCGTGTGGTGGCACGACGACGACCTCTCCAGGACCCCCACCCACCGGCGTGGGTTCGCACTGATGTTCCAGGACGGTCAGCTGTTCCCCCAGCTGAGCGTGGGCCGGAACGTCGCCTACCCCCTCCGCCTCCGGCGTACGCCGCGCGCCGCCGCCGCCGCGCGGGTCGCGGAGCTCCTCGAGCTGGTCGGCTTGTCCGGCTTCGCCGACCGCTTGCCGACGACCCTGTCCGGAGGTGAACGCCAGCGCGTGGCACTGGCCCGTGCCCTGGCCGCAGCCCCCCGCCTGCTGCTCCTCGACGAGCCACTCAGCGCCCTGGACGCGGGGCTGCGCCAGCGCCTCGCGGAGGACCTCCGCCGCATCCTGGTCGAGTCCGGGACCACCTCGCTGATGGTGACCCACGACCACGAGGAGGCCTTCGCGGTCGCCGACGACCTCGCCGTGATGCGCGCGGGACGGATCGTGCAGTCGGGGCCCATCGCCGAGGTGTGGCGGGCCCCCGCTGACCCGGAGACGGCCCTGTTCCTCGGCTACGCCCGCGTGGTCGAGGGCGACGCGGCCGCGAAGCTGCTCGCCGCCGCGGGGCTCCCCGACGCCCCGGCGCTCGCCGTACGTCGCTCCGCCCTGTCGGTCGCGGACGACGGTGTGGTGTCCGGGGAGGTCGTCGACGTCAGGACCACTCCCGGACAGCTCCGGCTGGTCTGCCGGACCGACCTCGGCATGCTCGACGCGGTCGCCTCACTCGACCTGCGCCTGGCCGCCGGCGACCCCGTCCGGCTGCGCCTCGAGCCGGCCAGGATGGCTCCCCTTCCGGGCGGATCGGGGCACGCTGAGGGCGCTCTAGACTGACCGGCGTGTTCCGCCGTGCCCACATCCTCATGGTGTCGATCGCCGTGGGCATGGGGCTGCTGGCCGTCACCGCCTCGATCGTCTTCGACGCCAAGCTGGTCGACCCCGACGGGTTCATCGGACCGTCGTACCTGCGCCTACCCACCGTGCTGGCGCTCGGATTCGGCATCGACCTCGTGCCACGGACGCTGTGGGTCGCGAGGTTCAACCCCAAGCGCATGCCCGGCGTCTTCCGCGAGCGGTTGCGGGACCACTGGACCAAGGAGCGCATCACGCTCGTCGTCAGCGGGATCCTGTGCTTCTACGTCACCTACGTCAGCTACCGGAACCTGAAGTCCATGCTGCCCTTCATCGAGGGCAAGGACCACAAGTTCGACCGCGAGCTGTTCAGCATCGACCGGGCGCTCTTCCTCGGCCACGAGCCTGCCATCGTGCTCCACAACGTGCTCGGCGACGGACTGTCGGCCGAGGTGCTCTCCGGCGTCTACCTGTGGTTCCTGCCGTTGGTGCCGTTCGCCCTGGCGGTCTGGTTGGTCTGGTCGCGCAACATCTCGTTCGGCTACTGGTTCGCGACCTCGCAGTGCATCGCCTGGACCCTCGGCACGGCCTCCTACTACGCGCTGCCCACGCTCGGTCCGGGCTTCTACCACCCGTGGCTCTACCAGACGATCAACGACACCAGCGCCGGCCACCTGATGAACTCGCTGGCCAACAGCCGGGTCTGGGCGGTCAACACCAGCGCACCCTCGCTGCTCGACATCACCAACACCCTGAGCGGTGTCGCGGGCTTCGCCAGCCTGCACGTGGCCATCACGTTGCTGGTGGCGCTGATGATCCAGTACACGACGACCCTGCGGTGGCTGAAGATCGTGTTCTGGGTCAACACCTCGGTCACCTCGGTGGCCACCCTCTACTTCGGCTGGCACTACGTCGCCGACGACATCGCCGGGGTCGCGATCGCGCTGGTCTCCTTCTACGTCGGAGCGTGGGCCAGCGGGCAGACGCTGACCCGGTTCTGGGTGGAGACGCCGCAGCGCGAGCGAGTTACAACCTTGTAGTTCGTCAAGGCGACACGCCGGTGACTTCAGAGAATATTGTGAAAGTTGTTCCTTTTGTGACGTGAGCGCATTAGCGTGCTTGGCGGTGCCACAGGTGGAGAAGAAGTCACCCGAGGCCTCATCCGTCACTCGCTGATCGCCGAAGCCCAGGAGGAACCACCCGTGCACCGAGTCGGCGTCACCGCCCTCGCCCTCTCCCTGGTCACGGGCCTCGGGGGATTCGCCGCCGCGTCGGCTGCCCCCTCGGGCGGCGACCACGTGTACCCGAGCAAGCATCAGGTGCGCGACGCGCGGCACCGGGTGTCCCAGGCCGCCGACGACGTCGCGGGGATCAAGGCGCAGCTGGTCCAGGCCGACCTCGACGCCCAGGCCGCCGCGGTCACCGCCGAGCAGGCGGCGGAGCGCTACAACGGCGCCAGGTGGGAGCTCCAGCAGGCGCAGCGCGACGCACGCGCGGCCGAGAAGCACGCCCGCATCGCGTCGGCCGATGCACGGCACCAGCGACATGCGTACGCCGCGACCGTGGTCACGTCGTACGAGATGGGACCCTCGCTCAGCCCACTCTCCGCCCTGCAGGGAAGCAACGGGCTGGACTCGGTGGTCAGCAAGATGTCCACGCTGCAGAACGCCCAGAGCGCCATGGACCACACCTACGACTCCTACTCGGCGTCCTCGACGCTGGCCGGTGTGGCTCGCGACCAGGCGGAGTCCGCCCGGACGAAGGCCGAGGGACTGGCCGCCAAGGCGAAGCAGGCGCGGGACGCCGCGGCATCGGCCGCCGCCGCCGCCGACGAGGCGAGCCAGGAGATCGCGGCCGAGAAGACGCAGCTCATCCACCGCCTGGCGAAGCTCCAGCACATCAGCGTCTCGTTGGCGGAGCAGCGTCAGGCAGGGATCGAGCGTGCTGCGCGCCTGGCGGCGCAACGTGCCGCAGCGCGGAAGGCCGCACGGGAGGCTGCTCGCGAGGCCGCCGAGCGTGCCGCGCGGCAGCGGGCGCGCCAGCAGGCACAGCAGAGCCAGAACCAGGGCTCCGACCCGTCACCGTCGCAGCCGAGCGACCCGGCGCCGTCGTCCGGACCGACCAGCGCCCCGCACCCGCCCGCCGCTCCGCCCGCTCCGGCCTCGAGCGCGGCCCGCGCGATCGCGTTCGCCCGCAGCCAGATCGGCGACCCCTACGTCTGGGGCGC
>DATBDF010000321.1:0-44115 GCA_036270075.1 Nocardioides sp.
GTCGAGGCCGGGTTTGGCCACGACGATCCGGAGCCGGGGGGACGGGGTCGCCATGGGCGCAGCGTAACCGAGGTGGCCGTGCCCGCCCCGGCGAGCGGGGGCGGCACCGCGGACCGATGCCCGGTGGCGACGTTCGTTCACCGTCATCGGCAGGGGGATTTCACCCCCCGTGACCTATCCGTTACTGTCGTTGCTCGCCTGTCCCCCCGTCCCTCGACCCCCACTGGAGCCTGTTCATGGGTGACCACCGCGCCGGTCCCACCGGCTCGACGGCCACCACCTTCGCCGCACCCCCCTCGCCGTCGGCGAGCCCGGCGGAGTCGAACGAGGTGAGCGGGAGACGCGCGGCACGCGATGTCGTCGAGCCGCGCACGTCGCTGCCCTACGCCGGCCGCAGAGTCGCCCAGGTCGCGCCCATGCCCGCCGAGGCCCTGCGTGGCGCCGAGGCCTTGCCGTACGCCGGGCGCCGGGTCGCCGGCCGCAACCCCGTGGTCACGGCCCGCACGACGGCGGATGCCGTGCTCCCGGCCGGGCGTCGGATCGCCCTCGACCCCGAGCTCACCGGGCTCGGCGAACCCGAGGACGTGGTCGGGCACCTGCTGCGACCCACCACGGCGCCTGCGCTCGAGAGCTACGTCGGACGCCGGGTCGCGCGTCCGGCCGGGCTGATCATCGAGCCCACCGTCACCGAGCCCACCGCCGAGCGCACCATCGAGCCCCGCGACGGCGAGCCGGTCGTCCGACAGGTGCCCGCGCCGGACTGCGGCGCCGAGCCGATGACGCTGCCGACCCGGGCACCGCTGCTGGTCGCGCCGAGCCCGGAAGCGCCGGTCGTCGGAGATCTCGTCGTCCAGGACCTGGCCGTCGAGGACCTGGCCGTCGAGATGCCGATCCGGAAGAAGCCGGATGTCGACGAGCTGGTCGGACAGCTGCTGGACCAGCTGGCCCGCGAGGAGTTCGTCGTCGACGAGCCGGTCGTCGAGCAACCGGTCGTCGAGGTACCCGTCGTCGAGGAGCTGCTCACCGAGGGGACGGTCGCCCAGGAGACGGTCGCCCAGGAGACGGTTCCCGAGCCCGCGGACGTGCTGGTCGACGCGGTGGACCTGATCGAGCCGGTGCTCGCCGCCCACCCGGAGCTGACCACCGACGCCCCCTCCGAGCCCGTCGGACGCACGGCCTCACGCACAGCCGGACGTGGGCAACCGCCCAAGCCACCCCGTGCCAGCGGTCGGCGCGCGGCCACCCGGCGTCCCCGGATCCCGAGCCTGCCTCTGCTCGCGGGTGTCGCCGTGCTGGCGATCTCCGCCGGCGGCGCTCTCCAGGCCGTCCATCCCGGCCTGGCCGGTGCGCAGGCCGACGGCCGCATCTCGCCCGCCAGCGCTCTGTCCGGCACCAGCGCGGTCGGCTCGGCCAGCCTGCTAGGGGGTCGCGGCACGAGCGTCAGCCGTGACTCCGACCGCCAGGCCCTCTCCGCCAACGGCGACAGCCTCCAGGCCGCCGCCGACGCCCAGGCCAAGGAGCGCGACGCCGCGCTCTCGGTGCTCGCCGGGAAGGCCGAGAAGCAAGCCGCGGAGATCAAGCTGCACCAGTGGGTGCTGCCGGTCACCCCCGGCGTCTACCACCTGACCGCCCGGTTCGGTGACTACAGCTCGCTGTGGTCCCACTTCCACACCGGCCTCGACTTCGCCGCCCCCACCGGAACGCCGATCATGGCGGTCGCCGGCGGCACCATCACCGAGGTCGGCTACTCAGGCGCCTACGGCAACCGCACGATCGAGACGCTGGCCGACGGCACCGAGCTCTGGTACTGCCACCAGAACACCTTCGGCACCTCGGTGGGCGCGACCGTGAAGCCCGGGCAGGTCATCGGGTACGTCGGCTCCACCGGCAACGTGACCGGGCCCCACCTCCACCTCGAGGTGCACCCGGGCGGCGGTGACCCGGTCGACCCCTTCACCGCGCTGCAGGTGCACGGCCTGCAGCCGTGACCTCCGCGCCACCTCCGCGCAGGGGTCAGAGCTTGTCGACGGGTGCGTAGCGCAGCAGCAGCCGCTTGACGCCCTCGGAGCCGAAGTCGATGGACGCGACGGCCTTCTCCGCGACCCCCTCGACGGTCACCACGGTCCCCAGCCCGAACGTGTCGTGGGCGACCCGGTCGCCGGGTGACAACGACGGCACCTCGCGGGCCGGCTTGGACTTTGCCGCAGCATCCGCCCGCGCGGCGGCGGCGCTGAAGTTACGGCGTCCGGCGGCGGTCGGCTGACCGAAGCCGGTCGTCCGGGACAGGTCGGGACGCTGCCAGTGGACCTGGTCGGCCTCGGTGCGTCGCCAGTCGACCAGCTCGTCGGGCACCTCCCCCAGGAACCTCGACGCGGGGTTGTGTGCCGGCGCTCCCCAGGCCGACCGCACGAGTGCTCGCGACAGGTAGAGCCGTTCGCGGGCCCGGGTCACGCCGACGTACGCGAGGCGGCGTTCCTCCTCGAGCTCGGCGCCGTCGTCGAGGCTGCGCGAGTGGGGGAACACGCCGTCCTCGAGCCCGGTCAGGAACACGGTCGGGAACTCCAGGCCCTTCGCGGTGTGCAGGGTCATCAGCGTGACCATGCCACCGTCGTCGGGGCTGTCGGGGTCGGGGGCGTCGGGGATCTGGTCGGTGTCGGCCACCAGCGCCACCCGCTCCAGGAAGTCCGACAGACCGGGGGTGACCGCTCCGGCGTCGACGTCGGCGGGGTCGGCGGACGGACCGGCCTGAGGATCGTCGGAGAACTCGCGCGCGACGGCGACGAGCTCGGCGAGGTTCTCCAGCCGGGTGCCGTCCTGAGGGTCGTCAGAGGCTTCGAGCTCATCGAGGTAGCCCGACCTCGCGAGCACGGACTCGAGGATCACGTCGGCCCGCTCGCCGGCGTCGACCATCGACTGGAGCTCCTCGACCAGCGCCACGAACCCCTGGATCGCGACCAGGGACCGGTTGACCAGGCCCGGCGCCTCCCCCGCCCGACGCAGCCCCTCCCAGAAGGTGACCCGCTCGCGCTGGGCGAACGACGTGACGCACTCCAGCGCCCGGTCACCGATGCCGCGCTTCGGGGTGTTCACGATGCGGCGCAGCGACACCTCGTCGTCCGGGTTGACCAGCATCCGCAGGTAGGCGAGTGCATCGCGGACCTCGCGCCGCTCGTAGAACCGCACGCCGCCGACGACCCGGTAGGGCATGCCGAGCCGGATGAAGACCTCCTCGAACACACGTGACTGGGCGTTGGTGCGGTAGAAGACCGCGACGTCGCCGGGACGCGACCCGGCGTCGGTGAGGGTGTCGATCTCGCCCGAGACGAACCGGGCCTCGTCGCGCTCGTCGTCCGCGACGTAGCCGATGATCTTGGCGCCCGCACCGGCGTCGGACCACAGGTTCTTCGGCTTGCGCCCACGGTTGTGCCCGATCACGGCGTTGGCTGCGTTGAGGATGGTCTGCGTCGAGCGGTAGTTCTGCTCGAGCAGGATCGACGTCGCGTCGGGGAAGTCCTGCTCGAAGTCCAAGATGTTGCGGATGTTCGCGCCGCGGAACGCGTAGATCGACTGGTCGGCGTCGCCGACGACCATCAGCTCGGCCGGCGGCACGCGTTCGGCCGGGCTCTCGTCGAGCGACTCCTCGAGGGAGTCGGCGCAGAGCTGGTGGATCAGGGCGTACTGCGCATGGTTGGTGTCCTGGTACTCGTCGACCAGCACGTGCCGGAAGCGCCGCCGGTAGGTCTCGCGCACCTCCGGGAAGGTCGCCATCAGGTCGACGGTCATGGTCAGGATGTCGTCGAAGTCGAGGGCGTTGGCCTCGCGCAGGCGTTGCTGGTAGCGGGTGTACGCCGCGGCGTACGCCTCCTCGAACTTGTTGCGCGCGTCGGCGGCGACCTCGTCCGGCCCCCGGAGCTCGTTCTTGTGCGACGACACCCAGTGCAGGACGGCCCCCGGCTGGTAGCGCCGTGGGTCCAGGTCGAGATCGTTGGTCACCATCGTCATCAGCCGCTTGGAGTCCGCCGCGTCGTAGATGGTGAAGCTCGACTTGAAACCGAGCTTGTCGATCTCCTTGCGCAGGATGCGGACGCAGGCGGAGTGGAAGGTCGACACCCACATCAGTCGCGCCCGCGGACCGACCAGCGCCTCCACGCGCTCCTTCATCTCGGCGGCGGCCTTGTTGGTGAAGGTGATCGCCAGGATCGAGCCGGGATGGGCCTTGCGCTGGGACACGATCCAGGCGATCCGACGCGTGAGCACCCGCGTCTTGCCCGATCCCGCGCCCGCGACGACGAGCAGGGGCGGACCCTCGTGGACGACGGCAGCCCGCTGCGGCTCGTTCAGCCCGGCGAGGAGGTCGTCGGCGCTGGGCCCCTGGTGGCGCTCCGGCTTCTTCTCGGAGTCGGGGGGCAGCGGCAGGCCGATGACCGGAAGGGTGTCGCTCATCTCTGGTCCAGCCTACGGCCCGGCACCCCCAGGGCCGCTCGGCCGCGGGCGGCGCTCGACGTCGGCACCCCTGCTCCTTCTGGGCCATAGCCGTTGCTTCTGGGGCAGGAGACTATCTGGGGCACCAGGGCGCGACCCGATCTGTCAGCCACTTTCGCCGACGCGGTCGCGCCGTCGAGCGATGACCCAGGGGGACGCGCATGCGGATCAAGAAGCTCTCGACTCCGGGCCGGGTACTGATAGCAGTCCTGGCCCTTCTCACACCGGTGGCGCTGGGCGCCGCCGCCAGCTCGGCGAACGCGATCCCCTCGCCGGTGACGTGGACCGTGCTCGTGGGCAACCAGGCCGGCGGCAGCGCCATCCAGGGTGAGAGGTTCCTGCCCGGCGACATCACCATCGACGCCGGGGACAGCGTGACCTGGAAGGCCAACAGCACCGAGCCCCACACCGTGACGTTCTTCGGCGGCGGCGTGCCGCAGGACACCTTGACCGAGTTCAACCCCGGCGATCCGCAGCAGAACGCCGTGCAGGGCCCGGATGCGATGGACGGAGCGTCGTACTTCAACTCCGGGGTGCTCACGACGCTGCCCTCGATCAACGCCCTTCCGCCCACGGCGACCATCGCGACCAGCTACACCCTGTCGTTCCCGGACGCAGGCAACTTCACCTACTACTGCCTGGTGCACGGCAAGATGATGCGCGGCATCGTTCACGTGCAGGAGGCGGGCGCCCCGTACCCCGCCTCGCAGGACGACGTCGATGCTGACGCCGCGTGGCTGGCCGGTGCGATCGTGACCGACGGTCGGGCGCTGCGGGCGCAGGCCAAGGCCGCGGCCACCAACCACCGGGTGATCACCGGCGCGGACGACGGAGTGGCCATGGTCATGCGCTTCGTCAACGGCAAGGTCGTGGTCCACAAGGGCCAGAAGGTGACGTTCGTCAACAACATGTCGATGGGCGCCCCCCACACCGTGACGTTCGGGATCCCACATGCCGGTCCGGGCATCCTCGACGCGTACGGCAACCCGGCCAACTACAAGGGCGGCGACCTGAGCTCGAGCATCATCCCGCCGCACGGCAAGTTCACCGTCACCTTCAACAAGGTCGGCACCTACTCCTACATCTGCCTGCTGCACAGTCAGCTGGGCATGGTCGGAAAGGTCGTCGTCACGAAGTAGCCGCCGGCGGGACTCACGCGAGAGTCACAGCAGGCGGCGGTCGGAGGCCCAGCGTGTCAGCTCGTGCCGAGATGACAGCTGGAGCTTCCGCAGCACGCTGGACATGTGGGTCTCGACCGTCTTGATCGAGATGAAGAGCTCGCGGGCCACCTCCTTGTAGGCGTACCCGCGTGCGATGAGCCGCATCACCTCGCGCTCACGCTCGGTCAGACGGTCGAGATCCTCGTCCACGGCGGAGATCTCGATCGTGCCGGCGAAGGCGTCGAGCACGAAGCCAGCGAGGCGCGGCGAGAACACGGCGTCCCCCTCGGAGACCCGGCGGATGGCGTCGACCAGCTCCGGACCGGTGATGGTCTTGGTGACGTAGCCGCGCGCGCCGGCCCGGATCGTCCCGATCACGTCCTCGGCCGCGTCGGAGACCGACAGCGCGAGGAACCGTGGGCCGTCGACGGCGACCGCCGGAGACAGCCGGCGCATCACCTCGGCTCCCCCGCCGCCCGGCAGGTGCACGTCGAGCAGGACGACGTCGGGCTGATGCTCGGCGATCGCCGCCACCGCCTCGTCGACGTCGGCGGCCTCGGCCACGACGTCGACCGCCGTCCCGAGCTCGGCGCGGACGCCGGCTCGGAACATCGCGTGGTCGTCGACGATCAGGACCCTGACAGTGCCCGGCTGGCTCACGTTCTGCTCTCCTGTCGTGGCAGCTTCAGCCGCACCTCGGTTCCGGTCTCGGCCGTGGATCGGATCTCGGCGGTGCCGCCGTGGCGGGTCATCCGGTCGAGAATGCTGTTGCGGACGCCTTGGCGGTCGGCCGGCACGGCCTGTGGGTCGAACCCGCGGCCCCGGTCGCGGACGAACACCTCGACGTGGTCGGGTGAGACCTCGGCATAGATGTCGACGACCGTCGTCCCCGCATGCTTGGCGGCGTTGGTGGCGGCCTCGCGGGCCGCGGCGACGATCGGCGCCAAGGGCTCGTCGAGATCGAGGTCGCCGACCGTGACCAGCTCGACGTCCACGCCGTAGGTGTCCTCGATCTCGCGGACCACCTCGCGCAGGGCACCCGCGAGCGTGCGATCGCCGGCCGGCGTGGCGTCGAACAGCCAGGCCCGGAGGTCGCGCTCCTGGGAGCGCGCGAGACGCGCGACCGTCGGTGCGTCGCTCGCGTTCTTCTGGATCAGGGCCAGGGTCTGCAGGACCGAGTCGTGAAGGTGGGCGGCGAGATCGGCCCTCTCCTGGGTGCGCACGCGCTCCGCGCGCTCGGCCGCGAGGTCGTTGGTGAGCCGCCAGATCCACGGACCCAGGGTGATGCCGAGGCCGACGACGCCGATCGTGGCCGAGATCAGCACGTCGTACACGTCGCTGACCCGGCCGTGGCGGACGGCGAACAGGGCCACCGCCGAGACCACGAGGACGAAGCCCGCGATCACCCGGAGGTACGCCGCCCAGCCGCCGGTGCCGAAGACGGCCCGGACCGGGTTGAGCTTCTCGGACTGGTCGAGCCAGCGAGAGCGCTGCGCCTCGTCCGCCTGGCGCCAGAGCAGACCGAAGCCGAGCACCGCCAGCACGAGCGCCCAGATGACGACGCCGTTCCCGAAGATCGCCTCCGCCGTGAGCACCATGCCGAGACCGAGCGCCACCAGCGCGATGGCCGGCCCGGAGTCGGCCAGGCGACGGATCCGGCCCGGCCGCCGGCCCTGGCGCGCTGCGCTCTCCAGACCCGGCGCGCTGCGGTCGTACAGCGAGTCGCCGGGAAGCACGAGCCACAGACCGGCGTAGAAGAGGATGCCGCTGCCGCCGAGAACCGCGGCGACCAGGAAGCCTGCGCGCACCCACATCACCGGGACGCCGAGGTGGCGCGCCAGGCCGGACGCGACCCCGCCGATGATCGGCTGCTGGGTGTCGCGCGTGGCCTTGCGCACGGCTGGCGGCGCGGGCGTCGTCGGCGCAGTGGTCGTCATGGTTCATCCATCGTCGCAGGTCGGCGAGGCACGAACCACGAGGGCGAGCCCCGGTCGTACCCTGAGCCGCGCCCCCTCGGGCGCGGGCGCGATCAGGGGTTCCCCCGATGGTGAACACCGCGCCGGTGGCGCACCTTGGAGACATGACCACGACACCGCCCGACACCTCACCCCCGGGCCCACCCCCGGGACCGGACCCCGCGCACGCGGGCGACACCGGACCGCGTGTGGGGTGGGACGACATCCGCGACCTCGCCCGGATCCGGCGCAGCCGTTCCGACCGGCGCGTCGCCGGCGTCGCCGCCGGGCTCGGCCGTCACCTCGACATCGATCCCGTCATCCTGCGTGTGGCCTTCGTGGTCCTCACCTTCTTCGGCGGCGTCGGTCTCCTCCTCTACATCGCGCTCTGGCTGCTCCTCCCCGAGGAGGGCCGCGACTGGGCCAAGATCAAGCTCGACCGGCGCAGCCGGACGGTCGCGCTCGTCATGGTCGGGGCCCTGGCGGTGCTGCTCCTGGTGTCGAACGGATGGTGGGGCGACGGCGGCCTGTTCTTCGTCTCCCTGGTCGTGGTGGCCGTCGCGGCGCTGCTCGCGACGCTCCTGCCACGACGCGGCGACCCGCCGCACGTCCGGTACGCCGCTCCCCCGCCGGCGGCTCCCGGGGCGACGCCCGTGACGACGACCGACCCTGCGGCCACGGTGCCCCCGACCGGCCCGGGCACCGAAACCACCGCGCCGTACGCCTCCGGCGGCTACCCGCCTGCGTCGTACGTCGTCCCTGAGCAGCCGCGCCCGGTGAACCCCCGGAAGAAGGGGCCGATCCTCTTCTGGTTCGCCCTCGCCGTGATGGCGGTGGCACTCGGCGCTCTCGGCATCGCCGACCTGGCCGGCGTGGACGTCGCGCCGTCGGCGTACCCCGCCACGGTGCTCGGCCTCAGCGCGGTGTTCCTGCTGGTCGGCACCTTCTTCGGACGGGCCGGCGGGATCATCCTGGTCGGCCTGGTCGCCGCGGCCACCACCGTCGGCACCACGATCGCCGACAAGTGGGACCCCCACAGCGAGACCGTGATCCCGGCGACCGCCTCGGCCGTGATGCCGGAGTACACGATGGACGTCGGCGAGATCCGGCTCGACCTGACCGAGGTGCGCGACCCGCAGGCCCTCGACGGGCGCACGATCCACGTGACCGGCAACGTCGGCCACATCGAGGTCCGGGTGCCTCCCGGCGTGACCGTCGTCTCGCGCAACCAGGTGACGGGCATCGGCGGGATCAACGCCTTCGGCCGCGACGGCGGCGGAGTCGACACCTCCGTCACCGCGCTCCACAACGCCCGGGCCGCCGATGCGCCCCGGCTGACCATCGACACGGACCTGCACGTCGGCGGTATCGACGTCCACGTCGGGAAGGACTACTGAGCCATGAGTGACGAGCAGCCGACGGAGAGCGAGCAGACCACGGAGATGTTCGGCGAGCCGACCGACCCCGCGGACCCCCCGCGCAGCTGGGCCGCCGGGAAGCACCCCGTCAACGTCCTGCACCTGGTGATGGGGGTCGCGTTCCTCGGCCTCTTCGTCAACTGGGCCCTGATCCAGTCCGACGTCCTCGAGGCCCACGACCTGCGCTGGCTGCTGCCGATCCCGTGGGTCGCGGCCGGGGCGGCCGGCCTGATCGCGACCGCGCCACGGCTGCGCGGCACGCGCGACTGAGACCGCCGGCCGGCGCCGGCCGGCGACGTGCCACAGTGACGCCCATGCCGCTGCCACGCATCGGGTCACTGGAGTCGCTGCCCGTGCTGTCACACCCGGAGCTTCTGGCACCACCGGTGCACGAGGCGCTCGGCGCATGGCCCGGCGCGGCGGAGATCGCGGTCGTCGAGATCGATCCGGAGTACGCCGACACCGCCGCGATGAGCGAGCGGTACGACGTCCCGATGGCCGCCGGAGCGAACTGCGTGGTCGTCATGGGCAAGCGCGAGGGCGAGGAGCGTCTGGCCGCGTGCGTCGTCCGCGCCGACACCCGGGCCGACGTGAACAACCTGGTCAAGCGCACGCTCGACGTCCGCAAGGCGTCCTTCCTGTCGGTGGACCGCGCCGTCGAGGAGTCCGGGATGGAGTACGGCGGGATCACCCCGGTCGGCCTTCCGCCCGCCTGGCGGGTGCTCGTCGACGAGGCCTGCCTCGACATCCCGGCCGCCATCATCGGCTCCGGCGTACGCCGGTCCAAGCTCCTGGTCCCCGGCCGGCTACTCAGGGAGCTTCCCCGTGCCGAGGTGCTGTCCGGCCTCGGCCGCTGACCTTGCGACCGTGACAGTGGTTCTGTCACAGTCGGGAGCGTGAAGCTCTCGACCCAGCTGATGTACGCCGGCAACCCGCGCGACGCGGCCGACCAGGTCGCCGCACTCGAGCAGGCCGGGCTCGACACGATCTGGGTGCCCGAGGCGTACGGGTTCGACTCCCCGACGCTGATGGGCTACCTGGCAGCGAAGACGGAGCGCGTCGAGATCGGCAGCGCCATCCTCAACATCTACTCGCGCACCCCCGGCGCCCTCCTGCAGACGGCCGCGGGGCTCGACAACGTCAGCCAGGGTCGCGCCATCCTCGGTCTCGGCGCCAGCGGGCCGCAGGTGATCGAGGGCTTCCACGGAGTGCCGTACGACAAACCGCTGGGCCGGACCAGGGAGATCGTCGACCTGGTCCGCCGCGGGCTGCGGCGCGAGACGCTCGTGAACGACGGGATCTTCACGCTCCCGCTTCCCGGGGATCAGGGCCTCGGCCTGGGCAAGCCGCTCAAGCTGCTCACCAGGCCCGAGCGGCCGAGCGTCCCCATCTACGTCGCGGCCCTGGGGCCGAAGAACGTCGAGGGCGTCGCCGAGTACGCCGACGGCTGGCTGCCGTTCCTCTACGTCCCCGAGAAGGCCGGGGACGTCTGGGGCGCGTCGCTGTCCTGCGGTCGGGCCAAGCGCCCGGCGGACCTCGGTCCGCTCGAGATCTCCGCCGGCGGCATGGTCGCGATCGGCGAGAGTCCCGAGACCACGGCTCTGCTCGACCTCGCCCGTCCGATGGTCGCGCTGTACGTCGGTGGCATGGGCGCGCGTGGCAAGAACTTCTACAACGACCTGATGTGCCAGTACGGCTACGAGAAGGAGGCCCGGGAGATCCAGGACCTCTACCTGGGGGGCAACAAGCGGGACGCCGAGAAGCTGGTCCCGGCCGACCTGCTCGAGCTCGGCAACCTGGTCGGCCCCGCGTCGTACGTCGAGGAGCGGATCGCCGCGTTCGCCGAAGCCGGCGTGACGAACCTCCAGGTGACGCCGGTCAGCGACGACCCCGTGGGCACGATCCGTCAGCTGCGCGAGCTCGTCGACTGATCGGCTGACCCGACGCCGAGCCGCACGAGCCGGTCCAGCACGTCGTTCCAGCCCTGTTCGGCGCCCCCCTCCGGCACGTGTGCCGTCGAGGTGTGGGCGACCGTCACGAGCGTCCCGTCGTCCGTCGGCTCGAAGGTCACGACGACCGAGTCCTCGACGGCGGGCTGAGGCTCGTCGTCGTCCTCCCAGACCCACGTGAAGACCAGGCGGCGTGGCGGGTCCACCTCGGTGTAGACGCCGCTGACCGTCGCCCCGATCACCGGGCTCTGGATCCGGAACCGGCCGCCCGGACGGGCGTCCACGTCGTACGTCGTGCCGGCCAGCTGCGGCCACCACCACCGGGCGAGCTGGGCGACGTCGGTCCACGCGGCGAAGACCCGGTCCGGGGCCGAGGACACGGTGCGGCGGATCGTGATCGTGCTCTCGGTCATGGGGTCTCCCCTGCGGTGCCGTCGGGTGCCAGGTGCTGCTCGAGGCGGTCGAGGGCGTGGGACCACATCAGGCGCGTGCTCAACGCCCACGTGGCGAGCTCCTCCAGGCTCCCGGGCACGAGCCGCACGGACGTGGTCCGGCCGGTCTTCTGCTTCGTCACCATCCCGGCGTCCGCGAGCACGCGCAGGTGCTTGTCGACGGCCGGAAGCGTGACCGCCAGTCGGGCGGCCAGGTCGCTCATCGACGCGTCGCCCTCGGCCAGCCGCTCGATGATCCTGCGCCGCGGCGCGGAGGCCACGGCGCTCGCCACGGCGTCCAGCCGATACTTCACCATGAGGTGAAGTATCTGTCCGAGCGGCCGGGCCGTCAACCGGCCCGGCCATCCGACGTCAGGTGAGCTTGAGCGTGAAGCTCCGGCTGCCGATGTCGAACGACCCGCTGACAGGATCCTCGCCGGCCGGCTACACGTCACTCGTCGCCTGCAGGATGCGGATCGTGACCGTGTAGGTCTTGCCCTTCTGCCAGCCGACTCTCGCCGCCTTCAGGTCGGCGGTGAACGCGTGCTGCTTGGTGTCGTACGCCGCGAGCGTGGTGGTCGCCGTCCACGGCCCGGTCGAGCCCACCTCACGCCAGCGGATCTGCACCCGCTGGTCGGCGATCAGCTGCTTGGCGGTGGCGTCGGGGATCTTGGAGCCGTCGGCCATCAGGCCGGACACCACCAGCGGAGTGTTGGCGGAGCTGTTCCTCGAGGTCGTCCCGGTGTTGCTGATCGGGTCCGCGAAGAGGCCGAAGCCGTACCGCGCCGCCATCGGCTCGCCTTCGGGTTCGCGCCGTCGGCCGACACCGTCGCCAGGAACGTGCCCACGGTCGCCCGCGCCGTCATCGCCGGTGCGACGGCGACGCCGTTGGCGCCCGTGCTGACGGTGGCCGTCGTCCCACCGCCCGCGAGGGTGGCCAGTCTGGCGTACGGCGCCAACGGTCCGGCGTCAGCACGGTCCCCCACGTCGGATCTCTTGCACGGTGACAGTGTCACTGTCACAGTGGCGGGATGAGCCGTGCCGTCTTCGAGCCCGAGCACGAGGCGTTCCGCGAGACCGTCGCGACGTTCCTCGACAAGGAGGCCGTGCCGCACCACGAACAGTGGGAGAGGGACGGCATCGTCGACCGTGAGGTGTGGGCCAAGGCCGGAGCCCAGGGGCTCCTCGGCCTCCAGCTGCCCGAGCAGTACGGCGGAGGCGGGACGCCCGACTTCCGCTACAACGCCGTGGTCGGCGAGGAGATGACCAAGCGCGGCGTCTACGGCTGCGCGTTCACGTTGTTCAACGACATGATCGCGCCGTACCTCGTCGAGAGCGCGACCCTCGAGCAGCAGGAGCGGTGGTTCCCCGGGCTGTGCGCGGGGACGACGATCGCGGCGATCGCCATGACCGAGCCGGGTGCCGGGTCGGACCTCCAGGGCATCTCGACCCGCGCCGTCGACCAGGGTGACCACTACGTCCTGACGGGCCAGAAGACCTTCATCTCCAACGGCATCCTGGCCGACCTCGTCGTCGTGGTCGCGCGCACCGACCCGGACGCGGGACACCAGGGCATCTCCTTGCTCGTGGTCGAGCGCGGGATGGAGGGCTTCGAGCGCGGCCGCAACCTCGACAAGATCGGCCAGCACGCCCAGGACACGGCCGAGCTGTTCTTCGACCACGTGCGGGTGCCCAAGGGGAACCTGCTCGGGGAGGCGGGGTCCGGGTTCGCCCAGCTGATGACCAACCTGGCGCAGGAGCGGCTCTCGATGGCGGTGAGCGCGGCGACCGCGTGCGAGTACCTCGTCGACATGTCGCTGGCCTACGTCAAGGAGCGCACGGCGTTCGGCCGGCCGATCGGGACGTTCCAGCACACGCGCTTCACGCTCGCCGAGATGGCGACCGAGGCGCACATCGCGCGGGTCTTCATCGACGACTGCCTGTCCCGGCACGTCCGCGGCGAGCTCGACGCGAAGACCGCCTCGATGGCGAAGTGGTGGACCACCGAGCTCCAGAACAAGATCGTCGACCGCGCGCTGCAGCTCCACGGCGGCTACGGCTACATGGCCGAGTACCCGGTCGCCCGCGCGTTCGTGAACTCCCGCGTCGGCACGATCTACGGCGGCACCACGGAGATCCAGAAGGAGATCATCGGCCGCTCCCTCGGGCTCTGACGTCGGGACGCCACGCAACGTCATACAGACGGAGCCGTCGATGGCTCGCTCCGGATGACGTCCGCCTGGCTTCCCCGGCCCGGTGCCCGATGCCACCATGGCCCGCATGAGCGTCACGGACGAACGCCGGGAGATCGAGGAGCTCGTCGCGGGGCGGACCGTCCTGGACCTCATGGCGCGGACCGTCGCGGCCTACGGCGACGAGCCTGCCTACAGCGACCGGGCCGACGACCGGGCCGACTGGCGCACGGTCACCTGGACCGAGCTCCACGAGACAGGTCGAGACGTCGCGGCGGCGCTCGTCGCGCAAGGCATCGAGCGAGGTGCGCCCGTCGCGATCATGGCCACCAACCGGATCGAGCACGTCGTCGCCGATCACGCCGCCCTGCTGGCCGGTGGGGTGCCGATGTCGATCTACAACACGCTCTCGCCCGAGCAGGTGTCCTACATCGCCGGGCACGCGCAACCGCAGGTGGTGTTCCTCGAGTCGACCGACCACGTCGAGCGCTGGCGCCCGGCACTGGCGGCCGTGGGGTCGATCCGACTCGTCGTCGGGATCGGCGACGCGAGCATCGACGACGACCGCTTCGTGTCGTGGGACGAGCTCGTCGCCGAGGGTCGCGAGCTGCCGCACGACGACGTCGACGCCCGGACCCACGGCGTACGCCCGGAGGAACCCGCGACGATCCTCTACACCTCGGGGACGACCGGCGACCCCAAGGGCGTGGTGCTCACGCACGCCAACGTGGTCTACGAGTGCGAGGCGACGCTGCGCCGCAACGGGGTGCAGCACGGCAACATCACGCTCTCCTACCTGCCGTACGCGCACATCGCCGAGCGCGTGCTCAGCATGTACCTCCCTCCCCACTTCGGGGACTGGCACGTCCATCTCGTCGCGGACCCGACCCTGCTGGTACCCGCTCTCGTCGAGGTCCGGCCACTTCAGTTCTTCGGTGTCCCGCGCGTGTGGGAGAAGATCCGCGCCGGTCTGTCCGGGATGCTCGCCCAGGAGCCCGACCCGGACCGCAAGGCCGCCATCGACCAGGCGATGACCGTCGGCGTGGAGTACGTCGAGTCGCTCGAGGTGGGCCGCACGACCAGCCCCGAGCTCCAGCAGCGGTACGACGCCGCGAGTGCCGCCGTCCTCACGCCGATCAGGGCCAGGCTCGGGCTCGACCGGGTGACCTGGGCCGGCAGCGCCTCGGCGCCGATGCCGGTCGAGGTCGCGCGCTTCTTCGCCGGGCTGGGACTCGCGATCAACGACATCTACGGGATGACCGAGACCACCGGCGCGGCGACGGGTTGCGGCCCCGGCGCCTTCCGCCTGGGCACGGTCGGGACGGCTCTGCCCGGCGTGGAGCTCGCGATCGCGCAGGACGGCGAGGTGCTGATGCGCGGCCCGATCTCCACCACCGGGTACCACCGCCGACCCGACGCGACGTCCACCCTGCTCGACGAGGACGGCTGGGTGCACAGCGGCGACATCGGCACGATCGACGACGACGGGTTCCTGCGCATCGTCGACCGGAAGAAGGAGCTGATCATCACCTCGGCCGGCAAGAACGTCGCCCCGTCCAACGTCGAGAGCCTGCTCAAGGAGTCGCCCGTCGTGGGACACGCCCTCGTCTTCGGGGACGACCGGCCGTACGTCGTCGCCCTCCTCACCCTGGACGGCGAGGTCGCACCCGTGGTGGCGAAGGCGCGCGGCATCGAGTTCACCGACCTCGCCGAGCTGGCTGCCCATCCGGAGATGCGCGCCATGGTGCAGGCCGCCGTCGACAGCGCGAACGCTCACCTCTCCCGGCCGGAGCAGGTGAAGGCGTTCGAGCTCCTGCCCACCGAGTGGACCGCCGAGTCCGAGGAGCTGACACCGACGCTCAAGCTCAAGCGCCGGGTCGTCCACACCAAGTACGCAGGTGTGATCGACCGCCTCTACGGCTAGCAGGTATCTCGGTCCTTCCGCCAGACTCTTCAGGGAGGAGCGCTCGGGCACGGGGCCGGGCGCGTACACCCAGGGGAGCCCCCAGATGCATCTCGAGAACGACTTCAGGTTCGAACCGGTCCCGGCCATCGAGGACGCCGTGGCCCATCCCTTCACCGAGATCGACGACCCACTGGGTCCGCTCGCGGCACTGGCCGGTACCTGGCAGGGTCACGGCTTCAACACGATCTGGCGCCCGCACCACAACGTCCAGGACCGGTTCCTCGAGCTGAACCTGACCACCGAGACGCTCGAGTTCGAGAAGATCCCGGGCGCGATCCCGAACCGCGGGTTCGCCCAGAAGGACATCAACATGTTCGGGCTGCACTACCTGCAGCAGATCTCCGACAGCACCCTCGACGCCGGCATCCACCTCGAGCCGGGCATCTGGGCCACGGTGCCCAAGACCACGGCGCCGGCCAAGCCGCCGACAGTGGTGCGGATGGCCACGATTCCCCACGGCACCTCGGTGCTCGCGCAGGGAGAGGCCTCGGTCATCGCCGGCCCACCCGTCATCGAGGACACCGACATCATCCCGTTCGGGATCGGCGACCCGTCCGGCAAGGGCACCTTCCACCAGGCCGAGCAGTCCTTCCCCGAGCTCGACCTGTCGAAGAACACGCAGTTCCGTCAGCCGGCGAAGGCCAGCACGGTCCCGGACATCACCCAGGCGATGGTGAAGAACCCGAACCTGGTGCTGCAGCGCACCATCTCCCACCAGAACGTCGTGAACACGGTGGTGCTGCGGGTCAAGGCCACGAACACCCATCCGCACAGCATCGGGACGGCGAACACGTTCTTCCTGACCCAGAACGCGTCCGCCTCGCACGTCACTGCCACGTTCTGGATCGAGACCGTCAAGAAGCCCCAGGGCGGCCACTTCCTGCAGCTGCAGTACACCCAGAACGTCACCCTCGACTTCAACGGGCTGAGCTGGCCCCACGTCTCGGTGGCCACCCTGCGGAAGAAGGCGGACACCACGACGATCTCGAAGGACGTGTCCGTGATGACCGTGCCGGAAGCGAAGGCGGACGCCGAGACCGAGCTCACGTGAGGCCGATCTGAGGTACCTCAGGTCCGGTCACGATCCGGCAACGCCACGGGAACTCGGGGTAAACCCCGATGACGTGGCTCACCGGTTTCTGCTGGACTCGATGTCATGCACAGACAGATAGCGGGGAAGCTGACGGGACGCGTCACGAAATGGGTCGTGCTCGCGTTCTGGATCATCATCGTGATGGCGGCCGGGTCGGTCGCGAGCAAGCTCACCGACGTCCAGGACAACCAGGCGTCGTCCTGGTTGCCGGCGAGCGCTGAGTCCACCAAGGCGCTGGAGAAGCTCGCGCCGTTCCAGAACCAGAACGACATCCCAACGGTCCTGGTCTACGAGAAGACCTCCGGTCTCACCCAGGCCGACAAGACCGAGATCGGGAAGCAGCTGGACCAGATCCAGCAGCTGGACGGCGCCATCCCGGCCAAGGCGCCGGACGGCTCCACGGTGCAGCCCAGTCAGATGGTCCAGGTGTCGAAGGACGGTCAGGTCGCCCAGGGGATGGTGACCTTCAACTTCGGGAAGAACGGGTGGAACAAGCTCCCGGACGTCAAGGACCAGATCAAGGAGATCGCCCAGCTCGACGGCGCGAAGGTGTACGTCGCCGGTCCGGGTGGGCAGGCCGCTGACTCCGCCGCCGCCTTCGCGGGCATCGACGGGAAGCTGCTCTACAGCACCGTCCTGGTGGTCGTGATCATCCTGCTGCTGACCTACCGCAGCCCGCTGCTGTGGCTGCTGCCGGTGATCTCCGCAGGCGTGGCGCTCACCTGCGCCCAGGCGGTCATCTATCTCCTCGCCAAGCACGCCGATCTCACCGTGAACGGACAGAGTGCCGGCATCCTGACGGTGCTGGTCTTCGGCGCGGGCACCGACTACGCATTGCTGCTCGTCGCCCGATATCGCGAAGAGCTGCATCGCCACGAGGACCGGCACGAGGCGATGGCCTTCGCGCTGCACCGCGCGGCGCCGGCGATCATCGCCAGTGCGCTGACCGTGATCCTCGGCATGATGTGCCTGGTCTTCGCGGACATGAACTCCACGGCCGGTCTCGGACCGGTGGCCGCGATCGGCATCGGCGTCGGCCTGCTGGTGATGACCACCCTGCTGCCGGCCCTGCTGGTGATCTTCGGCCGCTGGATCTTCTGGCCACGCCGCCCGCAGTTCGACACGGTCGAGCCCACCGCCACGGGCTTCTGGGCCCGGGTGGGCGCCCGCATCGCACCGCGGCCGCGCTTCGTGTGGATCGGCACCGCGATCGTGCTGGCGGTGTGCGCCCTCGGGATCACCCAGCTCAACGCCCACGGGCTGGCCACCAAGGACGCCTACACCAAGGACTTCGACTCCGTCACGGGGCAACAGGTGCTGGTCGACCACGGGCTGGCCGACACCTCGACCCCGATCCAGGTGGTCGCCAACGCCGACCAGGCTCAGGCGGTCACGGAGGCGATGCGTGGCGTCGACGGGATCGCCGACCCGGCTCCGCCGATCGTCAAGAACGGCGTCGCCCTGATCCAGGCGAACGTGCTGTCCGATCCGACGTCCAAGGAGGCGTTCGCCACCGTCGATCGCGTGCGCGACGCCGTACACGAGGTGCCGAACGCGGACGCTCTCGTCGGCGGCGGTTCGGCGATCAACACCGACATCGAGAACGCCTCGTTGCACGACGACAAGGTGATCATCCCGTTGGTGCTGATCGTCGTGATGATCGTGCTGATGGTCCTGCTGCGGGCCCTGATCTCGCCGCTGATCCTGGTCGCGACCGTGGTGCTGTCGTTCGGCGCCTCGCTGGGGCTGAGCGCGCTGATCTTCCGCAACGTCCTCGGGTTCGCGGGTGCTGATGCGTCGCTGCCGCTGTTCGTGTTCGTGTTCCTCGTCGCCCTCGGCATCGACCACAACATCTTCTTGATGACCCGGGTCCGAGAGGAGACGCCGGAGCACGGCACGAGGCGCGCGTCGCTGATCGCGCTCGGCGCGACCGGCGGGGTGATCACGTCGGCCGGACTCGTGCTGGCGGCGACGTTCGCGGTGCTGGCGACGCTGCCACTCGTGGCGTTCGCCGAGATCGGGTTCGCGGTCGCGCTGGGCGTGCTGCTCGACACGCTGATCGTGCGGTCCGTGCTGGTCACCGCGATCAACCTCGACGTCGGCAGCAAGATCTGGTGGCCGAGCAAGCTCGACCGCGGTGGTGAGCCGACCTCGGCCGAGGCGGCTCAGCACGTCGAGGCGCTCGAACGCTGATGCCGGGCCTGGTGAGTCGTCCACCGTTCTGAACCCGAGAACCGTGGATGGCTCACCGCCACGGCGTCGGATGGAGACCCGTCAGCCGCCCACGCGGACCGGGACGGACTCGACGCCGTACACGATCGACTTCGCGTGGTAGCCGAGGTCCTCGGCAGGGATCGTCAGGGCGAGGTCGGGGAAGCGCCGGGCGAGGGCCGGGTAGGCCGCGCGCAGCTCCATGCGGGCGAGCTCGGCGCCGACGCAGCGGTGGAAGCCGTAGCCGAAGGCCAGGTGCGACGACGTGGCGCGCGAGGGGTCGAGCGCCTCACCGGCCGGGTAGGCACGGGGGTCACGGTCGGCGGCGGGCAGGTGCACCATCACGCACGAGCCTTTCCGGATCCGGTGCCCGCCCACGATGACGTCCTCCTTGGCGAACCGAGGGAACGCGACCTGGACGACGGAGAGGTGTCGGAGCAGGTCCTCCACCACGGGGACCACCGAGGTCGGGTCGTCGGCCATGCCGGCGTACAGGTCCGGCCTGCCCAGCAGGACGACGGTGCCGAGCGCCAGCATCGAGGCCGAGGTCTCCAGGCCGCCGGTGAACGCGCCGTCGGCGAGGCCGCCGAGGTCGAAGTCGCTGATCTCGTCGCCGTGCTCCCGGATGATCTGGCCGATCAGGCCCGGGCCGGGATCGCTCCGCTGCCGCTCGCACTCGGCGAAGAGGAACTCGCGCGACGCACCGACGGCACCCATGATGGCCGCACCGCCGCTGGTCACGTCGAAGCGGGCCGAGCCCAGCTTGCGGAAGGTCTCACGGTCCTCGTCGCGCAGCCCGAGCAGCTCACAGATGACGAGGAACGGGATCGGGAACGCGAAGGTCTTCACCAGGTCGACCACACCGTCGTTCTCGGCGGCGAGCCGCTCCGTCTCGTCCAGCTGCTGGTCGATGATCCCGTCGATGGCCGGCTTCAACCGCGCCAACCGGCGCATGGTGAACTCCGGTGTGAGCAGCTTGCGCAGCCGCGTGTGCTCGGGTGGATCGGTGAAGCCGAGCCCGCCGATGTCGCCGTTCTCGGCGCCGGACTTGCCGTAGTACGGGCGCACGTCGGTGGAGTACGACGAGAGGTCGCCGAGCACCTCGCGCGCCTCGGAGTCGCCGGTGACCAGCCACACGTCCATGCCGAGGAAGGTGACCAGCTTCGAGACCGGGTCCTGCTCCCGCATCTCGCGCAGGCGCGGGACGGGGTGGGCCATCTGCCGGTCGAGCGGCCACGTGAGCCGGTCGGGCACCCGGTGCACCTGCGTCAGGTCGATCCCGCCGGCCCGCGCCACGAGGCGGCGGCGGACGGCTCCCTTGACGGCTTCGAGCAGCGGCACGGGCCCAGGGTACGGGTGAACGCCGTGAGAACGCTGAGAGGCTCGTCGTTGCGCGGGACCGTGGTCCTCGCCCGCTCAGCTCGCCCAGTGCTCGGCCAGCGGTCCGACGGGTAGCTCTCGCGTGGCCAGCTCATCGAGCAGGGCCGCGGTCGCGGCCAGTGTCGTCCGCCAGGATCCCGGAGTCGAGACGCGGTCGCTGTCGTGGAGCAGCACCGTGCCGCCGGGTCGAAGGCCGCGCGTGGCCGTGGCCAGCACCTGCTCGGCGGTCCGCCCGCGGCGCCAGTCGACGCCCCAGTCGGACCAGAGGACCGTGGACAGCCCGGTCGCGCGGGCCGCGACGAGGGCCGGGGTGGTCAGGACGCCGTACGGCGGGCGGTAGAAGCGGACGCGGCGGCCCGAGATCCGCTCCAGGACCACCTTGCTCGTGCGGAGGTCACCCACGAGCCGACGTACGCCGGACCAGGCGACGCAGCGGTGCGTCCACCCGTGCACGCCCAGCTCGTGGCCGGCGTCGACGATGCGTCGGACGAGCCGGGGCTCCTCGGCGGCGTACCTGCCGAGCAGGAAGAACGTGGCATGGACGCTGCGATCGGCGAGCAGGTCCAGGAACGCCGGGGTGCTGGCCGGATCGGGGCCGTCGTCGAACGTGAGGGCGACGTGGTGCCGCGTGCTGACGCCGGACAGCCGGTCGGGCAGGAGAGCCGGTGTGAGCGCCCGGCGGACGGGCTGGATCGACGCCACCAGTGGCGCGCCGGCGGCGACCACGACCGCCCCGGTGATGCCGAGGCCGAGCCGACCCCTCATCAGGCGACCTCGTCCCAGAGCGAGCCGCCTCTGTCGAACGTCCTGGTCCCGGTGAGCAGTCCCACGAGCGTCGGTGCGTCGTGCGGAAGCCGGTCGTGGCGTCCGCCGACCAGGACCTGCCGAAGCGCGTCGCCCAGGGCAGCGGGGTCACGCGGCCACACCGCGAGGTTCGCCTGTTCGAGACCCGCCGCGTTCGTGACGCCATGACCCGGGATGGGGCGGTAGGTGACCACCGGGGTCCCGACGGCGAGCGCCTCGAGCGAGGTGAACCCTCCGGCGTTCTGCACGACGCAGTCGCAGGAGGCGATCACGTCGGGGAGGTCGTCGCGCCAGCCCAGTGCGAGCACGCCCGGGACGAGCTCGAGACGCCGCCGCAGAGACGTGTTGGACCCGCAGGCGACGACCGGCGTCATCACTCCGGTCGCGAGGACGTCGCGCGCGGCCTCCTCCAGCTCGCCGATCCCCAGTGAGCCGCCGGTGACCAGGGCCCGGGCCCCCATCAGCTCATACGCCGCGAGCGGGTCGAGCCCGTCCGGCCGGCCCGCGCGGACGATCGGCTGGATGGTGACGGTTCGGCCGCCCCATCGGCGAGCCTGCTCCGCGGCGACGTCGTGCATCGCGAGGTGGAGGTCGACGGACGGGTGGACCCACAGGGGGTGGACGGAGGCGTCGGTGAGATAGGTCAGAGCGGGGACGCTGAGCGTCCCCCGGCGGCGCGCGACACCGAGGGCCTGGCTCGCAAAGGGATGGGTCGCGATCACGAGGTCGCTGCCCGCGACGGCCGCCACGACCCGGTCGCTTCCCGCGCCGAGAGCCCCGACCGCGAGCCGGTGCAGTGGTTGTCCGGGCTCCACGTGGGCCAGGGTGGTCCCCCAGGTGGCGGGCGCCCGTCTGATCTGGGCGTAGTAGACGCGCTTGAGCACCCGGCCGAGCCCCAGCGGCAGCAGCCGCGCGACGTCGTACGTCGTGACCAGCGCTCCCGCCCGGCTCAGCCGTCTCGCCATCTCGGCGGCGACCGCGTCGTGTCCCGCGCCGTAGCTGCCCGAGACGATCGCCACCCGGCGCCCCGCGGGGTCGGGCAGCAGCGCCGGCGACGACGTGTCCCCGGCAAGGTCCGGAGCGAGGTCCGGAGCGAGGTCCAGGGCAGGGTCCATGGCGCGACCATGGCTCCCGGTGGCTGCAAGCGACCTGACCGGCTCACGGGCCGTCAGGCGAGTCCGCGCAGGATCTCCGAGACGGGTGCCTGCCTCGCGGCACGGAACCCGGTGCCGGACCACAGGTTGACCCGCTCGGGGTCGGCGGCCGAAGCCGCGGCCCGGCGGAGGGGGCGGGTGAGATGGTGCACCGCCGGGTACCCCGTCGGTGCGACCGCGTCGTAGGCGTCGGAGAAGGCGTTGCGCAGGCCGCGCGCGGGCCGTCCGGTCCAGGCCCGCATCACCGCGGTCTCGCGGCTGTGGTCCAGGAGGCCGGCACGATGGGCCGCCGAGGCTCCGCTCTCGTCCGCCAGCAGCAGCACGGTCCCGACGACGGCCGCGTCGGCACCCGCCGCCAGCACGGCCGCGACGTCCTCGGCACTCGCGAGCCCACCGGCGGCGAGGATCGGCAGGGCCACAGCGGCGCGGATCTCCGACACCAGCGCGGTGAGGGGACGGTCGGGCGGCACCCGGTCGGGAGTCAGGGTGCCGGAGTGGCCGCCTGCTCCGGCAGCCTGGACGGCCACGGCCTCGACGCCCGCGTCGACCGCCGCTCCGGCCTCCTCGACCGAGGTCACCGTCTGCACCAGGAGCGTGCCGACATCGCGAAGGGCGGCCAGCGACGCCGCGTCGGGGATGCCGAACGTGAAGGAGACGACGGGCACCGGGTGCTCGAGGAGCACGTCGATCTTGTCGCGCCAGGCGTCGTCGTCCTCGATGGGGTCGTCCGGGAGCTCGACGGCGTACCGGTCCGCCTCCGCGCGGATCAGGTCGCGGTACGCCGCATAGGCGGCGGGGTCCACGGGCACCGGGTTGGGCGCGAAGAGGTTGACGCCGAACAGGTCCGTGCCGGCCCGGACCGACGCGACCTGGTCCTGCAGGGCCGCGGCACCGAGGTAGCCCCCGGCCAGGAACCCGAGCGAGCCGGTGCGGGCAGCGGCGAGCACGAGGGCCGGGGTCGTCGGGCCACCGGCCATCGGCGCGGCCACCACGGGGCTGCTCGCACCGAGGCCACTCAGCCAGGTCATGACCCGACGCTAGTCCCGGAGGCTCCGGGTGACACCGCACCGCGCCTCGGTCGATGCTGGCTCCATGACCACGACGTCCGGCAACCCGGCCCTGTCGCAGGAGTCCGCACTCGAGGTGCTCGCGTTCCTCGTCACCGCCGCACGTACCCAGACCGAGGAAGCAGCGGAGTACGCACCGATGCGGCTGCTGATGGGCGCCCGTGCCCTGGCCCAGGGCATGGCGCCGTACGTCGGCGACAACCCTTCGCTGCGGGCACTCGTCGACGAGGTCGCCGCGCTCGAGCCGGTCCGGACGCCGACCCGGGATCGCGAGGCGTACCTGTCCTCGCTCGACGCGCTGTGCGAGCGGGTCGCCGACACGCTGCTCGCCCAGGAGGGGCGCGCGTGAGCTCCTCGAGCCCGCTGCCGTCGAACCCGGTGTACGACGCCATCCGCACCCGCCGCGTCACGCGGGCGATGAGCCCCGAGCCCGTCGACCCGGACCTCGTCGCGGCCGTGCTCGAGTCGGCACGCTGGGCACCGAACGCCGGCAACCGTCGCCTCCAGCCCGTCCTCCCGGTGAGCGACCCTGTGACGCTTCGCCTGCTGCGGGCGATCTCGCCCGGCATGGTTCCTCGCCCTCCGGCCGCACTCGTCATCTGCGTGGACGCGGCACGGGCCGAGGAGTTCGGTTTCCCACCCCGGTACCGCGGCCTCTACGTGGACGTGGGCACCACGGCAGCGACGCTCCTGCTCGCCGCACAGAGCGTGGGCCTCGGCGCCTGCCCGGTGACCTCGTTCAGCAGGTCGGCTGCGGCCCGGATCCTCGGGCTGCGCAACGGGCTCTCGGCCGAGATGATCGTCTGCCTCGGGCATCCTGCCGACACACAGCCGGCGACGCTCTCCGCCCTCCCGTCGGGGGAGGTCAGTCCCCCGGGATCGTGACGACTTCGATCACGTCGATGCCGAGCGAGTTGAGCAGGTTGAGCACGCCCTGCAGCTCCTGCTGGTCGGCGACGTCGCCGGTCAGGGTGGTGGTGGCGCGTTGGCTTCGCGCGACGAGGTGCGGGAAGGCCGACGAGAGCTCGTCGGTGATCTCGGCATCGACCCGGATCAGCATCCTCGCCATCGCCGTCACGTCCGCCCTCGCTCTGCTCAGCCCTGCCCTGTCGGCGGACCGGCTCCTCCGTACGACCGGTCGACCTCCGTGGCGCCGAGTGGCCGGAAGCTCGACTCGGCCGTGCCCCGAGTGCCGGCCAGGACGCACACGCTACGGATGAGGTGGCCACGCTGAGGTCACCGGAAACGGGCGAGAGCCGCGGGTGTTCACCAGTATCGGGGGAGGCTCGGGCCCCGGCGCGGACGGAGTCTGGAGGTCCCGGCGTACCGGTCCCAGCGAAGGAGCACGCCCATGGCCCAAGCCACGCTGACCGTGTGGAGGTTCGACACCCCCGACGGCGCCGAGAACGCCACGCGGACGCTGAAGCAGCTCGCCGCCCAGAGCGTCATCACCATCCACGACTCCGCCACGGTGTCGTGGCCGGAAGGGGCGAAGAAGCCCAAGACCCATCAGATGGGCTCCACCACGGGCGCCGGCGCTCTGGGCGGCGCCTTCTGGGGCATGCTCTTCGGCCTGATCTTCTTCGTGCCGCTGCTGGGGGCCGCGCTCGGTGCCGCCACCGGTGCCATCACCGGCTCGCTCGCCGACGTCGGCATCGACGACGGGTTCATCAACAAGGTGCGCGACCACGTCACGCCGGGCACCTCGGCCTTGTTCGTCCTGAGCTCCGACGCCGTCGTCGACAAGGTCAAGGATGCGTTCACGGGAAACCACCCGTCGGAGCTGATCTTCACCAACCTGTCGAACGAGCAGGAAGCCGCACTCCGCGAGGCGTTCTCGGTGGACTAGCCGAATCGCCCGATCCGGGTGAACACCGGCCTTCGGCATGCTCCTAGCGTCGAGCCCAACCGACCCGGTCTCACGCGAGGAGAAGTCATGGCCACCTCCGGCTCCGACTACGAAGACTCGACCAAGCGCCTGGTCGCCTACGGCACCACCGCCTTCGCGGGCGTGATGCTGGCGACGGTCTCCGTCTTCCAGATCCTGGAGGCGATCAGCGCCCTGGCCAAGGACGACGTGTATGTCAACGGTCTGAACTACACGTACAAGTTCTCCCTCACGACGTGGGGATGGATCCACCTGATCATCGGCCTCATCGCCCTCGCGGTCGCGATCGGCATCCTGCTCGGCCAGACCTGGGGGCGCGTCGCGGGGATCGCGATCGCCGCCCTGATCGCCCTGAGCAACTTCGCGTTCCTCCCGTACACCCCGGTCTGGTCCGTGGTGATCATCGCCTTCAGCGGCTTCGTCATCTGGGCTCTGTGCGTGCAGCTCAGCCACCAGGACCGGTGGTGACCACCCGGCGTTGACGGTCTTCCCGGACGGACTCTCCATTTACCGGTGACGGCGACTCCTCTACGGTTGAGGGGTCACCACCAGGGGAGCCAGGAGGGAGGTCGCCCTCGCATCTGTCAGAGGCCGGCACGTGGGTCTCCAGCGGGAGGCCACGATCGACACATAGGTGTTGCCTAGACACGGCTGACAGGTCGGGGGATCGCCGCATGACGCGCGCACGGGCGAAGGTCGACCCGGCGGCGGAGCTCGGGGAGGGCGACGCGGAGGACGTCCGCACGCCACCCACCCGGCGCCGGCCGCCCGGTTTCACGTCGTCCGAGGCGACGACCAGCCGCACGTCCCTGGCGGGGACGCCGCGACTCCCCCGGGTCTACCTCCCTCGCCGTCGACTCTGGGAGCGCCTCGACCGCGCGACCGAGGGAGCCATCACGTTGCTGGTGGCGCCAGGAGGAGCCGGCAAGACGCTGGGCGTCGGGGGCTGGCTCCGCTTCACCTCGGCCGTGCAGGCCAGTGACGCCATCTGGGTCGAGGGCGACGAGTCACTCGTGCCGAGCCACCTCGAGGAGCTGATCTCCCGCAGACACGAGGGCGGGGCGCATCCCTCCCCCGAGGTCCCCCGGCTCGTCATCGTCGACGACGCGCACACGGTGCCGGCCGCGACGTTGAGGATGCTCGACCACCGTCTGAACGAGGCACCCGACTCGATGCGAGTCCTCCTCCTGAGCCGCTGGGACCTGCCGCTGACCCGCCTGGTGCCCGAGCTGCTGGGCAACTTCACGACCCTGCGAGGAGACCTCCTGCGACTGGACGAGGCGGAGAGCGCGACCCTGGTCGAGGAGCACGCACGGACGGCGGACCCACGCGTCGTACGGATCGTGGCGGAGCGGGCGCAGGGCTGGTGCGCTGCGATCGTGCTCGCCGCACGGTCGATCGCCGGCGCGCCCGACCGCTACGCCGCTGCCCGACGCCTCGCCGACGCCGACGTGCCGGTCGCCGACCGGGTGGCCAGCGAGGTGTTCTCAGCGCTCGCCGAACGTCAGCGCCACCTGTTGCTGTGCGTCGCGGGTGAGGGCGTCGTCGACGTCGTGACCGCTGCCCACCTCTCCCGGGACTCCGGTGCTCGCGACGTGCTCGCCGAGCTCGAGGCCACCGGGCTTCTGGTCACCCGGGTCCCCAGCGTCACCCGAGGCTCGGTGACGAGCCACGAGACCCGCTACCGCATCCACCCGCTGCTGGCCGAGGTGATCCGTCGCCGACTGCTCGCCGGCGGCGTCGACGTGTCACGGGCGAGAGGGACCGTGGTCAGAGCCGTCCGGCTGGACCTGGCACGCGGACGACGGGACCAGGCGTTCGCGCGGCTCGTCTCGGTCCACGCGCACGACGAGGCGGCCGAGCTGCTGGCGACCGGAGGCGTCCAGATGCTCTTCTCGCAAGGAGCCGCAGGCCAGATGGCCGATTTCGCCCGGGCCCACCCGGAGGTGGTGCAGAGCCGTCCGGACACCTGGTTCACGCTCGCCTTCGAACGCTGGTGGGCAGACGACGTCTCGGCCGCCCGGCACTGGATGGAACGCATCGTCGAACATGCGGCATCGGTTCCCGAGAGCGCGCAGGCGCGGTCGAGCGATGAACTGCACCTCGCCTGCGTCCGGCTGATGCGGGCCTGCCTCGGCCTGGAGCCGACCGCCGATGCGATCGAGTTCGCCCAGCGGACGGTGGCCCGGGTGCAGGACGCCCAGAACAGCGGCGAGCGGGACATGGCCGCCCTTCCGGTGCTCCTGCTGACCCTGGGCAGCGCACTGAACTGGGTCGGCGACCTCGGTGGCGCGGAGGCCAGCCTCACGACGGCACTCGGACTGTCGCGCTCCTACGACCTCCCTGCGCTCGAGGGCTCCGCCCTGAGCCACCTCGCGTTCACCGAGCTGATGTCCGGCCGCGAGCACGCCTGCGTCGAGTTCGCGCTCGACGCGATCGCGATGGCGGACGCGCCGCACGACGCACGTCGGCCGAGGTTCGCCCCCTCACGGGCAGCCCTGGCGCTGCTCCTGGGCACCCTGGTCGACCTGCCGTGGCCCGTCGAGCCGATCGTGGCCTCGAGCGACGCCGCCGCCACGCGCATCTCGCGCAGCGACCTGTGCACACAGTTCTGGCGCCGGATGCGCGATGCCCGGCTCGCGGTGATGAGGGGCTCGGCCGTGGAGGCCGAGCAGGTCCTGATGACCGTCGGCGAGGTTCCCGAGCTCACCGACACCAGCCTTCCGCACCACCTGCGCGCCGCGTTGCTCCTGGAGCGGGCCTTCCTGGCAGCGTTGAGCTCGGACCGTCAGGCCCTCAAGTCCTTGGCCCAGCAGCTCCACGACGACCTGGATCTTCCCGGGGAGGCTGCGCTGGTCACCGGCCTGCGCGCCGACCTCGACGGAGACCGCCGTCGAGCCGTGGAGTGCTTCGAGACCGCCGCAGCGGAAGCCCGCCACGCCCAACCGCCGACCCGGGTCTTCGCGCTGGTGTGCCAGGCGCAGCTGCTCGACGCCCTCGACGAGCGCGGGCAGGCGCTGGAGCGCCTGGAGGCCGCCGTCGTCGAGACCGAGACCCGGCGCAACGCGGTCCCGTTCCTCGGCTGGACCCGCCAGGGCACCCCCATCCGGGTCCTGCTCGGGCGGCTGGCGAAGTCGGACACGTCCGCCTGGGCGCGCGAGCTGGCCCTCGCCGCGGAGCCGCTGCCCGACATCACCACGATGTTCCGCAGCTCGACGCCGACGTCGGAGGAGCGCAAGGTGGCCGGCGACGTCGTCGTGCTGCCGGCGCTCAGCCCCCGGGAGCGAGAGGTCCTCGGCGAGCTCGCCCGCGGCGCGACGTACGCCGACATCGCAGCCACGTTGTTCGTCTCCGAGAACACCGTGAAGACGCACGTGTCGAGCCTGTACGGCAAGCTCGGGGTATCACGCCGCCGCGACGCGCTGGCGGTCGCGCGCAGCCTGCACCTGGTCTGACCTCGGGGCGGACGGCGGTCTACTGCGGCTCGTTCAGCTCCACGACCAGCGCCCACATCACGAGCACGTCGAAGGCGATGATGATGATGCTCCACAGCGGAGCCTGCGGGATGAAGGCGAAGTTCCCGAGCGCGCTGAGGAAGGCGATGACCAGGGCCGCGACGTAGGCCCAGGTCTTGCCCAGGATGACCCCGACCCCGCACGCGATCGCGAGGAGGCCGATCACGAGGTGGATCCAGCCCCACGTCGTGAGGCTCATGTCATAGGCGTACTGCGCGTCGGCGAACACGTGACCGTCGTTGTTGACCCCGAGCAGCGCCAGCAGGCAGTGGAAGCCTCCGACCACGCACAGCAGCAGGCCGGCGGCGAGGACGGCCCCCAACGAGGTGGAACCTGACATCGGGACCAGCCGATCGGACCTGGTCGGCGAGATCTTCATGAGGCCTCCTCGGATCAGAGCGGAGGGTCAGCCGCCCTTCGCACCACGCGGAGGCTAGGAGGGTCGCCGACAGCTGCGCCTCCCCCGGACTGGGCGAGGTCTGAGCCGACGGACGCCCGTACCGTTCCACCGTGGCCGCCGGGCATCTCGCCCTCACCTGGTGGGGACATGCGTCGTCCACCGTGGAGATCGGTAGCGCCCAGGTGTCGATCGACCCCCTGCTCACCCCGCGTCTGGGTCACCTGCGCCGCTATGCCGACCCGCCGGGCGCCGCGGCGTACGACGCAGACCTGGTGCTGGTCTCCCACCTGCATGGCGACCACCTGCATCTCCCGTCGCTCCGCGGATTCCCGCCCGAAATCCCGGTCGTCGTGCCGAAGGGCGGGGAGGGACTGGTGCGCAGGCTGGGTGCGCATCGGGTCCGGCCGGTGCGCCCGGGCGACGTCCTCGAGCTGGCCGGCGTGCGAGTCGCGGTGCTGCCGGCCACGCACGACGACCGACGTGGACCGCACTCGCGTCTGAGAGGCCCGGCGCTCGGCTTCCGCGTGGACGGGGCGGGGCGGTCGTTCTGGTTCCCCGGCGACACCGAGCTCCGGGACGACATGGGCCAGGTGGGCCCGGTGGACCTGGCCCTGGTCCCGATCGGCGGCTGGGGCCCCACCCTCGAGGACGGGCACATGGATCCCGTCGCCGGCGCCGAGGCCGTGCGCCGCGTCGGCGCCGTGACCGCCGTACCGGTGCACTGGGGGACGTTCTGGCCGATCGGGCTCCGGCACCTGCTGCGCGCCAACCACCACCGCCTGTTCACGACGCCCGGACAGCGCTTCCTCGACGCCCTCGAAGGTGGCGACACGACGGCGATGGTGCTCGCGCCGGGCCGGCGGGTGGTGCTCGACTGAGGTCCGCCGGCGGGTTCACCCGGATGGGGTGACCTTGCCCCAACGAGGGACGTGCCACGCTCGGGCGGCGCGACGAGCGGGAGGTGTCATCGATGGCGACTGCCCGTCCTCTGCTGCGTGGTGGCCTGCACGCCCAGGACCTCGGCGCGGCCGCCCTCGCCGTCATCGGTGCCAGCATCGGGCTGCTGATCACCTCGTGGCTGGTCCCCGAGACCGACATCGGCGGCGGCCCCGTCTGGCTCCTCGTGAGTGGCCTGCTGGTCTCGGTCTGCGGGGTGGTGCTCCGGATCGTCCTCGTCCCGGTGGCGGCGCGCCTGGGCTGGGTGGGCGCCATCCTCCTGGGACTCCTGGGCCAGACGATCGCCGTCTGGCTGGTGGTCTTCGCCCCGACGAGCTCGGGCTTCGAGAGCTGGTGGTGGGCGCTGGTCGCCGCCTGGATCGTCGCGGCCGTCTCGACCCTGCTCGTCTGGCTGGCCACGGCCGGCACCGAGGACGCCGTCACGGCGTCACTCCTGCGGCGCGCGAGGCGGCGTCGTACCACGGTGGACGACCCGACCGTTCCCGGAGTCGTGTTCGTCCAGGCCGACGGCGTGCCGTTCCCCGTACTGCAGTGGGGTGTTCGCGCCGGGACCCTGCCGACCCTGTCGCGGTGGCTGCGCGACGGGAGCCATCACATGGCCGAGTGGCGGCCGAAGCTCCCGGCGACCACACCGGCGAGCCAGATGGGCATCCTGCACGGCACCATCGACGGCATCCCGGCCTTCCGCTGGGTGGACCGCACCGACGGCAAGACCTACGTGGCCAACAAGCCGAAGGACGCCGCGCTCATCGAGGAGATGCACTCGGACGGCCGGGGACTGCTGGCCGACGACGGAGTGTCGATCAGCAACCTCTTCACGGGGGACGCGCCGATCGCGGTCGCCACGATGAGTGCGGTGGACCGGAGCCGGGAGAGCAGGCAGGCCCGGCTGGCCCTGACCGAGTTCCTCGGCCGGCCGTCGGGCTTCGCCCGGGCGATGATCCGCACGGTCAGCGAGATCGTGCGCGAGCGCTTCCAGGCCGCCAAGGCGCGGCGTCGCGACATCCGGCCGCGTGTCCACCGTGGCTGGAGCTTCGCCATCGAGCGTGCGGCCCTGATCGGCGTGATGCGCGACCTGAACACGACGCTGGTCGCGGACGCGATGCTCCTGGGCCGACGCTCGATCTACGTGGACTACGTCGACTACGACGCGGTCGCCCACCACGCCGGCATCCTGCAGCCCGAGTCGCTGGACGCTCTCGGAGGCATCGACGCCGTCCTGGCACAGCTGGAGCGGGTGGCCGAGGTCGCCCCCCGCCCGTACCACATCGTGGTGCTCTCCGACCACGGTCAGTCACAGGGGACGACGTTCGCCGACCGGTACGGCGAGGACCTCGCGGCGCTGGTCTCCCGGCTCGCCGAGGAGTCCGCGGTGGCGGCCGTGGAGAACGACGAGGGCAAGGGGTCGCTGAACTCGATGGTCGCCTCGGCGGGCGACCAGCGCAGCACCATGGGCCGTGCACTGGACCGGGTCTCCGGCCGCCTCACCGAGCCCTCGACCACCGAGCCCTCGACCACCGAACCGTCGGCCGCCGATCCCGAGGCCACCGCGGACGTGGCCTCGACGACCGGGAGCTTCGTGGTGTTCGGCTCGGGCAACCTGGGCCTGATCTACGTCGCCGGCGAGTCCGCACGCGTGCCGCTCGAGGACCTGCGTACCCGCTTCCCGGGCTTGGTCCCCGGCCTGGTCGCGCACCCCGGCGTGGGCTTCGTGGTCGCCCACTCGACCGAGGACGGCATCGTGGTGCTCGGCGCCGAGGGCGAGCACCGGCTCCGCGACGGTCGCGTGACCGGGGTCGACCCACTGGCCAGGTACGGCCCGATGGCACCGGCGTTCGTGACTCGCGCGGCCGAGATGTCCGAGGCCCCCGACCTCTACGTCAACAGCCTGGTCGACGACCTCGACGAGGTGGCGGCGTTCGAGGGTCTGGTGGGCTGCCACGGGGGGCTGGGCGGCTGGCAGGATCGCGCCATGCTGGTCCACCCGACGGCACTGCGTCCGCCGGAGGGTCTGGTGGTGGGCGCCGATGCCATGCACCGCGTCCTCGTGGGCTGGCTGGAGGACCTGGGGCATCGACAAGAGCTGCGAGGGAAGGTCACGACTTGAGTCCGGAGGCGTCGTCGCGGACGAGCGTCTTCGTCGACCCGGACAGCTCACGGTCACGTCGACCGCTCGACGGCGCTGGGGTGGTCGTCGGCGTGCTGGGTCTGCTCGTCGCGGCGCAGTGGGCGGATGCCCACGGCCCGCTCGTCTCGTCCCTGACGGAGTTGGCGTCGTCGCTGCCGGCCTGGACGAGGAACTTGTTCCGGGCCACCTACGTCCTCGGCACCGGGTACGTGATCGTCGTCGTCATCCTGGTGCTGCTCACGCACCGCCGCAGGAACCGCCTCCTGGTCACGATGGCCATCGCCGCCGTCGTCGCGTTCGTGGGCGCCGTCCTGGCGTCTCTCGTGGTGGAGGACGACTGGCCGGACCTGAGCCGGGGGTGGACGGCCGAGCAGGCCGGCGCTCACGAGTTCCCGGTCGTCGGGGTCGCCGTGCTCACCGCCCTCCTGCTCGCGATCAGGCCGTGGATGGTCCTGTCCTTCCAGCGCCTCGGCGTGCTGCTGGTCGGCGTGCTGTGTCTCGCCTCGTGGGCCGCCGGCTCCGGCACTCCGTCGGCGGTGATCGGCGCCCTGGCCGTGGGGATCGGCGCCGCGGGCGTGGCCCTTCTCGTCGTGGGCTCTCCCGGCGGCCATCCCGACCTGGCGGCGGTCGCCGCCTCCCTTCGCGAGCTCGGTCTCCGGCCCGAACGGCTGCACTTCGCCGAGGTCCAGCCGTGGACCGCGCGGGTCCTGTACGGCACGGACGCCGACGGTGAACGACTGCTCGTCAAGGTGTACGGACGCGACGCCGTTGCTGCCCGCCGGACCACACGCTGGTGGCGGGCGATCGTGTACCGCGACGAGACGGTGCCGGGCGCGACCCGGCTGCAGATGGTCGAGCACGAGGCGCTCCTCACGCTGCTCGCCGAGCGCGCGGGGATCGCCGTCCCGCCGGTGCTCGCAGCGGCGGAGACCAGGGGTGACGCCCTCATCGTCCTGAGGGCGCCGCCGCCCGCCTTCGCCGAGCAGGACGACGACGAGCTCAGCGACGCGACGCTTCAGCAGATGTGGTCCGCGGCAGCCCTTCTCCATGAGGAGCGGCTGTGCCACGGACAGCTCACGCTGGACCAGATCGGGCGGGCGGACGGCGAGATCGTGCTCTCCGACTTCACCCTCGGCTCGATGGCGTCCTCGCGCGCGGAGCTCGCCCACGAGACGGCGACGCTCCTGGCCAGCCAGGCGCTTCGCGTCGGGCCGGAACGAGCCGTCGCGGCCGCGCTCACCGCCCTGGAGGGCGGGGCAGTTGCCGACGCGCGGGCGTACCTCCAGCGTCCCGCGCTCCCCCGCCGCCTGCGGTCGAGCACGGGTCTCAAGGTCGCTCTCGAGGGCTTGCAGACCGAGATCACCGAGCGAACCGGCGCCCCACCCATCGAGCCCGCACCCATCCTGCGCGTGCAGTGGCGGTACCTCGTGATGAGCTGCCTGGTCCTGCTCGCGGCCTACGCCCTCGTCGCCGCGCTCGGGGGGCTGGACTGGGGAGTCGTGCTCGACTCCTGGCGGAACGCGTCCTGGGGTTGGATCCTCGTCGGGCTCGTGGTCGCCCAAGGCACCACCGTGGCCGACGCCGGGACGACGATGTCCTGCGTACGCACGCGCCTCCCGCTCTTCCCGCTCGTGCAGCTGCAGTACGCGATCAAGTTCGTCGGGCTGGCCGTGTCCGCCACAGCGGGGCGGGTGGGCATGAACACCGCCTTCCTCCGGAAGTTCGGAGAGGGACCCAACGTGGCCGTGGCGGCGAGCGCGCTCGACTCCATGGCGGGGGCGGCGGTGAACGTGGTCGTCGTGGTGGTGGCCCTGCTGCTCGGCGGCACCCAGGACGGCGCGCTGACCCTCGACGCCTCCGGAGTCACGCGCACAGCGATCGCCGTGGTGGGGCTGGCACTGGTCTGTCTCGTGCTCGCGGCCGTGGTGCCGGCGCTTCGCCGCCGGGCGGTGCAGCTGGTCCGGTACGCGTGGTCCGCGTTCGCGATCGTCGCCGCGAGCCCGGCGCGCATGCTCGGGCTGTTCGGCAGCAACCTCGCCTCGCTGATGATCACAGCCGTCGCCATGAGCTGCATGGTGCACGGCATCCACTACTCCCTGCCGTACTGGACGGTGGTCGCGGTCTGCGCCGGCTCGGGCCTCATCTCGGCGCTGATCCCGGTGCCGGGGAACGTCGGCGTCGCCGAGGCGGCCATGACAGCGGGTCTGGGGCTCGTCGGGATCCCGGAGGCACCCGCCTTCGCCATCGCGGTCACGCAGCGGATCGCCACGACGTACCTGCCCTCGGTCTTCGGGGTCTACTCCCTGCGCTGGCTCCGAGCCCATGACTACGCCTGAGCGCGTGTCGCCGTGGTCACCCAGCACGGGTGAGACACGATGGCGGGCAGGACGACACGATCGGGCGATGCCCGAGCCCGCGGGACGGAGATCTTGGTGACAAGCGCGCATACGGGGTCCCTCCCCCGCACGGTCCTCGTGCTGCTGGGTGCGGCCGCGGCCGTGGTGGTGGTCGCCGGCATGAGGAGCACGGCGTTCATCCTGGGGCCCACCATCCTGTCCCTCGTCCTCACGATCACGGTCCACCCGCTGCGGGTCCGCCTGACCCGTCGTCTCCCGGGCTGGGCGGCCTCGACCCTCTGCTTCACCCTCCTGATCGTGATCCTGGTCGCCCTGGCCGTCTCGCTGGTCATCGCGGCCGCCCGCTTCGCCGATCTGGCCTCGAACTACAACGGCGAGTTCCAGAAGCGCGTGGACGACGTCATGAGTGGTCTCCAGAACGCCGGGGTCTCCGAGAGCACGACCCAGACGGTGGGCGACGGCGCGAGCCTGGTGAACGTGTCCGACCTCGTGACCAAGGCGCTTGCCGAAGTGGGATCGCTGCTGACGGGAGCGGTGCTGGTGGTCTCGCTGCTGTTGTTCAACACCTTCGACAGCCCCGCTTTCGCCCGCAACGCCGAGGAGCTGGCATCGCGGCGGCCGTCCCTCGGTGCGGCGCTCACCGGCCTCGCCTTCTCCACGAGGCGCTGGCTCGTGGTCACGACCGTCTTCGGCCTGATCGTCGCCGTGATCGACACGATCGCCCTTCAGCTCATGGACATCCCTGCCCCGCTGTTGTGGGGGCTGCTCGCGTTCCTGACCAACTACATCCCCAACATCGGGTTCTTCATCGGCCTGGCACCACCGGCGCTGCTCGCTCTCCTCGACGGCGGCTTCGGCAAGATGATCGCCGTCATCGCCGTCTACTCGGTGGTGAACTTCATCATCCAGTCGGTGATCCAGCCCAAGGTGGTCGGCCAGGCAGTCGGCTTCTCCTCGTCGATCACGTTCCTGTCGATGGTGCTCTGGTCGTGGGCACTGGGCCCGCTCGGAGCGTTGCTCGCCGTCCCGATCTCGCTGATGGCACGAGCGGTGATCATCGACTCCGATCCCGCGACGTTCTGGATCCGACCCCTGCTCGGAGACCGAAGGCCCGAGGCGATCGGCTCCCCCCCTGCGGCCGCGGGAGCCGGCGACTCCTAGCGGCGGGTGGTCGGCGGTCTCGCCCGCTCGCGGCCCAGGACGACATCACCGGTAACGGGGGAGGCGTCACACCCGCGCCGTCCGCAGCGTAGAGGGCAGCAGGACTGCGCCCGAACGAGGAGTGGACCGTGGCAGAGGCAGCTCTCACCGTGTGGAAGTTCGACACTGCCGAAGGCGCCGATGCGGCCACGCACACCCTCGACGAGCTCAGTCATCAGGGCTTCGTGTCGATCGTCGACGCCGCAACGGTCTCCTGGCCCGAGGGCCGGAAGAAGCCGAAGACCCACCAGTACACGCCGAAGAAGAGTGCCGGCGCCCTGGGAGGCGCGTTCTGGGGGATGCTCTTCGGCCTGATCTTCTTCGTCCCCTTCCTCGGGGCCGCCGTCGGAGCGGCGTCCGGTGCCCTCCTGGCCGCACTGACCGACGTCGGCATCGACGACAAGTTCATCGACAGCGTGCGCGAGCAGGTGACCGAAGGGACGTCGGCGCTCTTCGTGATGACGCACGACGCCGCCCTGGACAAGATCCGGGACGCCTTCGCCGGCCACGGACACACCGAGCTGATCCTCACCAACCTCGGGCCCGAGCAGGAGGCAGCCCTGCGGGAAGTCTTCAACGAGGACTGACGAACCGCGTACGGCGTCCACGCGCCCCCCAGGTGCGGGTCGGTCGTGAGCGCGAGCGTCGCCTGACCAGGCGGCGGGCCGCCTTCCTCAGCCCCCGACGGGCGGGCCCACGTTCTCGGGCTCGCTGTCCGCCGCCGTCTGGTCCGAGGGAACTGCCGAGTCGTCGCCCGGCTCGTCGTGAGCAGGAGGCATGGCCAGCAGCTCCACGATCAGCAGCACCACCGCGGCCACGATCAGCAGCTTCAGCGTGAACGCCCCGGTCGGATGGTCGGCCAGCACGTAGAGGAGCACGACGGCACCGAGGACGGTCCACCGGATGCCACCGCGGTACCTGCCGAGGAACTCCCCGACCGGGCCGGTGTTCAGGCCGGCGCTGTCGCGCCGGTGGCGGACGGTGTCCAGTGCGCGCGTCGTCGCGCGGCGTACGGCGACGGGCCGGGGCTCGGGACCACTGACCCAGGACACGACCGCGACAGCGAGGAACAGGACGAGGACGCCGCGCAGCGCGAGCCGGACGAAGGAGACCACCTGGTCGTAGATCGCGGCGGCCGCGTCCGGTGGCAGCTGATCAGCCGGGATGGCGTCGAGATAGATCACGCGGAAGGCGTTGAGCAGGAGCCCCAGGACGAGCATCGAGGCGGCGACCACGAGGGACGCGACCACCAGCGTCCGGCGGCGACGCTTCGCGACCAGCACCCCCACCGCCAGCAGGAGCAGGGCCAGGATCGGCAGCCCGTGGGCGAGCGCCGAGAGGACGCGGAAGCCGGTCTGGGCCTTGGCGAGGTCGTCGGACTGGAAGATCGTGAACTGGGCGTTGAACGGGGGGATGTTCGAGACCAGGGCGAAGCCCAGGCTGGCCAGTCGTGCCTTGACCTGGTCGATCACCGGTCCGAGGTTCAGCTGGACTGCTCCCCCTTGGACGGTGACCGCGTCGCTGTTCTCGCCGGTCAGGACGGCGACCATCTGCGTGTGCGCCGCGCGGTTCATCACCTCCCAGGCATCCGCGAACGCCTGTGACTGGACGATCTTGGTCACCTGGTCGCCGATGAAGTTCTCGATCGCGTTCGCCAACGGCGTCCCGAGCGCCTGAAGGCTCGCGGCCACCCTCGGTGACACCCCGCGCTCGGAGAGGGCCTTCGTCGCCTCCTGCGTCACCCCCTGGACGTCGAGCCGGGCCAGGAGCTCGTCGGTGATGCGCGTCGCGACGGCGTCCTGGACGGCCGGGTTGTGCGCCAGTGGAGCGACCGTGGCCACGTAGCGGTTCGTGTCGGCGATCTCGTCGTGGGCCCACGTCGCGACCACCGCGAGGGGGGCGATGATCGCCAGCAGGACGATCGCCACCGTGGCGACCACCGGGCGCCACCAACCGCCCCGGGTCCCGCTCGCGCCTGCCGGCGGTGGCTCCGTGGACGCGATGCCGAGCTCGGACTCGATGACGGCCGTCTCCTTCCGCAGCTCTTCGAGGCGCGCCGTCTGTTCCTCAGGCGAGTGTGCGGTCGGTTCCGGGGTCTCGTCGGACGTGGTCATGGTCGATCGCAGGGCCCGCCGGCCTCATCCGGCCAGGAGCTTGGCCTTCTGCGCCTCGAACTCCGCGTCGGTGAGCACGCCGCTGTCACGCAGCTTGCCGAGCTTGTCGAGCTGCTCGATGAGGTCGTCGGTCCCACCGCCCGCCGCTGGAGCGGGCGGAGGCGCGGCGTACGCCTGCTGTTGGGCGTACTGCTGCTGCTGCTCGTACTGCTGCTGGTCGTACTGCTGCTGGTCCTGTTCCGCCCAGCGCCCTGCCTGGCGCCGCGAGACGCGGTTCGAGACCGCCGTTGCCGTGCCCGCGACCACCGCGGTGCGCGCCATTCCGCCGATCAGTCCCATGGTTCGTCCTCCTCGTTCGTCAGTCCGTCAGGCGCCTTGCTCGGCCTCGTCAAGCTCGTCCAGCATCGCGATCACGTCGGCAGCGGGGATCCGGCCGCTGGCGATCACCTCGGCGTCCGCGCGCCGGAGCGCGGCGACGAACGGCCCGGCCCAGGTGTTCTCGTAGAGCAGCAGACCGACGGCGTTGCCCGGCTCGACGAGGCTGGCGCTGTCCATCAGGTCGTCGTCGCCGAGCAGCCCGGAACGTGCCCCGGAGAACACGGCCAGGTCGAGCGTCCCGTCCCCGTCCAGGTCCGTGATCTCGACCGCCGTGATGTCGCCGTTGGCCTCCACGACCGCGAGTCGGAGATCCAGGATGCGGATGATGCCTCGTTCCACGAGGTCCACGAGTATCCGCAGGCCGTCCCCGTTGAGCTTGGCTCCCGGGAACTCGACGGCCAGATAGTCGATCGGACCGACGATCAGGTCGTCCTGTCCTTGGGTGGTCTGCTCGGTCATCACGTATCCCTCCGACGCCTCGGCCCGACGTCGGGCCACTCCTCCTGGTCGACGTTCGCACGCACGCGCGACGTGGGGCACCACCCGAAAAGGGCTAGATGACGCGAACGGGACATCGCTTTCGCAGGTGTGGCCGGACGTGCACCCGGCAGGCGGGCGGGTCGCCGAACTCGCTAGGGTTCCGGCAGCGCTCTCCCGGACGAGGTCGCGGCCGGCTGCCCACCCCGTCAGCGGATGGCGTGGGCCACCGGACGGGGGAATGCGTCGCGACTCGGAGGAGGTGTCGGGAGTGACGGCGTTCACGGTGTGGAGGTTCGACGACCCCGAAGGCGCCGAGCGCGCGGCGGGGCTGCTGGACCTGGCCCCCGACGGCGGTGGCTCGGGCCGGATCGTCGACCGGGCCGTGGTGACCTGGCCCGACCATGCAGCGAGTCCTGTCGCCGACTGTCAGCGCGCCGTACCGGCGCCGGACGGGGCTGGGGCGACACTTCGGAGCATGCTCGCCGACGTCCTGCTCACCGTCCCGGTCGTGGGGGACCTCGTCGCCGCCCTCGGGGCGCGCCGCAGAGGCTCCGGGCGGGCCGGCATCCCGCGTGAGGACGTGACGCACATCCGAGGCGAGGTGACGCCCGGCAGCTCGGCGTTGTTCCTCGTCACCGCCGACGGCGACCTGGACGAGCTCGGGGACGGCTTCCGGAAGGTCCACAAGACCGTGATCCACAGCTCGGTGCGCCCGTGACCGAACGCGGTCAGGACGACGAGACGCCGGGCCGCGGCGACCCGCTGGGTCTGGTCACCGGCGGTGAGGGAGCCATCACCGGGACCGTCGTGTGCGCGGCCGCGATCGCCTACGGCGCCGGGCACACGAGCTCCACCGCCGAGCTCTCCGTGGCGATCGTCGGCACCGTGTTCGTGTACTGGCTGGCCCACGTGCACGCGGTCACCCTGGGCAGCTCGTTGACCCACCAGCACCACCCGTTCGTCGCGTTCCGGCACGCCCTCGTGCACACCTTGCCCATCCTGGGCGCCTCCGTGGTCCCGCTCGTCGTGCTGCTGATCGGCCGGCTCGCCGGTGCGGAGCTCCGCTCGGCCGCCTGGGCTGCCCTCATCGCCACGATCGGGCTCCTCACGTTCTACAGCTACCGGGCCGGCGTCCGCGGCGGCCTGGACACGAAGGGACGCATCGCCAGCGCGGCCATCGGCGCCCTCCTCGGCATCCTGGTCGCGATGCTCAAGGTCGCACTGCACTGACCGGCGTCGATCGGCCGTCGTCGGTCGGCCGTCGTCGGCCGGTCAGAGCAGGCCGACGTCCTCGGCCGTCGCGGAGCGCTCGGCGTCCGGCAGCCGCACCATGCGGAACGAGATGAGCAGACCGATCAGCGCACTCACGATGGGCACCAGCAGACCGAACTGCAGGGCCCGGGGCCGCACCTCGGTGTTGATCCTGATGATCTCGTTGCGGATCGGCTCGGGTTGCCCGGCCAGCTGCTGGTTGAGGTGGGTGTTGCTCATGATCTGGGCGTCGTCCTCGAGCGCCTGGGACACCTGGTCCTTCGCGTCCGGCGGAAGGACGTCGCTCGCATTCGCCTCGGCGGTGAAGGAGACCGACAGGGCTGCGAGCAGCATGGCGCCGGCGAACGCGAGCCCGAAGGACAGCCCGAAGGAGCCGGCGGCCGAGTTCACGGCCGAGGCCTCGCTGACCCGCTCCTCGGAGATCGGTGCCAGCGTGAAGTTGTTGAGCTGCGACACCAGGAGGCCGAGCCCGGAGCCGGTCACGGCCAACGGAACGGCGAGTGCCCAACCGGAGTCGGCGTGGGGGACGACGACCGCCACCGCGACGAGCCCGACCGCCACGAGCAGGAATCCGATCCGGATGATGCCGCTCGGCCGACGACCCGTGGCGCGCCGACCGGCCCAGGCGGACAACGCGAACATGCTGAAGGAGAGCGGCGAAAGCGAGATGCCGGCCTCGAGGGCGTTGTACTCGAGCACCATCTGGAAGTAGATCGGAAGGGCGATCATCGCGCCGCCGAGCGCGATCTGCTGGAGGAGCTGGCCCGAGACCCCCAGGCGGAAGTGGATCGAGCGGAACAAGGTGGGATCGATCAGGGTCGGGTGTCCCGCGTGATGGCGGCGTACCAGCCAGTAGACGAGCGACCCGAGGCCGACCAGGCCGACGGCGATCAGCGCGGCGACCGCCTCGCCCCCTTCCTGCCAGACCAGGATGCCGAGCACCAGCCCGCCCATGCCGACCACCGACAGCCCGGCACCGACGAGGTCGATGTCGCGCGGTCCGGTGTAGGGGACGTCCTTCACGAGCCCCACGCCGGACAGCACGACGACGATGATCACGGCCTCACCGAGGAAGCCCACGCGCCAGGACAGCACCGTGGTGAGGAAGCCCCCGATGAGGGGCCCGGTCGCGGCCGCGATCGCCGCCGACGCGCCCACCAGCGCGTACACCCGCTTCTGGGCGGCGCCCTCGAAGTTGCCGTGGATGAGCGATTGCATGCCCGGCAGGAGGAGCGCGGCGCCGATGCCTCCGATGACCGCCCAGAAGACGATGACCGCGCGCAGGTCCTGCGCGAGCGTCATCGCGACGGCCCCGACGCCGTACCCGCAGAGCCCGAGGATGTAGGCGCGCTTGCGGCCGATGAGGTCGCCCACCTTGCCGCCGATCAGGATGAAGGACGCCGAGACCAGCGCCTCGAGTGCGATCGTCGACTGCACGCCGCTGACGGTGGCGCCCAGGTCCTGCACCACGGCCGAGATGGAGACGTTCATCAGGGACGTGTCCACGACGAGCACGAACATCGCCATGGAGAGCAGGAGCGCCAGCTTGAAGTTGAAGTCGCCCTCTTCCCGGGCGGGGGCCGTTGCCTCAGACATCGTCGGACTCCTTGAGCGGCGATCGCGGGTTCCAGTCGTAGACGACCGAGGTGCGCAGGAGCAGGTCCTGCACGGACCTGCTCCGGCGGTCAACGGCGGACCACAGGAGGCCGATCGGGAAGGCGACGTACGCCACGGCACGCGCCGCGGCCCGGACCCAGCCGAGACGGCGACCCCGTGCGGTCACGACCCGCAGCCCCATCAGCATGTCGCCGAACGTGCGACCACCCAGGACCCACGCGACCGTCAGGTACAGGCCCGTGAGCGCGGCCATGAGGCTCATGAACGACAGCAGCGCCGGGTCCGGCCAGCTGAAGCTCCGCGGGTCGAGCAGGAACCGCAGGCCGACCAACCCGACGTACGCCGAGACCAGGGCGAGGGCGACCAGGACGACGTCGATCACGGCTCCGGCGCACCGGGTCACGACTCCCGCCGCCTGCCCCTGGAACGCGCGGGCGTCCTTCGGGATCGTCGAGAGCTCGTGCTCGCTCATTCGGGAGTCGCTCCGCCCGCTGCCGGACGGCCGCGCCCGAGCTTGAGCCGGGCCGCCAAGCGGCTCACCGCCTCGTCCGCGCCGACTCCCCGCATCCGTACGGTCTGCACGGTCTCCGAAGCCATCGTCCCGGTCGACTCCCGGATGATCTCGGGAAGGTCGATCTCGTCCAGCACCTCGCTGACGATCCCGGCGATGTCGACCTCGGCGAGCACCGCATCGACCACGGTCCGGAACTCGACCCGGTTCACGACGGTCGCGGTCAGGTCGAGTCGGTCGAGGACGGCGTCGACGTCGAGGCGCGCGGCGATCTCGTCGAGATCCAGCCGCATGACCACGGCGTCGAGGTCCACGTCCGCGACGATCGCGTCGAGGTCGAGGTGACGGCGTACCAGGTCGGTGAGCGGCAGTCGGCTCATCACGAGGTCAGCCACGGGAGGCAGGACCGCGTCCAGCTGCCGCGCGGCCTCGAAGGTGAGGCGCCGGCGCTGCACGCCCCCCACCCGGACCACCGGGCGCAGGACGCCGGCGATCACCTGTCGAGGACGGAGGCGTTCCGGCACGAACGAAGGCTCCAGCGCCTTGCCCACCACGGTGCCCACCACCGTGCCCACCACCGTGCCGGCCGCGGAGACCACGGCCATGGCGACGGCGGTCCCTCCGACGACGAGGTCGAGCGCCTCGAGGGCGCGCGGCGGCTCGCCGCGCAGCTCCAAGGCGCGGCTCGGCATCCACCCAGGGTGGGGGGCGACGGCTCGGTCCGCGTCACCCGAGCCGGGTGAACGGCGTGTCGGTCACCCGGACGGCCGTCCGCCCAGGGTGAGGTCCACGGCGTCGATCTCCGGACGGAAGTCCTCGAGGGCCAGGGGCGCCCGACCGGAGTCCTTGCCGAGGTCGTCCCATCGCCGGAGCTCGACGGCGTCCTCGGCGTACGGGCGACGTCGGAACGTGTCGACCTCGTCGGCCGACATCGGTCCGCCCTGGACGCCCAGCGTGTACCTCGACGCCTCTGACAGCTGGTCGTGGTACGCCGGATCAACCGCACACAGGTAGCGCTTGGCGGCGACGTGAAGCCGCACGGGCTCGGTGACAGCCGGGCCGAACCAGCGGCTCAGCCACGCGGCGGCGACGTCGTCGTGGTGGTTGTCGGTGCCCTCCATGAGCTCGCGGCCGCTCCGCACACCCGTGAAGTGACCGACGTCGTGCGCCACGGCGGCCACGACCAGCGGTCGTGGCGCTCCGGCCGCCCGAGCGGCAGCGCCCGTCTGGAGCATGTGCTGGGCCATGGACACCGGCTCGCCCAGGTACTCACGGCTGCCTTCGTCGGAGAAGAGCTGGTGCAGAGCCGGGAACGCGTGGCTCACCGGCCCTCCTCCAGGGTGGCCAGGGTGCTCAGCAGGCCGTCGAGGTCGGCGTAGGTGCCCTGCAGGTGGCGGCCACCGACCGCCTCGAACGCCGTACGTGCGTGCAGCACCCGGGTGTTGTCGAAGACGAGGCAGTCCCCCGGCGTCATCCGGAAGCTCAGCTGCGCCGCCGGCTCCAGGAGCAGCTCGGCGAACGAGCGGTACGCCGCGTAGAACCCGGCGGCCTCGTCCGGACCGAGCGGCATGACGCGCATGGACCGGTTGTTGAACCGGATCTCGCGGATGCTGCCTGCCGCGTCCAGACCGATGATGGGCGCCACCGCGGCCAGGTGGGCATCGGCGCTGTCGAACCGGTACCGCACGCGGGTGCGGGTCAGGACCTCGAAGGCGGACGGCTCCTGCTCCCGGAGTGCGGCCGCGGCCGCGAACCCGTCCACCAGACCGGAGTCGCCGCCGACCGCCGCGTTGCTCAGGCAGTGCAAGAGCTGCAGCGTGGGGACCGGGTCGCGGTAGGGGTTGTCGGTGTGCGGGCTGATCGCGAGACCGGTGAACGCGAGGTTCGACGGGTCGGCCTCCACCCGGACGTCGAAGAGGTCGCCGTAGTTCGTCGAGCGCACGTGCCCGAACGTCTCGGCGACACGGAGCACGGTCTGGTCGTCGACCGGCGTCCCGTGCAGCACCGCGAAGCCGAGGCTCTGCACCGCGCGAAGT
>DATBDF010000322.1:0-6768 GCA_036270075.1 Nocardioides sp.
GAGCTCGGCGAGGTCGCCACCACGTTCGGCACCCCGCGCCGGACCGTCCTCCTCGAGTCGGCGGGCGTCGCCGTCTCCGCGGCCACCGCCCCGCTCGAGGTCGCCGACGACCCGTGCTTCGCCTACCTGTCCTCGTCGGGGCTGCTCGCACGCTCCTCGTCCGACGAGCTCCCGGGCGGCGACGGCCCGCGGACCAACCACGACGTGGTCGTCTCGGCCGTCCGCACCAGCGCGCGCGGCGAGATCGGCGCACTCACCTCGCGGGGGCGACTCGTCCGCCTCCAGGTCCTCGACCTCCCGGCGCTCCCCGGCTCGGCCAACCACCCGAACCTGCAAGGCGGCCTCCCGTTCGACCTGGTCCGCTCGCTGCAGCCGGGTGAGCGAGTCCTCGGCCTGACCACGCTCGACGCCGACGGTCCGGGTCTCGCACTCGGCACCAAGCAGGGAGTCGTGAAACGGGTCAACCCCGAGGTGCTGAGTCGGGAGGAGTGGGACGTCATCGGGCTCAAGGACGGCGACGAGGTCGTCGGCGCCCTCGCTCTCCGCAGCGGCGACGAGGAGCTGTGCTTCATCAGCTCCGACGCACAGCTGCTGCACTTCGGCGCGCCAGGGGTCCGACCGCAGGGCCGCGCCGGCGGCGGCATGGCCGGCATCAAGCTGGCCGGCGGGCAGTCGGCGGTCTGGTTCGGGGCCCTGGACCCTGCGTCGTCCGTCGTGGTCACCGTCAGCGGCTCATCGACGGCGCTGCCCGGCACCGAACCCGGGGCAGTGAAGGTGACACCGTTCCCCGAGTACCCCGGCAAGGGCCGGGCGACCGGAGGCGTGCGCTGCCACCGGTTCCTCAAGGGCGAGGACGCGCTGGTCTTCGCGTGGGCGGGCGCCGCCCCGGCCCGTGCGGCGGCCGCGAGCGGGTCACCCGTCGACCTTCCCGAGGCGACCGGAAAGCGCGACGGCAGCGGCACCCCGGGATCACAACCGATCACCGCGTGCGCCGGGCCGGTGCCCAGCCAGCTCTGACCGCCGGGATGCCGACCTCTGTGACAGGGTGACCTGCATGTCGCTGCGCCGCCTCGTCCCGGTGCTCCTGGCCGGAGTGCTGATGACGGCCGGATGTGGCGGCGGCTCCAGCTCCGACGGGGACCCGGCGACGGCGCTGAAGACAGCCCAGCAGAAGCTCGAGGACACCAGTGGAGTCACCGTCTCCCTCTCCACCGACGACCTCCCCGAGGGCGTCCAGGGCCTGAAGTCGGCGTCGGGGACGGTGACCGACGCTCCCGCGTTCGACGGCAGCCTGGGCGTGGTGACCCAGATCGGGTCGTTCTCGGTGCCGGTCAAGTCCGTCGACGGCAAGGTCTACGCACAGATCCCACTGACGCCCGGCTGGTCCGAGGTCGACCCTGCCGACTACGGCGCCCCGGACCCGGCGCGCCTGGTCAGCGCCGACCAGGGCGTGCCGTCCCTGCTGGCCGCGACCCAGGATCCCCAGAACGGCAAGGACATCCGCGGGGGTGTCGACAACAAGGAGGTCCTGTCGACCTACACCGGCACGGTGCCCGCCTCGGCGGTCTCGGCGATCATCCCGGGTGCCTCCGGCGACTTCGACGCGACGTACGCCGTGACCTCGGACGGCGAGCTGCGTCAGGCCTCCCTGACCGGCGAGTTCTACGCCGGCCACCCCGACACCACCTACACGATGGTCCTCACCGACTACGGCACCAGCAAGGACGTCACCGCCCCATGACGGGCTCCATGACCGCCCCGTGAACGCCAGCCCTCGCCTCCTGCTCGGGCTCGCCGCAGTCGCGGTCGCGTTCGCCGCCGCCGACACGTACGTCGTCGTGCTGGCGCTGCCGGACATGATGGAGTCCGCCGGCATCCCCATCGACGAGCTCCAGCGCGGCGCGCCGATCATCTCCGGCTTCCTGCTCGGCTACGTCGCGATGCTGCCGCTGATCGGGCGGATGTCCGACCTGCGCGGCCGGGTGCCCGTCCTCGTCGCCGCACTCGTCCTCTTCGCGCTGGGCTCGCTGGTCACCGCCGCGGCGTACGACCTACCGAGCCTGGTCGTCGGCCGCTTCCTCCAAGGCGTCGGGGGCGGCGGGCTCGTCCCGGCCACGCTCGCGCTCGTGGCGGACCTGTACCCCGTCGAGCGCCGCGGGGTGCCGCTCGGCGTCGTGTCCGCCGTCCAGGAGCTGGGGAGCGTGATCGGTCCGCTGTACGGCGCACTCGTGCTCGCGGTGTCCGACTGGCGGGTGATCTTCGGGATCAACCTGGTGGTGGGCGCTCTTCTCGCGGGGCTGATCCGGAGCATGCGGTACGAGACCGACCGGCGTGACGAGGCCACCGTGACGTCCGCTCCTCGACCGGAGGGCGACACCCGGGTCCGGCACGGGTGGGCCACCTTCGACTGGGCCGGAGTCGTCCTCCTCCTCATCGCCCTGGCCGCGGCGGGTCTGCTGGTCGTGGAGCCGACCTCGTTGGTCAGCGACGTCACGTGGGGAGAGCTCTTCGTGCCGAGGTGGGGGTCGTCGCGCTGGGCGACGCCCCTCGGGCTGGTCGCGATCGTCGCCCTGCTGCTGTTCCTCGTCCGGTGCTGGACGGCGCGCCGTCCTCTTGTCGACCTGCGCGGGTGGTGGCGGGCGGCGTTGGCCGCCGACCTTCCCGGCGCGCTGTTCCTGGCCGCAGCTCTCGGCGGCGTGATCCTCGCCTTCGCGACGGCCGACCCGCGCGTGGAGGTCTTCGCGCCCCAGGGCTGGTGGTACCTCCTGGCCTCGGTCGTGGCGACGTTCGTGTTCGTGCGACATCTGCGCACCGACGAGGCTCCGCTGGTGCCGCGCGGCGCGCTGCGGCGTACGCCGGCATGGGGGGCGCTGGTCGTCAGCTTCTTCATCGGCGCCGCCCTGGTCGCCGCCCTGATCGACATCCCGATCTTCGCGCGCACCACGGTGTACCCGGACTCCCAGCTCCAGGCAGCGCTCGTCCTGGTCCGGTTCCTGGTCGCCCTGCCCGTCGGAGCCGTCGTCGGCGGGTACCTCACGCGGAGCCGTGCTGCGGGGACGATCACGGCCGCCGGGATGGCGCTCGCTGCCTTGGCCTTCGTGCTGATGAGCCGCTGGGACCTCACCTCGCTGTCGGCCTGGCCGTCCACGATCCCGCTCGTCGTCGGAGGGTTCGGCTTCGGACTCGCCCTCGCCCCGGTCAACGCGGCAGTGCTGGCGGCCACGGACGCCGGCGTGCACGGGCTCGCGAGCGCGGGCGTGGTCGTGGCGCGGATGGTCGGCATGCTGGTCGGCGTCTCGGCGCTGACGACGATCGGGCTCCGACGCTACTACGCCGAGTCCGGCGACATCCCTCCTCCGCTGCAGGTCTGCGGGGGGACGACGAGCAGCTGTGACGCCTTCGAGCACCTGCTCCGCGAGGCGGGCATCGCCCAGGAGCAGACCGTCTTCGCCGGTGCCGCCGTCTGTGCCCTCGTCGCCGCTGCACTCGCGCTGGCGCTCTTCCGAGGGGTCGAGACCCGGGCGCTACCCTCGCGGCCGTGGACGGAACCGTGGACGGAGACCTGACCGACGACGACTTCGCCGACCTGCTGGCCGCGAACGCGACGTACGCCGAGAGCTTCCACGAAGGCGGCTTCGACGGCGTGGCCCGTGCCGGCGTCGCCATCGTCACGTGCATGGACTCGCGGATCGTGCCGCTGGCGATGCTCGGCCTCGGCCTCGGCGACGCCAAGATCTTCCGCAACCCCGGCGGGCGGGTCACACCGCAGGCCCTGGAGGCCCTGGTGCTCGGCGCTCACCTGTTGGGCGTCGAGCGCGTGCTCGTCATCCCCCACACCCGGTGCGCGATGGCGTCCGCCACCGAGGCCGAGCTCCACGAGCGGGTGTCGGAGTCGGCCGGCGTCGACGCGACCTGGCAGCCCTTCCACGTCGTCCCCGACCAGCTCGCTGCCCTGGCCGAGGACGTCGAACGCGTCCGCTCCCACCCCCTGATCCCGGAACGGGTCAAGGTCGGCGGCTTCCTCTACGACGTCGACACCGGGAGGCTGACCCGACACGCCTGAACCCGGCGATCGCCGGCACGGCCCGAACCTCCGAGGGCTCGGGCACGTATCCACGAGGGTCTGCCCACGTCCTCACTACGTGGTAACGACATGGACGTGTCCGCATCCCAGGAGGAGAATCCACCCGTGACGCTACTCGAGAGGGAGTCACAGCTCGGGTCGTTGCTCCAGTACGCCGACGAGGCTCGCGCGCGCACGGGCCGCCTCGTCCTGATCTCCGGCGAGGCCGGCGTCGGCAAGTCCTCGCTCGTCGAGGAGCTCCAGCAACGGGTGCCGGACGCCGCTTGGGCCTGGGGTGCGTGCGACGGCCTGTTCACACCGCGACCACTCGCGCCTCTGCGCGACATCGCGCGTGAACTCGGCGGCGAGCTCCTGGACGCCGTGCGCGAGGGCGCACACCGGGACGAGGTCTTCGACGCGGTCCTCCACTGGCTCGCGGGCGTCGACGGCCTGGCCGTGCTGGTCATCGAGGACGCACAGTGGGCGGACGAGGCGACCCTGGACCTCCTGCGGTTCGTGGGGCGCAGGGTCCGCGCCCTCCCCGTGCTGCTCGTCGCCACCTTCCGCGACGACGCGATGGCACCGACGGACCCGCTGCGCGTCGCCCTCGGCGAGCTCGCCGGGCAGCGGTTCACCCGCCGCATCGACCTCCCACCGCTCTCACCCGCCGGCGTGCGCCATCTCGCCGAGGGGACGTCGTACTCACCGGAGCAGCTGTACGAGCTGACCGGCGGCAACCCGTTCTACGTCGTCGAGGTGCTCAGCGAGCAGGGGTCGCAGGTGCCGTCGTCGGCCCGCGACGCCGTGCTGGCCAGGGCAGCCCGACTCAGCGACGCCGCGCGGTCCGCGCTCGACCTGGCCTCCCTCGACTCGTCGCGGGTGGACCCGCAGATCGTCGCCCGGGCCGGAGGCGTCGACCTCGCCACCTTCGACGACCTGGTGTCCGCCGGCCTGCTCCGCGCCGAGGGCGACTCCCTGCGCTTCCGGCACGAGCTGGCCCGGCGAGCCGTCGAGTCCGAGGTGCCACCGCACCGGAGGCTGGCCGGACACCGGGCGCTCCTCGACGCCCTGCTCGAGGACCAGTGCGACGACGAGGCTCGACTCGCCTACCACGCCGACGCGGCAGGCGAGCCCGAGCTCGTCCGGCGGTACGCGCCGGTCGCGGCCCGGCGCGCCGCCGACCTCGGGGCGCACCGCGAGTCGGTGGCGCAGTACGAGCGCGCGCTGCGGTACGTCGGCGGCGAGGACAGCCGCGCCCTGGCCGAGGTCTACGACGGGTACGCCGACGCGCTCGCGCTCGTGGACCGTTGGCCCGCTGCCGTCGACGCGCGGCAGCGCGCCATCGAGATCTGGCAGGAGCTCGGCGAGGTACGTCGCGAGGGCCACGACCATCGCAAGCTGTCGTCGGTCATGTGGCGGCTGTGCCGGGGGCCCGAGTCGACGGCGGCCCTGGCGAAGGCGATCGAGCTGCTGGAGCCCCTCGGCGACGACCCGGAGCTCGCCCGAGCGCTGTCCGCCCACGCCTTCGACCTCTGGTCGGAGGACCCGGTCGCGACGGAGGCGATGCTCCTGCGCGCCGCCGTGATGGCCGAGAACCTCGGCGACGGTGCGCTTCAGAGCGACGTTCTCAACAACCACGCCTTCCTGCTGTTCACCAACCGTCAGGAGTGGGCGCCCCGGATGCGGGAGGCACTGCGCCTCGCTCTCGAGGCGGGCGGCGAGGCCCAGGCCGGCCGGTCCTACGCCAACGGCTACACGTTCTTCGCGGCCCAGTACCGCTTCGCCGAGGGCGAGCGCTTCTGGCGCGACGGCATCGCCTACTGCGACGAGCGCGACATCGCGACGTACGCGACCTGCCTGCGCGGGCACCGGGCCGTCGCGCTGCTGGACCTCGGTCACTGGGACGAGGCCGCCGAGATCGCCGAGCGGGTGCTCGCCACCGAGGCCAGCCCGGTCAACCTGCTGACCTCCCAGGTGACCTTGGGCCTGATCCGCGCCCGACGCGGGACCGTGGGCGCCTTCGAGGTGCTGGACCCCGCCGTGGAGGCGGCGGACAGCCTGGCCGAGGCCGAGTGGATCGCCTTCACGCGTCTGGGCCGGGCCGAGGCCCACTGGCTGGCCGGGGACGACGCGGCGGCGATGGACGACCTGCGGGCGGTCCGCGCCGTCCTCACGCCGATGGAGTACCTCCTGGACGCCCAGCTCGGAGTCTGGGAGACCCGGCTGTTCGGCACGGCCTCCATGGTCTCCGCGCCGCCGGGACCCTGGGCCACCTCGCTGGCCGGCGAGCACGCCGCGGCAGCAGTCCACTGGGAGCGGCTGGGCTGTGAGTTCTACGCCGCGATGTCGCTCCAGGACAGCGCGGACGACGACCACCTCCGCGACGCGATCAACCGCTTCGAGGCGCTCGGCGCCGAGGCCGCCGCTCGGCGTACCCGGCAGCGGATGAAGGAGCTCGGTCACCGCGCCGTGCCGACCGGCGCGCGAGCCAGCACCCGGCGTCACCCGCTCGGGCTGACGCGACGCGAGGACGAGGTGCTCCTGCTGCTGTGTGAGGGACTCACCAACGAGGAGATCGCCGGACGCCTGGTGCTCTCCACCCGTACGGTCGACCACCACGTCTCGGCGGTGCTGACCAAGCTTGGGGTGAGCACCCGCGGCGCGGCCGCGGCCCAGGCGCGGCAGCTGGGCCTCGTCCCAGTGAC
>DATBDF010000323.1:0-2072 GCA_036270075.1 Nocardioides sp.
CCGTACGGCGCCCTGAACCCGAGACAGAACGTCCACGACGCGGTGGCCGAGGGCCTCCGGCTCCACGGCCAGCGCGCGGGAGTGACCCGCCGCGTCGCCGAGGCGCTGGAGCAGGTCGGGATGCGGCCGCCCGATCACTTCTTCGACCGCTACCCGCACCAGCTCTCGGGCGGGCAGCAGCAGCGCGTCGTCATCGCCGGAGCGCTCACGCTGGGTCCGGAGGTCCTGGTCGCGGACGAGCCGGTCTCGTCCCTCGACGCCTCGGTCCGGGGCGAGATCCTCAAGCTGTTCCTGAAGCTGCGCGACGAGCTCGGCCTGGCCGCACTCGTCGTCAGCCACGACCTGGGGCTGGCGTGGAACATCGCCGACCGGGTGGCGGTGATGTACCTCGGCCGCATCGTTGAGGTCGGCACGGTCGAGGAGGTGCTGCTGCGGCCTCAGCATCCCTACACGCGAGCGCTGCTGGACGCCGTCCCGTCCACGACGGACAAGGAGGTCACCGCGGTCCTGCGCGGGGAACCGCCCGACCCGACCGCGATCCCGCAGGGCTGCCGGTTCCATCCGCGATGCCCGCTCCGGGCCATCCTCCCCGAGGACCTGGCCCGGGAGTGCCTGGCCGACGTCCCGGTGCTGCCACCGGGCGAGGACGAGCGGCAGGTCGCGTGCTACCACGTCGACCAGTGGGACCGTCCCGCGATCGAGATCCGTGACCCGTCCGAGGTGAGCACATGACCGACCACCAGCCGAGTCGTACGGCCCTGCGCCGCCCTCCGCGGCTGCGACGAGGCGACCGGGTCGCGCTGCTGACGCCGTCCAGCCCCTCCACGCTGGAGCGCATCGACGAGGGCATCGACGTGCTGCGCTTCTGCGGCCTGGAGCCCGTGGAGTACCCGACGGCGCGCTCGCGGGCGGCCACCCACTCGTTCCTGGCCGGCACGGACGCCGAGCGCGCCGCCGACCTGCGCCGGGCTCTGCTCGACGACTCGATCGCCGGCGTCCTGACGGTGGGAGGCGGCTACGGCTCGCAACGCATGCTCGAGGTGCTCGACTGGTCGGGCCTGGACGCAGTGGCCCCGAAGGTCGTGGTCGGCTACTCCGACGTGACGGCGCTGCTGGAGGCGCTGGCGAGCCGCCTCGGGTGGGCCTCGGTGATGGGTCCGATGGTGGCCGAGGGCGAGTTCCGCGAGTCCTACTCGTTCTCCTCCCTGTGGTCCTGCCTGGCCTCTCCGGAGACCTATGGGCCGCTGTGCTTCGCGGACGCGCACACGCTCGTCGGCGGTACGGCGGAAGGTCTCACCGCCGGCGGCAACCTCTCCCTGCTCACCGGCTCCGTCGGGACGTCGACCTCGTGGACGCCGCCGTCGGGGATCGTCCTGGTCGAGGACGAGAACGAGGACGCCCCGCGCACCGACATCATGCTGACCCACCTCCGGCGGTCCGGGTACTTCGCGAACGCCGCCGCGGTCGTCGCCGGGAAGTTCACCAACCTCGGTGAGTCCTCGGCCGAGGAGATGCAGCTGGTCCTCGACGACCGGCTCGGTGACCTCGGCGTTCCGGTGATCACCGGCGCCAACCTCGGCCACGGCGGCCACGTGCACACCTGGCCGATCGGCGTACCCGCCCGCCTCGACGCCGACGCCCGCACCCTGACCTTCCTCGGCCCACCCCTGCTCTGATCCGCTGGTTGAGGGAGACCCTGCCTCCGGTGGTGAGGAGGGCGGCCTCTTTCCGCTGGTTGAGGAGGGCCCCTGGGGCCCGTCTCGAAACCCCGGGCCAGTCTTTCCGGTGGTTGAGGAGGGCCCCCTGGGGCCCGTCTCGAAACCACCCGCACCCGACCGGGTCGCTGCTGTGGAGAACCCCGGTAACCGCCCCGAACTGTCGGTGGCGAGTGATCTCATACCGGTATGGGCGCGGGGGCAGCACTCGACACGCGGCCGGAGACCCGGCGGGGGTCCGCTGCTGGTGTGCTCGCCGTGGCCCGAGACCGTCGCCGGGCCGCGGACGCGGCGGAGGCGGACCTGTGCCGGCTCGCGGTCCAGTGGGCCGTGATCCATCCCGCGGACTCGATCCAC
>DATBDF010000324.1:0-11912 GCA_036270075.1 Nocardioides sp.
AGCCGGAAGAACTCCGTCTGGTCCGCCTTCACCTCGTCGGTCGGCTTGGCGTCGAGCGGCATCCCCAGGGCGAGCTTGGGAACGCCGTAGACCAGGGAGGTCACCCGGTCGAGATCGAGCTCACCCTGCAGACCCGGGAGGAGCAGCGACAGCCACTCCCGCTCTTGACTCGACAGCGCCTCGAGTGCGACCGTGTCCGGCTCGGTGCGAACCGTCGTGCGCTCGGACTCCGGCACGAACTCCTCGGTCCAGGCCATGGCTCGCGACAGACGGGGCTCGAGCTGCTCGACGGAGTCGTGGGGATGCCCCATCGTCCCGACGATGCGGCTGATCTGCTCGGCCGAGCCGGCCGTCACGTCGGCCACCGACGACAGCATCCGGAACGGGACGACGACCTCGGGCGTCGGCAGAGGGCCCGCGGTCTGGGTCGAGGAGGCCCGCTCGTAGGCCAGGACCTGGACGTCCCGCTTCGTGGGATCGGCCGCCTTGCGTGCGAGCGCGTCCCACTCGTCGTACAACCGGACGACCTCCGGTCCGAAGTCGATGTCGAAGGTCTGCTTCGGCTGGCGACGGACGTAGAGCCAGCGCAGGATGCCGGGCTCCAGCACACGGAGGGCGTCCTGGGCGGTCGGCGCACCACCGGCGGACGACGACATCTTCTGGACGCCGGCGAACCCGACGAAGCCGTAGCCGAACCAGGCCGGGCGGGGGTAGTCCCAGATGGACTCGACCAGGTCGTGGCCGACGGTGAACGACGACCCCGGCGTCGCGTGGTCCATCCCGGCCGGCTCGAAGTCGACGTGCTCGAACGCCCACCGCATCGGCCAGTCGGCCTTCCAGACCAGCTTGCCCTCGTTCTCGGTCGTGAGGTTGGTGGTGCCGTGGTAGTCCCCGTAGGCGCACGTGTACGAGAGCTCCGTCGTCACGTCGTCGTACGCCGTCACCGTGGTCGTGTCCCGACCGCAGTCGCGGCAGTACGGCTTGAACGGGAAGTAGCCGACGTCGGCGGTGCCGGCCCCGGCCTCACCTTCGTCGTCGTTGGCGACCGAGTCCGCCATCGCCTCGGCCTCCTGCGCGGCATGGTCGCCGGCCTCGTCGGCGACTCCCTCCGTGGCGGTCCTCCTGGTCCGGTACTTCGCGAGGACGTCGTCGATCTCCTTGCGGGCCCGGACCGCCCGCAGCACCTCCTCGCGGTAGACCCCCGCGCGGTAGCGCTCGGTCTGCGAGATCTCCTCCATGTCGACGCCGAGCGCCTGCAGCGCCTGGCGTACGGGTTCCTTGTAGTGGTCGGACCACGTGGCATGGCACTGCCACGGGTCGGGCACGGCGGTGTACGGACGACCGATGTGCTCGGCCCAGGACGGGTCGACCCCGGCCGGCACCTTCCGGAAGCGGTCGTAGTCGTCCCACACGTGCAGATGACGGACGGGTACGCCTCGTCGGCGCAGCTCGTCCGCGACGAAGTGGGGCATCAGGAACTCGCGCAGGTTGCCCAGATGGATCGGCCCGGAGGGCGAGATGCCGGAGGAGCAGGTGACGGGCCCGGAGGCCCCGGACTTCTCGTGGTGCCGGATCGCGTCGTCGGCGGCGCGAGTCACCCAGTCGTGGGGCTCGCCCTGCGGCGTGGATCGGGACATCGACGGGTCTCCTGCTGGTCGTGGCGGGCGGGGCCGCCACGTTATCGCGCACGCCGAGGGGATACCGAGCCGTATTCGTGACGCCCGCCGGCCGGAACGGACGGAGGACGCCGGCTCCCTCACGACGAGCGGCCGGCGTCCTCATGACGAGTGGCCGGAGCATCCCCCGATGTGTGCCGGCCGGCAGCACGCAGGCTGCCCGTCGGGGCCATCATCGCGGTTGGAACGCTCCAATCGCGGGATCGTCCCGGTCATTGGCACTAAACTGCCACCGGTGCCACGGAGAAGAGCGGTCTCGGTCCTCTCCGCGCTCGGGGTGAGCGCGGACGACGAGCGTCGGTACCAACAGGTGCTCCCGCTCTCGGGCTCGGCGGTGGCCGACGTCGCGGCTGCCCTGCGTGTCGAGCCGATGCGCGTGGCCGACACGCTGTCCGGGCTGATGGTCCTCGGCATCGTCCGCATCCAGGACGACCGCGTCCTCGTGCTACGCACCGACCAGGCGCTGTCCGCCGCGATCACGAGCCAGGCCGCCGCCGTCCACCAGGTCCGCGACCGCCTGGACGACCTGGCTCGCGCCGTACCCCTGCTCGTCGCCGCCGGCACCCGGCCGCTGCCGAGCCAGCTCGAGGAGGTCGGGCCGCTGGAAGGTGAGCTGAGCTCGGGCGGGAACGCCCTGGAGCTGTTGACGGCGTTGATCGACCAGAGCCGGGGCGACCTGCTGTTCCTGCGTCCCGACTCCTGGCAGATGCCCCGCGAGTCGGCGATGGCGCGGGTGATCGCCCGGGCGGTCGCCTCCGGCCGCCGGTCACGCGCGGTGTACCCGCTCCGTATCCTGCACGAGGCGCCGGAGGTCCTCCAGGCCCGCGTCGAGGCCGGTGAGGAGGTCAGGCTGATCGACGACATGCCCACCCGGTTGATGGTCATCGGCGCCACCCACGCGATCGTCCCCGAGCCACTCGGCTACGCGGACTCCCCCCGGCTGCTGGTGCGTCAGGGCGCCCTGGTCGGTGCCCTGGCCCTGCTGTTCGAGCAGTACTGGGAGCGGGCGGCACCGGTCACTGAGCCGTCCGCGACACGCTCCAACGAGCGCACGTTCCTCGTCCGCCAGCTCCAGGCGGGTGCCAAGGACGAGCAGATCGCCCGCACGATGGGGCTGAGCCTTCGTACCGTCCGGCGGCGGATCGCCGAGCTGATGATCGAGCTCGGCGCCGACACTCGCTTCCAGGCCGGTGCCGAGGCCGTCCGGCGGGGGTGGCTATAGGCCGGCTCGGGGCAGGATGAACGAGTACGCCGACGGCTCGACGTGCCAGCTCCGCTGCCGCTCGGGCCCGCTCACCTCGCCGTCCGCGCTGATCCAGAACGCGTCGCCCGAGATCGTCACCTGCGACCCCCGGAGGTACTGCACGTCGTCACGCCGGTGGTGCTCGCCGCGCTGCAGGTGCAGGGCGTAGCCGATCTTGGCCGCGGCGCCGACGGCGTGGGAGATCATGACGTCGACCTCGCCGTCCTCGGGGTCGGCCTCGGGCACCAGCTCGGTGCCGCCACCCACGTTCGCACCGTTCCCGATCGCCACCATGAGCACGGGGCGGTCGACGTCGGTCACGACCCGCCCGTCGAGCTCGACATGCATGTGCACGCTGGGCGGCTGGAACGCCGACAGCGCCGCCCCGATCGGATAGCCGAGCCTGCCGAGGTTGGCCTTCCCGAACCCGACGCGGCCGAGCCGTTCCTTCCAGCGCGCACCTCGCCGGCTCGCCTGCGCACCCGCGCCCACGTGCACGTTGTTCACCACGATCTCGCCCAGCTCGTCGACGATCAGGTCCATCGGCCGTGGCTCGCCCGAGACGATGACCAGGGCGGCCTCCTCGGGGTCGAGCGGGACACCCAGGGTGCGCGCGAAGTCGTTGCCGGTGCCCATCGGCAGGAGCCCCACGACGGCATCGTCGAGCTCGTGCCGCCGGTGCAGCGCCGAGACGACGGCGTGGAGGCTGCCGTCGCCCCCGGCCACCACGATCCGGCGTGACCCCGCGCGCTGCAGGACGCCGTCCAGCTCCCCCGGTTGGGAGGTCGCCTGGACGTCGACCGACGCACGCTTGCGGAGGATCTCCAGCGCACTCCGGAGGGCCTCGTCGTCCGCCGTCCCCGCGTCCGCGTTCGTGATCACGAGGAGGGGGTCCACGGGCAGGACGCTAGCCGAGACCCGAGCGGCCGGGGCTCCCCCGGTGGGGTATGGTCGCGACCGCCCGAGCGGTCCGGCCGCGCCGCAAGAGCCGTCCCGAGCCGTGCCCCGAGTGGAGGTCCGATGCCCGCGATCGTGGTCCTCGGAGCCCAGTGGGGAGACGAAGGGAAGGGCAAGGCCACCGACCTCCTCGCGACCACCGAGCAGATCGACTACGTCGTGCGCACCAGCGGCGGTCACAACGCCGGGCACACGATCGTGGTCAACGGCGAGAAGTTCGCCACCCACCTCCTGCCCAGCGGCATCCTCACGCCCGGGTGCACCGCGGTGATCGGCAACGGCGTGGTCGTCGCACCCGAGGCCCTGTTCCGCGAGCTCGACGCGCTCGCCGCCCGCGGCGTGGACGTCTCCCGGCTGGTCGTGAGCGCCTGCGCGCACGTGATCGCGTCGTACCACGAGACCATCGACAAGGTCACCGAGCGGTTCCTGGGCAAGAACAAGGTCGGCACCACCGGGCGCGGCATCGGACCGACGTACGCCGACAAGGTTGCCCGCGTCGGCGTCCGCGTGGCCGACCTGTTCGACGAGAAGATCCTCCACGACAAGATCGAGGGCAGCCTCGAGGTCAAGAACCAGCTGCTCGCCAAGGTCTACAACCGGCGCGCGGTCGACGTCGACGCCGTCGTCGACGAGCTCCTCGCGTACGCCGACCGGCTGCGGCCGCTCGTCGCCGACACCTCGCTGCTGCTCAACCAGGCCCTGGACCGCGGCGACACCGTGCTGTTCGAGGGCGCGCAGGCGACGATGCTCGACGTCGACCACGGCACCTACCCGTTCGTGACGTCGTCCAACGCGGTCGCCGGCGGCGTCTGCACCGGCGCCGGCATCGGCCCCACGCGGATCGACCGCGTCATCGGCGTGATCAAGGCGTACACGACCCGGGTGGGCTCGGGTCCTTTCCCGACCGAGCTCTTCGACGAGGACGGCGAGAAGCTCTGGAAGATCGGCGGCGAGGTCGGCGTCTCGACCGGCCGCGACCGCCGGTGCGGTTGGTACGACGCCGTGATCGCGCGGTACGCCACCCGCGTCAACGGCCTCACCGACCTCTTCCTGACCAAGCTCGACGTGCTGTCGAGCTGGGACAAGGTCCCGGTGTGCGTGGCCTACGACGTGGACGGTGTCCGTCAGGACGAGATGCCGATGACGCAGACCGAGTTCCACCACGCGCGGCCGGTGTACGAGCACCTCGACGGCTGGTGGGAGGACATCTCCGGGTGTCGGACGTTCGACGCGCTGCCGGCCAACGCGCAGGCCTACGTCCGCGCGCTCGAGGACCTGTCCGGCACGCGGATCTGGGGCGTCGGGGTCGGACCCGGTCGCGAGCAGACCCTCGTCGTACCCCACTGAGCGGTCCACCGGGACCGGCACGGTCCTTGATCGCGCCCCGGCAAGGTCGGTCAAGCGAGTGGTCCTCCCTCGGGCGCACGCTCGCGGCATGACCCTTCCCTACGCCGAACCACTGACCCTGATCGACCCTGCCGACGTCGTCGTGCCCGAGCCGCCCCGCCGGGGCGAGGAGGGTGGCGAGCCCTGCTTCCCGTGCAGTGCCGGCTCCGACTCGAACCTCGTCTGGTCGGACCAGCACTGGACCCTGCACAACCCCGGCCAGACCGGTCTGCCCGGCTCGGTCTGGCTGGCGTCCCGGGTGCACTTCGACTCGTTCGCGGACATGCCCGCCGAGGTCGGCGCGACGTTCGCGGACGTCTGCGGCCGCGTCGAGCGCGCCATCCTGTCGCTCGGCGACGTGGGACGCGTGCACGTGTACCGCTGGGGTGACGGCGGGGCTCACTTCCACGTCTGGTTCGTGCCGCGCCCGCTCGGGCGTCTCGACATGATGGGCCACCAGCTGATGGCGTGGGAGGACACACTCCCGCCGGCGACCGAGCAGCAGATCGCCGACACCGGCCGCCGCATCGCCGAGGCCATGTAGTTCGATGAGCCCCGTGACCGCGCCCACCGCGTCGCTCGACCGACGTCTCGGGCTGGGCGACGCGGTCTTCATCGGACTCGGGTCGATGATCGGCGCGGGCGTGTTCTCGGCGTACGGCCCCGCGGCCGAGGCTGCCGGCGCCGGCCTGCTGCTCGGGCTCGCCCTGGCCGCCGTCGTCGCGTACTGCAACGCGACCGCGTCGGCTCAGCTCGCCGCGGAGTACCCGCGCGCGGGCGGGACCTACCTCTACGGCCGCGAGGTGCTCGGCGAGTGGTGGGGGTACCTCGCGGGGTGGGGCTTCATGGTGGGCAAGACAGCGTCGTGCGCGGCCATGGCCCTCACGTTCGCGGCGTACGTCGCGCCGGGCGGCTGGCTGCGGCCGGTTGCCGCGGCGGTGGTCGTGGTGGTGGCGCTGGTGAACTGCGCCGGCGTCACGCGCACCGCTCTGCTCACCCGGGTCCTGGTGACGCTCGTCCTGGTCTCGCTCGTCGTCGCCACCGTGGCGTGCTTCGGCGGCGGGTCGTCGTCGGAGCTGTCGGGCTGGGCCTCGCCGACTCACGGCCTGTACGGCGTGCTGCAGTCGGCCGGGCTGCTCTTCTTCGCGTTCGCGGGTTACGCGCGGATCGCGACGCTGGGGGAGGAGGTGCGGGAGCCCGAGCGGGTCATCCCGCGCGCCATCCTGCTCGCCCTGGCCGGGGCGGTGGTGGTGTACGCCGTCGTGGCCGTGGCCGTGCTCTCGGTGCTCGGCGGCCCCGGAACGGCCGCGTCGATCGCCCCGGTGGCCGACGCCGTCCGTGTCGCCACCTCGTCCGACGGACTTGTCGGCCTGGTGCGCGTCGGCGCCGCGCTGGCGTCGGCGGGTGCCCTCCTCGCGCTCGTGGCCGGGCTCGGACGGACCGGGCTCGCCATGGCTCGCGAGGGCGACCTGCCGCGGTGGCTGGACGCCGTCCACCCGCGCTTCCGGGTACCCCACCGGGCCGAGCTGACGATCGCCGCGGTCGTCGTGGTCCTGGTGCTGACGACCGACCTGCGAGGAGCGATCGGGTTCTCGTCGTTCGGCGTGCTGCTCTACTACTTCGTCGCCAACGCGTCGGCGTACCGACAGTCCCCCGGCGCGAGGCGATTCCCGCGCGGGCTCCAGCTCCTGGGCTGCGCGGGTTGCCTGCTGCTGGTCGTCACCCTCCCGTGGCGCTCGGTGGTCCTGGGCGCCGCCGTCTTCGCCCTCGGCATCGCGGTCCGCGCGTGGCGGCTCTCACGACGACCTGCGGGAGCCCCCTAGGGTGACGGGCGTGGACGTGCTCGTGATCGGGACCGGCGGCCGCGAGCATGCGCTGGCCCGGGCCCTCGCCGCCGACCCCGGCGTGGAGTCCGTCCACGCGGCGCCGGGCAACCCGGGGATGGCGGTGTCGGCGACGCTCCACGACGTCGACGCCATGGACGGACCGGCAGTCGCGGGCCTGGCGGCGGCCTTGGGCGTAGGACTGGTCGTGATCGGGCCCGAGGCGCCGTTGGTGGCGGGCGTCGCGGACGCGGTCCGGGCAGCCGGCATCCTCTGCTTCGGGCCCACTGCCTCAGCGGCCCGGCTCGAGGGCTCGAAGGCCTTCGCCAAGGAGGTCATGACCGCGGCCGGGGTGCCGACCGCGGCCGCGCACGTGTGTACGACGTCCGACGAGGTGGCGGCCGCCCTCGACGCCTTCGGCCCGCCGTACGTCGTCAAGGACGACGGCCTGGCCGCCGGCAAGGGCGTTGTGGTCACCGACGACCGGCAGCGGGCCCTGGACCATGCGGCGGCGTGTGCGCGGGTGGTGGTCGAGGAGTACCTCGACGGACCCGAGGTCAGCCTCTTCGGCCTCAGCGACGGAACGACCGTCTACCCGCTCCAGCCCGCCCAGGACTTCAAGCGGATCCACGACGGGGACCGTGGCCCCAACACCGGCGGCATGGGCGCGTACACGCCACTCGCCTGGGCTCCGGAAGGCCTGGTGGACGAGGTGCTGCGCAGGGTGCTGCAGCCCACTGTCGACGAGATGGCCCGCCGAGGTACGCCGTTCGCCGGGCTGCTGTACGCCGGCCTGGCCCTCACGTCGTCCGGCGTCCGGGTCGTGGAGTTCAACGTCCGCTTCGGGGACCCCGAGACGCAGCCGCTGATGGCACTCCTCGACTCGTCGCTCCTGCCCCTGCTGCTGGGTGCCGCGACGGGCACCCTGGCCGACGTCCCGCCGCCGCGATGGAAGACGGGTGCCGCCGTGACGGTCGTGATGGCCAGCAAGGGCTATCCCGAGACGTCGTCGAAGGGCGACGTGATCGTCGGCACCGAGACCCTGACCCGCGATCCCGCTGTCCACGTCATCCACGCCGGTACGGCGATCGCGGACGGCCACCTGGTCACTGCCGGTGGCCGCGTGCTCGCGGTGACGGCGGTCGGTTCCGACGTCGCCGACGCCCGGGCCAAGGCCTACGAGGGCGTTGCCATGATCTCCTTCCCCGGCGCCCAGTGGCGCCGCGACATCGCGGCCGGCCGATGACCGAACCCTCTCGGGACGAGGCGGTCACCGACAGCGGCGGCACCATGCGCCGGCTGACCAGGCCGCCGGGCGACGCCGTCCCCGATCTGGCGTTGCTCGAGCCTCTGCGGCGCTCGGCGTACGACGTGCCGGTGCGCCCTGCCGGAAACGCGCCGTACTTCGAGCCGGGCGAGGTGATCACCTGGCACTACGGCCACACGGTCGACGTCCTCCGGGTGGTGCGCGACGACGCTCAGGGGCTGGTCGCCTGGCTGCCCGAGGGCTCCGAACGGCTGGCCGCGACGCCCCGCGACGGTCGAGCGATCCGGGACCGCACGCTCGAGGAGCGAGCCGCGCTGGCCGTGGCACGTGACTACGTGATGACGGTCCTGCCCTGGCTGGGGCCGGGACTGCTGCGGATCGCTCCGTCCGGGAGACCCTGGTCGATCTGGTACTTCCGTGACGAGAACGACGGCTCCTTCGAGGGTCACTACGTGAACCTCGAGCTCCCGCACGAGCGGCCGCTCGACGGCAGCCGACGCACGCACACCCGGGACCTGACCCTGGACCTCTGGGTCGGCGGGAGCGAGACCTGGCTGAAGGACGCCGACGAGCTCGAGGCGGGCATTGCCGCGGGATGGTGCACGGCAGCCCAGGCCGACGCGATCCATACCGCCGCCGAGCAGGCGCGTCGCGAGCAGATCGACCCCCGGGCGTGGCCCCTCGACGAGGGCTGGGAGGACTGGCAGCCTCCAGCCGACTGGGACGTGCCGCTGAGGCTCCCGGAACCCGCGGTGGAGCAGCTGTCGAAAGCCGACGTGCCGGTTCGACGTACGGGCACCGGCTGAGACCGCCTGTCGGTGGTCTGTGAGGAGATGGACCGTGAGCGCCTGGAACGCAGAGACCCGCACCACGACCTCGGCCGACGGCAGCGCGATCGCCTAGCAGGCCTACGGTGACGGGCCGGCGATCGTCTTCGTCAGCGGCGCCACCCAGCGCAAGGAGGACTGGGCCGAGCTGGCCGGGGCCGTGGCGGAGGCCGGCCTCAACGCCGTCACCTACGACCGGCGCGGTCGGGGAGACAGCGGCGACACCACGCCGTACGCCGTCGAGCGCGAGATCGAGGACCTCGCGGCGGTGATCGAGGCGAGCGGCGGGTCCGCCGGGCTGCACGGTCAGTCGTCGGGCGGCGCGCTGGCCAACCGTGCGACCGCTGCCGGGCTGCCGGTCGCGAGCCTCTCGGCGTTCGAGACGCCGTACCGCGTCGACGGCAGTCCGAAACCGCCGTGGGACTACGTCGAGCGCCTGCAGGAGCTCTACGACGCCGACGACGCGTCCGGGATGCTCGAGTACTTCATGGTGGCCGGGGTGGGTCAGCCGCAGGAGCAGGTCGACCAGATGAAGCAGATGCCGTTCTGGGAGACGCTCGTCCCGCTCGGTCGCACCGTTCTCTACGACGGACTCTGCCTCGGCTCCAGCCAGGCACCCGTCCCCGTCGACCTGTTGGGCGCGATCACCGTGCCGATGCTGTGCCTCGGCAGCACGGGGAGCCCCGACTGGTTGCGCGCCGGGGCGGAGGCCTCGGCGGCGGCCGCACCGGACGGACGTTTCGTCGTGCTGGAGGGTGGCTTCCACAGCGCACCCGCCGAGGTGCTGGCGCCCGTGCTGGCCGAGCACCACCGCCGCTGACCGCGTTCCCTACGATTGCGGTGTGACCGTCCCCAACGTCCTCGCGACGCGGTACGCCGCCCCCGACCTGGTCGCGATCTGGTCGCCGGAGCACAAGGTGGTGCTCGAGCGACGGCTCTGGATCGCCGTCCTGACCGCGCAGCGCGACCTCGGGATCGACGTACCCGACGGGGTGGTGGAGGCCTACGAGAAGGTCGTCGACCAGGTCGACCTCGAGTCGATCGCGGCCCGCGAGCGGGTGACCCGGCACGACGTGAAGGCGCGCATCGAGGAGTTCGTGTCCCTCGCCGGCCACGAGCACATCCACAAGGGGATGACCTCGCGCGACCTGACGGAGAACGTCGAGCAGCTCCAGGTCCGCCAGTCGCTGGTGCTCGTGCGCGACCGTGCGATCGCCACGCTGGCGCGTCTCGCCCGCCTGGCGGGGGAGCACGAGGCCACCGTCATCGCCGGTCGTTCGCACAACGTCGCGGCCCAGGCGACGACTCTCGGCAAGAGGTTCGCCACCGTCGCCGACGAGCTGCTCGTCGCGTTGGACCGGCTCGAGGACCTCCTGAGGCGTTATCCGCTCCGGGGCATCAAGGGCCCGATGGGAACCTCCCAGGACATGCTCGACCTGCTGCAGGGCGACGAGTCCTTGCTGGCCGAGCTCGAGCGTCGGGTGGCCGCGCACCTCGGCTTCGACCGGGTGCTCGACAGCGTGGGCCAGGTCTACCCGCGCTCACTCGATCTCGACGTCGTGTCGTCGCTCGTGCAGCTGGTCGCGGGCCCGTCCAACCTCGCCACCACCATCCGTCTGATGGCCGGACACGAGCTGGTCACCGAGGGTTTCGTCGAGGGCCAGGTTGGCTCCAGTGCCATGCCCCACAAGATGAACACGCGCTCGTGCGAACGGGTCAACGGCCTGGCGGTCGTCCTGCGTGGACACCTCTCCATGGTGTCCGAGCTGGCGGGCGACCAGTGGAACGAGGGCGACGTCTCCGACTCCGTCGTACGCCGGGTGGCACTGCCGGACGCGTTCTTCGCCACCGACGGGCTCTTCCAGACCTTCCTCACCGTGCTCGACGAGTTCGGCACCTTCCCTGCCGTGATCCAGCGTGAGCTCGACCGCTACCTCCCCTTCCTGGCCACCACCAAGGTCCTGATCGCCGCCGTCCGTGCCGGTGTCGGCCGTGAGGCTGCCCATGAGGCGATCAAGGAGCACGCGGTCGCGGTGGCGCTGGAGATGCGCGAGGGTCGCTCGCACAACGACCTCTTCGACCGTCTGGCCGCCGATCCGCGACTCGGCCTGGACCGGGCCCAGATCGCGGCGCTCGTGCGCGACCCGATCGAGTTCACCGGCGCCGCGCGCTCGCAGACCCGGTCCGTGGTGCTCCGCGTCGGAGAGGTCGTCGCCCGCCACCCCGAGGCCGCGGCGTACACCCCCGGCGCGATCCTCTGAGGCCGCCGTGAAGGCCGTCACGGTGAGGGTGACCGGGCGGGTGCAGGGCGTCTCCTTCCGGTGGTACGCCGTGCAGGAGGCCGAACGACTCGGCGTCGCGGGCTGGGTCCGGAACGAGCCGGACGGCTCGGTCGCCGCGCACGTGGAAGGCGACGACGCCGCTGTGGACGCCATGGTGGCCTGGTGCCGCCGCGGCCCGTCGTACGCATCGGTCCGTGACGTGGCCGTCACCGATGCCCAGGTGAGCGGAGCGCACGGGTTCGACATCAGGTACTGACCGGTACCCCCGGTCACCTCGGTAACCTCGGCCCCATGGCGTCCCCCACCGCACCCGCCCTCGACGGCGCCTCGCACGTCCACTCCGGGAAGGTGCGCGACCTCTACGAGCTTCCCGACGGCCGCCTGCTGATGGTCGCCAGCGACCGCATCTCGGCCTTCGACTTCGTCCTGGACACGACGATCCCGGACAAGG
>DATBDF010000325.1:0-14083 GCA_036270075.1 Nocardioides sp.
GCGTTCGTCGCCCACTACGTCGGCATCTCGCTCGCGACGTACTCCCTGCGCTGAACACCGAGTCGCCTTGCGCCGACTCGGCGTGAACCCGCTCACGTCGGGACGGATCGCGGAACATCTGACCGGCGCCCGTCGTCACACCCTGCGATGCCTGATCAGAAGACCCATGCCCTGAACTACCCGACCGTGGTCGCCGGTGCGGTCGCTGCGGCAACCGCGACCGCGCTCTCCAGCCAGCTCGGACTGCTGGGGACGATCCTGGGCGCCGCGGTGGCGAGCATCGTCAGCGCGATCGTGACGAACTCTCTCGGCGGCTGGATCGCCCACCTGCACGGTGCGACGCGGGACCGCGACCCGTTGCCGTTCCAGCGGCTGCTGGTCGGCGTGCTGGCGGTCACCCTCGTGGTCCTGGCGTTCCACACCGGGCTCGACCTGGTCACCAAGGGGATCCCGGCCGACACCTTCGCGGGCCGACTGCTGTCCGATACCGGCCTGCGCTGATTTACGAGGCTCGACGGGATCAGAGCCGCGTCAGCAGGGGATGCTGACCGTGAACGTCGAGCCCTCTGCCTGTCTCGACTCCACGCTGAGCTCACCACCCAGCCGGTGGACGATCCGCTGGCAGATCGCCAGGCCGATGCCCGCACCGGGCACGGCTTCGGTGCGTGCGTCCGGGGTCCGATGGGCGAGGTCGAACAGGGTGGCGAGCCGGTCCGGCGGGATCCCGATCCCCTCGTCGGTGCACCGGAACTCGACGGCGTCCCCGACGCGGTCGAGCCGCAGCACGACCCGGCCTCTCGGCAGGCTGAACTTCACGGCGTTCGCCACCAGGTTGGCGAACACCCGCGCGAGGGCCTGCGAGTCGACGACCACCCACAGCTGCTCGGGCGACTCGAGCTCGAAGGTGACACCACGCAGCGTCGCCTCCGTCTCCGCGTGCGCGCAGGCGTCGTGCACCATCTGCACGAGGTCGACCTCGGTCAGCGGCTCGACCCCCTCCTCGGTCCTCGCCATCGCGAGCAGGTCGTCGACGAGGTCGGCCAGTCGGACGGCGCTCCGGCGGATCGCCGCCACCGGATGTGAGCCCGCCTCCGCCAGCCGCTTGTCCGACTCCAGCAGCTCGGTATTGAGCGCGATCGCCGTCAGCGGTGTCTTCAGGTCGTGGGAGATCGAGGTGACGAGATCGCGACGGTACTCGTCGAGGCGCACCAGCTCCTCGACGGTCATGTGGTCCCGCCGCCGGGTCTGCGCCTGGTCCGCCATGGCGCCGAGCCGACGCCCCAGCCCGAACAGTGCCGCGCGCTCGTCCTCGGCCCACGGGTCGTCGTCGGCATCGCGGAGCACGAGCAGTGCGCCACGGCTCGCGGTGCCGTCGCCGATCGCAGCAAGCAGGGGGCGCTCATACCCTGCGACCGTCCCGAGCCGCCCGAGCAGATGAGCCTCCTCCTCGGTGAGAGTCGTCTGCTCCTTCAGGCACTCCATCAGCATCGGCTCGAGCAGCGTGCCCACGTCGGGCCCGAGGCGCTCCAGGACCTCTCCGGGGTACGACGCCGCGTCGGCCGCGACCCCGGCCTCCCGCTCGGTGGACACCCACACGCCGCGGGCTCGCATCATCGTGGCCAGCCCGGCCGCCACGGTGCCGAGCATCGAAGACAGGTCGTCGGCGGCGGCCGCGTCGTGGAGGACGCCCTGCGCTGCGTAGGACATCCGCAGCCGTTCGGCGAGAACCCGGTGGTCGCGCAGCGCACCCAGCACCAGCCGGGCCTGCTCGGCGTACAGCTCGACGAGCTCGCACGTGCTGGATGACGGATGAGTCGTGTCGACCGGGCCCTCGGTGGCGAGCACACCGAGGAGCTCGCCGTCCGGACTGCGCAGCGGCGCGATCAGCAGCCCGAGATGGCCGCTGATGTAGCGCTCGGTCTCGGGCGTGCTCGACGGCACCTCGGCGTACGACAGCGCGCGACGCTTGGTGACCCGCAGCCGACCGAGCTCCTCGGCCTGCGCGAGCAGGAGGTCGAGGTCCGAGCGGCGCCATCGGAGGCCGCGGACGATGCCCTCCGAGGGCTCCCCGACGACGGTCAGGACCTCGAGCCACTCGTCGTCGACGACCCGGCTGACGATCGCCGCGCGGGCACCGACCACGTCGCGCACCGAGTCGGCGATCCGTGACAGGTCGCCCTCGAGCTGCTGGTCGGCGGGCATCTCCGCGCCTTCGAGAAGGCGTGCTTCGCCCGCGGCAGTGTCCCCCACGCCGTTCCTCGTTCTGTCCGCCGCCACACCCCGGTCCGCGGTCGTGTGAACACTAGGTGAGCGTCAATCGGAGCGCGAGATTTTGCCTGGCGAAACCACGGGACGGTCACAAACGTTGCCACGACACACGTACGCCGCCGGCGCGCCCGACACGGCGCCGCGACCCGCGAGGAGCAGCACGCCGTCGCGTGGCCCGTCCGAGACGGCCACGACCGCCCCCGGCCAGCGACGAGCCTGACGCTCGAGGTCGTCACGCTCGGGTCCGCTCGGCCCGACGACCGCGATCTCGGGGGCGCCGTCCGCCAGCGCCTGCGCCGCCGCGAGCGACCAGCCCGCGAACCGGGGCGCGCGGCGAGCGAGCTCGGCAACCCCGCTGAGGGCCTCGTCAGCCGCCTCGCGCCAACGTCCGTCACCGGTGAGTCCGTGCGCGGTGAGGAGAGCGTCGATGGTGGCCGATGCGCCTGACGGGCTCGCGTTGTCGCCGGGGTCGCGTGGCCGGGCGACCAGGCGCTCACCGTCCGACGGGGTGTCGAAGAAGCCGCCGTCGGGAGCGCGGAAGTGCACCAGCGCCGTCTCGAGCAGGTCGAGCCCGCGCGCGAGCCAGTGCTCCTCGCCGGTGGCTCCGCACAGCGCGAACAAGCCGCTCGCGACCGCGCCATGGTCCTCCAGCACGCCGACCGGGTTGCCGACCCGGCCGTCGCGGGAGACTCGACGCAGACGTCCGTCGACCAGATGGACGTCGGCCAGCAGCCGGCCCGACGCGAGGGCGGCCTCGACGTACTCCTCCCGCCCGAGCAGACGCCCGGCGTCGACCAGCCCCGAGATCGCGAGGCCGTTCCATGCCGCCACCACCTTGTCGTCACGAGCGGGCCGCACGCGCCGCTCGCGCGCGGCCAGCAGTCGGCGGCGTATCTCGTCGAGGCGTGCGAGATCGTCGGGGTCGCGGAGGAGCTGCAGCGTCGACGTGCCGTGCTCGAACGTGCCGGTCACCTCGAACAGCGCGGTCGCCCATCGGCCGTCCTCGTCCCCGAGCACCTCGGTCACCTGCTCGGGCGTCCACACGTAGAACCGGCCCTCCTCGCCCTCGCTGTCGGCGTCGAGCGCCGATGCGAAGCCACCCTCGGCCGTGCGGAGCTCGCTGAGCATCCAGTCCGCGGCGGCGGCAGCGACCCGGTCACCGAGCGGGGTGCCCCATCGTGCGTACAGACCGACGAGCTGGGCGTTGTCGTAGAGCATCTTCTCGAAGTGCGGCACCACCCATCCGGCGTCGACGCTGTACCGCGCGAAGCCCCCGGCGAGCTGGTCGTGGATCCCGCCACGCGCCATCGCCTCGAGAGTCCGGTCGAGCATCCGAGTGGCGTTCGGATCGCCCGGCCGGCGGCGCAGCAGCTCCAGCACCATGCTCGGTGGGAACTTGGGAGCGCCGCCGAACCCGCCGTGCCGCTCGTCGAAGTCCGCCGCCAGGGAGACGACGGCGGTGTCGAGGTCGGCCGGGGTGAGTGCGGTGCCCGTGAGGGACACCTCGCCTGCCAGATGATCGCGGACGGTCGCAGCCGCGCGGCCCACCTCGTCGGGTCGCTCGCGCCACGCTTCGCTGAGGGCGCTGAGCACCTGGCGCAGGGCCGGCTGGCCACTGCGTGGCCGGTCGGGGAAGTAGGTGCCGGCGAAGAACGGGCTCCCCTCGTGGTCGAGCACCACCGTCATCGGCCAGCCGCCGTGGCCGGTCATGGCGACCGTGGCCTCCATGTAGACGGCGTCGACGTCGGGCCGCTCCTCACGGTCGACCTTGACGCAGACGAACTCGGCGTTGAGCTGGGCCGCTGTCGCGTCGTCCTCGAACGACTCGTGCGCCATCACGTGACACCAGTGGCACGCGGCGTACCCCACGCTGAGGAAGATCGGGACCCCGCGCCGCCGGGCTTCGGCGAACGGCTCGTCGCCCCATTCCCACCACTCGACGGGGTTGTCGGCGTGCTGGAGGAGGTACGGCGATGTGGCGGTGCTCAGCCGGTTCGGCATCCACCCACGCTAGCCGTGACCTCGGCCCACGCGACTGCGGGAAGGTGGCGGTGGCCCGTCGCGAAACCGGGCCGGCCGGCCGAGGTCGCGGGACCGCCCCGACCCGGCGACCGCCACAATGGCGCCATGGATGCCGAGGCGTGGAACGAGCGGTACCGCGCGAGTGAGCTGGTCTGGTCGGCCGGTCCCAACCAGTTCGTCGAGGCCGAGCTGTCCGAGCTCGCTCCGGGCCGTGCTCTCGACCTCGCCTGCGGCGAGGGCCGCAACGCGATCTGGCTCGCGCAGCGAGGCTGGGACGTGACCGCCGTCGACTTCGCCGAGGCGGGGCTCGACAAGGGCCGCCGGCTGAGCGAGGGGCTCGACGTCGAGTGGGTCCGGGCGGATGCCACCACGTGGCGCGACCCGAGCGGGCAGGGGTACGACGTGGTCGTCCTCGCCTACCTGCAACTGCTGGCCGACCAGCGCCGGGCGGCCGTGCGCGCCGGCTACGGATCGACGCGCGTGGGCGGCACCTTCTTCCTGGTCGCGCACGACACGTCCAACCTCACCGAGGGCACGGGAGGGCCCACCGACGCGGCGGTGCTGATGACGGCGGAGGACGTGCTCGCCGACCTGGGCGGGGAGACGTTCGAGGTACGCCGGGCCGGACGCGTCGCGCGCGAGGTCGGGGGGCACGGACACGTCCACGACTCGGAGCCGACCCGGACGGCCTGGGACTGCCTCGTCCGCGTGCTGCGACTGGCCTAGGAGTGCCACTACGGTGGGTCTCTCGGGTCCGGAGCCGCACCGACGAGACGAGGTGTCCATGGACCACGATCTGGTCGACCGGGTGGTCGCGACGGCCGTCGCCGTCGTCGCAGGTGGTGCGATCTCGAGCAACGGGCACGGCAACATCAGCATCCACGAACCCGGCAGCGACGAGATCTACTTCACCGCCGCGCCTTCGCTGAAGAGTCTCTCCGCGTCGGGGATCGCCCGGGTCGGGCTGGACGGCTCGCTGCGCGAGGGCGAGCTGCCGCCCATCAACGGCGCCGTGGTGGCGATGCACACGGCGATGTACGCCGATCGGGAGGACGTCGGCTGCGTGATCCACACGCACTCGCCGTTCGCCACGGCGTACGCCGTCGCGAACCGCCGGATCGACTGCTGGATCGAGGCGTTGGCGATGTTCGGCCTGGCGGAGGGCGTGCCGGTCGCGAGGTATGCCCCTCGGGGTTCCGACGAGGCGGTCGCGAGCATCCGCGACGCCGTGCTGCCCGGCAACCCCGCCGTCCTGCTGGCCAACCACGGTGTCCTGCTTTTCCACCGCACGCCGGAGCTGGCCGTGCTGGTGGGGGGCGTGGTCGAGGAGGCAGCCCAGGCGTCGCTCAACGCGGGTCTGGTCGGGGGGCCGGTTCCCATCCCGCCGGAGATGCGGGCTGCGGCGCTGCAGCGGGCGATGGCCTTCGCCGACGCCGGCACACAGACGGTCTGACTGCCGCGGCCGACACTCGTGCCGGCGCGAGCCCGGGTCAGCGGTCGCGCTCGGTCGTCGTCGGCGGCTCCGAGTCGGCGTCGGCCGGCTTGTCGCCGTACACACCCGCCTGCTCCGCCCGGTCCACCTTCTTCAGCTGCTTGGTGAAGCTCCGCAGGATGAACACCACAGCGATGATGAGCGCGATCAGGACCGCGAATCCGACCCACCCGGCGACGACGTTGTTGTCGTCGGGCCGCGGGTCCGAAGCCGCTGCGAGCACGACGATGCCGGTCATGGCTCCAGTGTCTCAGGTGTCGGAGGTGTCAGCGACCGGGGATCCCGGCGAACAGGTCGTCCTCCGGGATCGTCGTCTCGACGTGGCTGGCGACCAGCTCGAAGTCCTCGGTCGGCCAGGCCTGCGCCTGGAGGTCACGAGGGATGTGGAACCACGGGCCGTCGGGGTCGATCTGGGTCGCGTGCGCCAGCAGCGCCTGGTCGCGGACCCCGAAGTACGCCGCGCACTCCACGTGGGTGGTGACGCGCTTCTCCCACGCCTCGTCGCGGTCCCACTTCTCGAGACGCTCGTCGTAGGGCGACTCGAGACCGTGCTCGAGCATGACGTCGTGGATCGCCTTCAGCCGGGCGTAGGTCCAGCCGTGGTGGTAGTAGAGCTTGAGCGGCTGCCACGGCTCACCGGCGTCGGGGAATCGCTCCGAGTCGCCGGCGGCATCGAAGGCCGCGACGCTCACCTCGTGACACCGGATGTGGTCGGGGTGCGGGTAGCCGCCCTTCTCGTCGTACGTCGTGACGACGTGCGGCTTGAACTCGCGCATCAGTCGCACCAGCCGCTCGGTCGACTCCTCGAGCGGGACCAGAGCGAAGCAGCCCTCCGGCAGCGGCGGTGGCGGGTCGCCCTCGGGCCAGCCCGAGTCGACGAAGCCGAGCCAGTCCTGGGTGACGCCGAGGATGTCGCGGGCCCGCTCCATCTCCTGGCGGCGCACCTCGGTGATGTTCGCCGCGATGTCGGGCCGGTCCATCCGGGGATTCAGGATCGAGCCCCGCTCCCCGCCCGTGCACGTGACCACGTGGACGTCCACCCCCTCGGCGACGTACCTCGCGGTGGAAGCCGCGCCCTTGCTCGACTCGTCGTCGGGGTGGGCATGCACATGCATCAGCCGGAGACCGGCGCCCTGACGCAGGCCTCCGGCAGGGTCGTGAGACATGGCTCGGAGTCTAGGTGGGAGCATCGACGGCGTGGACCAGGGCCTGACCGAGCGGTACGCCGCACCGCCGGCATGGCGCAGGCCGGTCACGATCGCCGTGCTCGTCGTCGTGGCGCTGGTCGGCCTGGCCTGGCTGGCGTGGGCGGCCTTCGAGGAGTCCCATCCGAAGGTCGAGTCCCAGCTGGTCGGGTTCGACGTCGTGGACGAGCACGCGGTGACCGTCCGGATCGACGTCCGCGTCTCGTCCGGCGCAACGGGCGTCAGCTGCACCGTCGAGGCGTTGGCCAGCGACCACGCGGTCGTCGGCGAGGTCCACTTCAAGCCGTCCTCGGGCACGAACCAGGTCACCGTCCGGACCGAGCGCGGCGCCACCGCGGTCGACGTGCCGGGCTGCATCGCGGACGGGCAGAACAGACCTCGCTGACCTGCGAGAAGACCCGAAGCCGGAGTGGCCTGGGCCGGTGGCTGGTCGGGTGCCTCCACACCCGCCCTGACATGCACGTTTGTGGGTTTGGCGCCCGTCTCTTGGTAGACTCACCTCTTCTGGCCGCGCCACGACGACGCAACCAGCACGACGCAGTCCCCACACGGTGGCGCACTCACACCGACACGACATTCGCGTATCCACGCGTCTCTCGAGGAGTTCCGCATGATCTGGCTGACCCAGCAGACCTTCGACCGGCTCAACGCCGAGCTCGAGGACCGGCGTGGACCCATCCGCGCGGAGATCGTCGATCGGATCAGCTCCGCCCGCGACGAGGGTGACCTGAAGGAGAACGGCGGCTACCACGCGGCCAAGGACGAGCAGGGCACCAACGAGGCCCGGATCCGGCAGCTCGAGGAGATGCTCAGCGGCGCCACCACGGAGGCGGCCGCCGACGACCAGACCGTCTCGGCCGGCAAGGTCGTGACCTACCGCTACGACGGCGACGACGACGAGGAGTCGTTCCTGCTCGGTGCCCGCGAGATCGCCGAGGACCACACGGACATCGAGGTCTACTCCCCGGAGTCCCCGCTCGGGCTCGCGCTGCTCGGCCACAAGGCCGGCGAGACCGTCGACTTCGAGCAGCCCAACGGTCGCACCGCCAAGATCGCCATCGTCAGCGCGGTTCCCTTCTGAGGACGTCACGACCCCGCGTAGCCGGGGCGTGACCGGAGGAAACGCCGCGGCGAGCTCGCTCGCCGGGCCTGACCGTCACTCGAAGACCCGATAGCCCCGCTCGCGGAGCCGGGTCGTCAAGGCCTCGGCGTGTTCCACGCCGCGGGTCTCGAGCTGGAGGTGCACCTCGACCTCGTCCAACGACAGGTCCGCGTCGATGCGGGCGTGGGACACCTCGACGACGTTGGCGCCCGCCGCGCCGATGTCACCGAGGAGCTCGGCCAGGCCCCCGGGGCGGTCCGGGATGCGGAGCCGCAGGTTGAGGTAGCGGCCGTCCGCGGCCATGCCGTGCTGGATGACCTTGCCGAGCAGCAGGGGGTCGATGTTGCCGCCCGAGAGAACCCCGACCGTCGGCGTACCGAAGCGGGAGGGGTCGTCGAGGATCGCGGCGACGGCCGCGGCTCCCGCCGGCTCGACCACCAGCTTCGCCCGCTCGAGAACAGCCAGCACCGCGCCCGAGAGCGATGCCTCCGACACCGTGACGATCTCGTCGACGAGGTCGCGCACCGCGGCGAACGTGACCTCACCCGGGAGCCCGACGGCGATCCCGTCGGCCATCGTCGACATCGAGTCGAGCTTGACCGGGCGTCCGGCCCTCAGCGACCCGGGGTACGCCGCAGCGCCCTCGGCCTGGACGCCGATGACCCGGACCTCCGGCCGCTGGCCCTTCACCGCGATCGCGATGCCGCTGAGCAGGCCCCCACCCCCGCACGGCACCACGATCGTCTCGACGGCGGGTGCCTGCTCCAGGATCTCGAGCCCCACCGTCCCCTGTCCCGCAACGATGTCTGCGTTGTCGAAGGGGTGGATCATGACCGCGCCGGTCCGCTCGTGGAACTCGCGCGCCTCGGCCAGGGAGTCCTCGAGGTAGCGACCGTGGAAGACCACGTCGGCGCCGTACCCCCGGGTGGCCTTCTCCTTGGGGATGGGCGCCCCTTCGGGCATGAAGACGGTCGCCTTGATGCCCAGCGCCTGCGCGGCGAGGGCAACGCCCTGGGCGTGGTTGCCGGCCGACGCCGCCACGACACCGCGGGCCTTCTCCTCGTCCGAGAGCCGGGCGATCCGGTAGTAGGCCCCGCGTACCTTGAACGACCCGGTGCGCTGGAGGTTCTCGCACTTGAGGTTCACCGGCCCGCCGGTCAGCGCCGACAGCCAGCGTGCCCCCTCCATCGGCGTCCGCAGCGCGAGGTGAGCGACCGTCCCGGCGGCTCGCTCGATGTCCTCGAGCGAGACCTGCACCACGTCAGTCATCCTGTCCCTTCTCGTGCTCGCGCACGTCCTCGCCCCGGCCATCGGCGGGACGCGCACGGTCGGAGTCGTCGGCGAGGTCCGCGTCGTCGGTGTCCCCCACACGACCGTCGTCCTCGCTCCCGGCGTCGGCCGGCTCAGGCCCGCCGTAGTCGTGCTCCAGCGCCTCCTCCGGGTCCTCCCCGACCCGTGTGTCGGAGGCGAGGTGCTGGACGACGGCGTTCGCCGCGGCCGCGAACGGGACGGCGACCAGGGCACCCGCGATGCCGGCGACCAGGATGCCGGCGGCGATCGCGATGATGATGCCCAGCGGGTGGATGGCCACGAACCGCCCCATCAGGAACGGCTGCAGCACGTGGCTCTCGATCTGCTGCACGAGCACGACGGCGCCCAGCATCAGCAGCGCGACCACCAGCCCGTGGTCGACGAACGCGACCAGGACGGCGACGGTCCCGGCGACGAAGGCGCCGACGATCGGGATGAAGGCGCCGAGGAACACCAGGACCCCGATCGCGAAGACGAACTGCACCTGAAGGATCGACGCGGCGATCATGACGCCGACCGCGTCGGTGACCGCCACGATCACCGTGGCCCGGACGAACTGGGTCAGCGAGATCCAGGCGACCCGGCCGGAGCTGTCGACCCGCGAGCGCGCGGCGCGGGGCGCGATCCGGACGGCCCAGGACCAGATGCGCTCGCCGTCCGCGAGGAAGAAGTAGGTGGAGAACAGGACCAGGAACAGACCGGCGAGGATGTGCCCGAGCGCCGAGCCCACGTGGGTGGCCTGGCTGAGAACCTCACCGCTCTTGGCCTGGTCGGCGAGCTTGTCCTGGGCCTTCTGGATGTAGTCGCTGATCTGGTTGTCCGACAGGTTGAGGGGTCCTGTCTTGAGCCAGTTCCGGAGCTCGCCGAGTCCTGAGGAGACCTGGGCGGCGAGGTCGTTGGCCCCGCTCGCGACCTGCTGGCCCGCCAGCGCCAGCATCGCTGCCACGAGCAGGAGGATCCCGAGCACGACCAGGAAAGCGCCGAACGCGCGACGGATGTGGACGCGCTCCAGGAAGTCGACGACGGGCGACGCGAGCGCCGTGACGAGGAGCGCGACGACGACCGGGATCGTGACCTCGGCGAAGAACTGCAGCCCGCGGAACAGCACGTACGTCGCGATCCCGATCACGATCAGCCGCCATGCCCAGGCGGCTGCGAGGTCGAGGCCCCACGGCACTTGTGCCCGGGAGAAGTTCGACGGACCGGCCACGACCGTGGCGGGTTCACCGCGTCGTTGCTCGGCGCGCAGGTGGGCGAGCTGGTGGGCCAGGCGCTCGGTCAAGCGCTCCCCCGACCTCTCCGCAGCCTCCTGCGGAGCGTCATCGGGATGGCTGCTCACGTCGCAACCCTAGGGGGTCACCTCGGTCAGACGAGCCAGGAGGCGACGGGCTGCCTCGCGGTGCTCGGAGGCCAGCAGACCGGCTGCGGCGAGGACGTACTGCTGGTCGACGGTCACCCGGGCGTGCCGCGGTAGCTGCCAGCCACCCGCGACCTCTCCCACGCTGCCGGCGAAGACCCGGTCGGCGACGCCCGGGCGTCCGTGACGCAGAACGCCCCCCGAGCCGACGAGCAGGTCCACGTCGCGGAGGTCCTTGCCGCTGCGCTCGACGACACGACCCTCGGGGCTCACGACCACCTTGCTGCGACCTGCGTGGCGCCGGAGCGCCAAGCCTGCGGCCTCTCGTGCGAGGTCCTCGTCCAGGTCCTGCTCCGCGTCGTCGACGGGGACGAAGCCCACGTCGTCGCGACGGCGTACTGCGGCGGCGACGAGGTCGTCGCGGCCGGCCGCCTTCGCCGTGGTCACGGCCGACCAGCGCATCCCGAGGTCACCCTCGACGGTACGGGTGACCCGTGTGGTCGCCACGACCTCTCGGTCGAGTGCCGGTGCCTCCTCGGAGGAGGCGAGGGACGAGCCTTCGCGAAGGGCCGGGTCGAGCTCGACGACGCTGTGCACGTCCGTGGTCGCGCCGCCCACGTCGACGACCACCGTGTCACCGGCGAGCTCCGCGAGCAGCTCGACTCCGGTGAGCACGACGTCGGGGGTCGCACCGTGGACCATGGCCACGAAGTCGGCGCGGGAGCTGAGGTGCTTGCCGCCGATGACGTGGGAGAGGAACAGCTCGCGGGTGGCGGTCCGGGCACCCTCGGGCGCCAGCACGCCGATCCGGGGCACGATGTTGGGCGCGACGACGAGCGGGTGGTGGGCCAGGATCATCGCGACGTCGGCCTGCGCCTCGACGTTGCCCGCGACCACGACCGGACCGTCCCAGACGGCAGCGAGTGCGCGCGCACAGGCGAGGATCGGCTCCGGGTTGCCGCCGTCGGTGCCTCCGGTCAGCAGGACGACATCGGGCCGGCTGGCCGGGACGTCGCCCAGGTCGTCTCCCCGGCTGGCTGCGAACACGGCAACGACCTTGCCCCCGCTCGAGAGGGCGACGCGCCGGCCTGCCTCGGCCGTGACCAGGTCCTCGTTGCCCACCACCGCGATCCGCAGTCCGCCACCCGCGCTCGAGCAGGCGAGAGCGGGGGCGTCGGTGGTCCGCGGGTCCTGAGCGGTCAGAGCGGCGAGGCACGCGTCGTACCCGTCCAGGACGTCGGTCTCGATGGTCGTCCGGTGCTCCGCCGCGGCGGCGACCCGGCCCTCGGCGAGGTCGACGAGCAGCGCCTTGGTGAACGTCGAGCCGAAGTCGACGCAGATCACGACGCCGTGGTCGGGTGAGGGTCGTTTCGAGACAGGCGCCAGAGCGCCTTCCTCAACCACCGGACGACCCGGCCGTGCGCCTTCCTCAACCACCGGAGGACCCGGCCGAGCGCCATCCTCAGCCACCGGAGGACTCCGTCGGCGGTCGCTCGTCAGTCATCGGAGGTCAGGGCTCGGTCGAGGTCGGCGATGAGGTCGTCGACGGTCTCGATGCCGACGCTCAGCCGGATCAGGTCGGCCGGAACCTCGAGCTCGGTGCCGGCCACGCTCATGTGAGTCATCCGGCCGGGGTGCTCGATCAGGCTCTCGACCCCGCCCAGGGACTCGCCCAGGGTGAACACCTCCGCCCGACCGCAGGCGTCGACCGCGGCCTGCTCGCCGTCGGTGTGCCGGAACGAGACCATCCCCCCGAACCGCTTCATCTGCCGAGCCGCGACGTCGTGGCCCGGGTGCTCCGGAAGTCCCGGGTAGTAGACGTGCGCAACCTTCGGGTGGGAGCTGAGGAACTCGACGACGCGTTCGGCGTTGTCGCAGTGCCGGTCCATGCGGACCCCGAGGGTCTTGATGCCCCGGTGGGTGAGGAAGCAGTCGAAGGGTCCGGGCACGCCGCCCATCGCGTTCTGGTGGAAGGCGATCACCTCGGCCAGGTCGAGGTCGCGGACGACGACAGCACCGCCGACCACGTCGCTGTGCCCCCCGACGTACTTCGTGGTCGAGTGCACGACGACGTCCGCGCCGAGGCTGAGCGGCTGCTGGAGGTACGGCGAGGCGAAGGTGTTGTCGACCACGAGCATGGCGCCCGCGTCGTGGGCCACGGAGGCCAGCGCCGCGATGTCGGCGATGTTGAGCAACGGGTTGGTCGGGGTCTCCGCCCAGACCAGGCGGGTGGACCCCGGCCGGATGGCGCTCCGCACGGCGTCGAGGTCGGAGATCGCGACCGGTGTGTTGTCGAGGCCCCACCGCTTCTCGACCTTCTCGAACAGGCGGAACGTGCCCCCGTACGCGTCGTCCGGGACCACGACGTGTTCGCCGGGGCTGGTCAGCGACCGCAGGACGGTGTCCTCGGCGGCGAGGCCGCTGGCGAACGCGAAGCCGCGCTCACCCTCCTCCAACGCGGCGAGCGCGCCCTCGAGGGCGGTGCGGGTGGGGTTGGCGCTGCGGCTGTACTCGTAGCCGCCGCGGAGCCCGCCGACCCCGTCCTGCTTGTACGTGCTCGTGGCGTAGATGGGCGGGATCACCGCTCCGGTGGTCGGATCGGGGTCGTAGCCGGCGTGGATCGCCCGGGTGTCGAAACCGGACTTCTGACGGTGCTCCTGGGTCACGGGATCACGGTAGTGGGAGGCAACCGGACCGCACGCGTCCCGGCTCGAAGTGCCGGACGTCGCGGGTGATGCCGGTCTCATCCAGCAGCTCTGGACGCGGGAACGACCGGACCCTCCACGGTGTTACACACTGTGGAAGCACCATCCAGGTGCTCCAGAAGGAGTGACTGTGTCGATCTTCTCCCGCCACAAGACCACGCTGCCGACCGCTGACGAGGCACTGACCGGCCGCGACAACCGACCCTTCACGATCGCCGCGAAGCACCTGGTGCTCGACGCGCCGGTCGTCACCGACGAGGTCCCTGCGGGCTACGAGGTCGCCCTGTTCGGGCTGGGCTGCTTCTGGGGAGCCGAGGAGATCTACTGGCAGGTCCCGGGTGTCTGGTCGACCTCGGTCGGGTACGCCGGCGGCGTGACGCCCAACCCGACGTACGAGGAGGTCTGCTCGGGCCGCACGGGCCACACCGAGGCCGTCCGGGTTGTCTACGACCCCGCGAAGGTGTCGTACGCCGACCTGGTGAAGATCTTCTTCGAGGTCCACGACCCGACTCAGGGCATGCGTCAGGGCAACGACGTCGGCACGCAGTACCGTTCGGCGATCTACTGGACGACCCCGGAGCAGGAGCAGACCGCCCGTGAGCTGACCAAGGTCTACGGCGA
>DATBDF010000326.1:0-3046 GCA_036270075.1 Nocardioides sp.
CCGCCTCACCCGGCGGTCCCGCCCGACGAGTTCGTGACCGAGCTGATCGGGTCACGCGAGGACCTGTGCGTCGTCGAGGTGCACAAGAGCCGACGCCACTCCTTCCTGGACGGCTGCATGACCGAGCTCACGGAGCTGACGGTCGACGGAAGGACCGTCCAGACCCTCGTCGTCGAGTCTCCCGACCCCGAGCTCGTGAGCCGCACGGTCCGCAGGCTCGGTCTGCAGGATCGCCCGAACACGAGCCTCGCCCGGGGGCTGAGGTCCCTGCTCGGATGGGGACCCCCGAGGTACGCCGTGCTCGACATCGGCACCAACTCGGTCAAGCTCACGCAAGGAGACCGTCGGGGGACCGAGGGAAGCCTCGCGCGGGGCGACAGGGCGGTGGTGACCCGCCTCGGTGAAGGTCTGGCGGAGACCGGCGAGCTCACCGCGAACGCGATGCGCCGCACCCTCGACGTCGTCGCCGAGCTGGTCGAGGACGTCCGCCGTCCGGGCCCGGTGGACATCGTCGCCGTCGGCACCGCAGCGTTGCGGCAGGCTCCCAACCGCGGCGCCTTCGTCGAAGCGGTGTTCTCCCGGTGCGGCGTGGCAGTCCAGGTCATCTCGGGGCCGGAGGAGGCGCGCCTGGCCTACGTGGCCGCCGTGTCGACGCTTCCGTTGACCGGGGACGCCCTGCTGGTCTTCGACTCCGGCGGCGGCAGCAGCCAGTTCACGTGGGGAACACCCGCTCGCACCCAGGACCAGTTCAGCCTCGACCTCGGCGCCGTCCGCGTGACCGAACGTTTCGGGCTCGCAGACGCCGTCGGCGGCGACACCGTCGAGGCAGCTCGTGCCGCCATCACCGCCGACCTGAGCACGCTGGAAGGACGTCCACGACCCGACATGGTGATCGGGATCGGCGGGACGGCCACCAACCTCGCGGCTGTCGCGCACGCGTTGGTCCGCTACGACGCCGACGTGGTCCACGGCACGGTCGTCGACCTGGACGAGATCGACCGGCAGATCGAGGAGTATCGCCGGCGCTCCGCCGACGAGCGTCGTGGCCTCGCGGGCCTGCAACCGGCACGTGCGGAGGTGATCCTGGCCGGGGCCTGCATCGTCCGGACCATCCTCGAGATCACCGGGCAGCGCGCCGTGACGGTGAGCGACCGGGGTCTGCGACACGGAGTGGTCGCGGAGAGGTTCGGAGCCTAGGTAGCTCGCTGGACGGAGGTGAGGAGCTCCAGCGCGGTACGGGTCTTGGTCTGCTGCGCGGCAGCCAGGTCCACACCTCGCGAGGCGAGGAACGCCTTGGTCTCCGCCGCCGCGGTGAAGGCCTCGGTGGGCCCGCACTTGGCCGAGAGCTCGAGGATCTGCGACCCGTCGGGGTAGAACCACAGCTCAGCCACGATCCGACGGGGATACCCCTCGGCCCTGAACTTGAGCTTGACGATGTTGAGCGGCCCCAGCACCACCAGGTCGTCCAGGGTGGTCCCGGCGGGGGCATGCGCCTCGAACAACGCTCGCTGGTGCTTGGTGAAGATCTTGCGCACGGGCGCCTGGCCACGGAAGACCTCGCGGACGAGGTCGTCGTCCGCCGCCGCTTTCATGCGTGCCGAGCACACGAATCCCCCGGGCATGGCGTCGATCTCCACTCCGAACCCGGGCCTCCGACGCAGGTCGGTGGTCAGGTTGGCGGGGACCACGGGACGCAGCTTGACCACGGAGTCGCCCGGCTTCCGCTGGACGCGCCGGGCTCGGAGCACCAGACCCTGCTGGTTGAGCCTCAGGTCCGGGGTGTCGAAGTAGGCGACCTGACGCAGCTCGCCGCGCATCGGGTCCATCTCGAGCCGCTCCATCACCCGGCGTCGTGCGACCTCCGGGACCGTCACCTTGAGCTCGACCGAGTCCGACCCCGGAAGCAGGGTCAGCACCTCGTCCAGCTGTCCGCCGCTCAGGGTCGGTGCCGCTGTCTCCGAGATGGCCGGTGCCGGCGAGGCACTCGAGGCGTCGACGTCCACCACGGTCCTCCGTCCGGCTCCGGTCAGCGACCTGTCCGGGAGGACGGTAGGAGCCACGACCCGGAGCCGTCGTCACCCACCACGGGTGAGCTCACCCGGCCGAGCCAGGACGCGGGACCGGATACCGGACTGCGGTCCGGTTCTCGGGCTGTCGCAGTACAGTTGACTTCGCCAACCATCGTCTCGCTCTCCGGGAGCACTGATGAACCTGCGCAACCTGCCCACCCGTGCGGCCACCGGCGCGTACATCCTGCACACGGGCTGGGAGAAGTGGCACGGGAGCGAGGAACGGGCCGCGGGTGTGCACGGCATGGCGAGCGGTGCGTTCCCCGTGCTCACCACCGTGAAGGCCACCGACTTCCTCAGGGCCCTCTCGGTCGGCGAGATCGCCGTCGGGGCGGCACTGCTGACACCGTTCGTGCCGCCCGCGATCGCCGGCGCTGCGCTGACCGGGTTCTCGGGCGCCCTGGTGGTGATGTACCTGCGCACGGACGGACTGCACCAGCCGGGTAGCCTCTGGCCTTCACCGAAGGGCATCGCCGTCTCGAAGGACGTGTGGATGCTCGGCATCGGGCTCGGACTCGTGGTCGACGGACTGACGAGCCGCGGACGCGCCTGACGATGGCCGAGCGGCGTGGTACACATTCGGTTGTGCACGACAACTTGATGGCCTCCACCGTGATGATGACCGGCCACGCCGGCGACTCGATCGAGGCCTACCTGGCGCAACCGGAAGGCGAGGGCGAGTCACGCCGCGGTGGGGTGGTGGTGATCCACCACATGCCCGGCTATGACCGAGCCACGAAGGAGATCGTCCGTCGGTTCGCCGAGCTCGGCTACAACGCGTTGTGCCCCAACCTGTACTGGCGTGAGGCTCCGCATGCCAGCCCTGACGACGCGGCCGCCACGGCACGCGCCCAGGGCGGGGTCCCCGACGAGCGGCTGGTGGGGGACGTCGCCGGCGCTGTCGCGTACCTGCGCGGACTCGACAGCAGCAACCAGAAGGTCGGCGTCATCGGCTACTGCTCGGGAGGCAGACAGTC
>DATBDF010000327.1:0-3253 GCA_036270075.1 Nocardioides sp.
CGCCGTGAGTGGCTCTCGGACCTCCCGGACGTCGACGGTCTGCTGGAGCGGGGAGCCCTACGGCTGACCTCCGTCGAGGACGTCTACGCGCTGCCCGCCGACGCCGGCGCTCAGCTCGCCCTCTTCGAGGCGACCCTCGAGGAGGCGGTCACGGCGGGATTCTCCGGTGTCACCGTTGTCGCCGACAACTCCCGCCTGGTCGAGGCGAGCGACGAGGACTTCCATGCCTGGCTGGCTTGGGAGGCGGCGGCCGACCAGCTGCAGGCGTCCCGCCCAGTGTCCGGCGTGTGCTACTTCGATCTCCAACGGGTCTCGAGCGACCGACTCGCCGAGCTCGCCGCCATGCACCCCGTCCGCTCGGTGGAGTTCCCACGACCCGCCTTCCAGATCTTCTGCGACGCCGACGCGCTGCGGGTGATCGGCGACCTCGAGGCGCTCTTCACCCCTCAGATCCGACGGGTCGTCGGCAACGCCGTCTCTGCCACCGGCCGCGACCTCGACATCTCCGAGCTCGCGTTCATCGACCACAGGACCCTGTTGATGCTCGACGAGGTCGCGAGATCCGGGGCGGCGATCCGGTTGCGCGGCGCCAGGAGCATCGTTCGCCGCGTCTGGGAGCTGCTCGACGTGACGGCACCTGCGCTGGAGTTCTGCTGATGACGACGACCCTCGCCGAGGGCTACGTGCACGAGGTCGGCTTCTACGAGTCCGACGCGGCGTTCGCGGACCTGGTCATGCCGTTCGCGCACGAAGGCATCGACACCGGCGAGCCCGTCGTCTTCGCCTACGACGACCACAAGACCAACCTGTTGCGGCACTGGCTCCCCGACAGCCCCGCCATCACCTACATCACCGACACCGGCCCGTACGCCACCCCGGCGAAGGCCCTCGGCGCCTGGCGCGCGCTCGTGCAGGGGCGGCTGGCCGCGGGCGCCACCAGGGTCCGGATCGCGGGCAACGTCCCCCATCCCGGCTACGGCGTCCCCTACGCCGGCTGGGACCGCTACGAAGCCGCCGTCGACCACGCGCTCGGCGATCTTCCGGTCTGGGCACCGTGCCTGTACGACGCGCGCATCGCTCCCAGCAACGTGCTGGAACGAGCAACGGCGCTGCACCACCGCGTCCGGCACCGCGACGGGACCAGCCGGACCGGCGACGGCTACCAGCAGCCGTCCCGGCTCGCGGACTTCTTGTCGGCACCGCCGGACCCACTCGAGCAGACGCTGCCCACGCTCGAGATCACCGAGCCGGCACCGCGCCAGAGCCGTGACGCCATCCGTGGGCTCGTGTCCAGCCGGCTCAGCTCCGAGACCGCCGAGGCGCTGGTGCTCGCCACGTCCGAGACGGTGACCAACGCGCTCCTGCACGGAGCTGCTCCCGTGACGCTACGAGCCTGGGTAGGTGATCGGCGCGTCGTCGTACAGATCCACGACGGCGGAGCCGGACCGATCGACCCCCTCGTGGGTCTGCTCCCACCCGGTCTCGGCGAGGGGTCCGGCCGAGGTCAGTGGATCGCCCACCACCTCGACCTCGACGTGGCGCTGAGCGTCGCCGACGACGGTTTCACCGTCCGGCTCCGCGCGGACCTGGACTGACCCGCGCAGTCCCCGTGGTCGAGGTGCCCCAGGTGCAAGCGGAGGGCCTCGAAACCAGGCGACCTTCTGGCTGGGACCCTGCCCGAGCGCAAGCGTGGTCTCGACAAGCTCGACCAACTGACGACGAGGACGACCGGTAGTGGAGCCAAGGGTGTCTGCTTTCACGACATAGTTGACACCTGTCTCGGGACATCGTTGACACCTCTTCGTGGAGGTGGCGGCCATGTCCAAGGCCCGACTCATCATCACTGCGGTGGTCGTGGAGGGACGCTCCAAGAGTGAGGTCGCCCGCGACTACGACGTCTCCCGTTACTGGGTCCACCAGCTGGTCCAGCGCTACCACGCCGAGGGCGAGGCCGCGTTCTCGCCGCGTTCTCGACGTCCGCACCACAGCCCCCACGCGGTCACCGCGGAGCAGGAGGAACGGATCGTCCGGCTCCGCAAGGAGCTGTCCCGGCAGGGACTCGACGCCGGCGCGGACACCATCCGCACCCACCTGGCCCGCCGCACCCCGAGGTCGAAGACCTCGACGTCGCCGAGTCCACCACCTGCGGTCTCGACGATCTGGCGGATCCTGACCCGCCGCGGGTTCGTCACCGCTCAACCGCACAAGCGGCCGAAGTCGTCGTGGCGGCGGTTCGCCGCCGAGCAGCCCAACGAACGCTGGCAGGCCGACACCACCCACTGGCAGCTCGCCGATGGCACGCCCGTGGAGATCCTCAACCTGCTCGACGACCACTCCCGTCTCGCGCTGGCCAGTGTCCCGCGCCGCAGCATCACCGGCCCCGACGTGCGCGACATCTTCCAAGACGCCTTCCTCCGCTGGGGAATCCCCGCCAGCGTGCTCACCGACAACGGAGCCGTCTTCACCGGCAAGCAACGCGGCGGCGGCAGGGTCGCCCTCGAGATCGAGCTCGGCCGCCTCGGGGTCCGCTTCGACCACTCCCGCCCCTACCACCCGCAGACCCAAGGCAAGGTCGAACGATTCCAGCAGACCCAGAAGAAGTGGCTCGCCGCCCAACCCCCGGCCCGGACCGTCGCCGGGCTGCGCCGCCAGCTCACCCGGTTCCGGACCTACTACAACGAGGCCCGACCACACCGAGCCATCGCCCGCCAGACACCCTGGCAGGCCTACACCGCACGCCCCAAAGCCACCGCGACCGGCCCCTACATCGACCCCCACTGCCGCGTCCGACACGACCGCATCGACCAAGGCGGCAGCGTCACCCTGCGCCACAACAGCAGACTGCACCACATCGGCCTCGGTGCCGCACGCGCCGCAACCCCGGTCACTCTCCTGGTCGACGACCTACACATCCGCGTCATCGACCGCGACACAGGCGAACTCATCCGAGAACTCGTCCTCGACCCCACCCGCGACTACCAACCCCGCGGACTCCCACCCGGACCACCAAAACAAGCCCGAAAATGAAACGATGTCCCGAGACACCTGTCAACGGTGTCCCGAGACATCACATTGGCGCGCTCGGAGGGATTCGAACCCCCAACCTTCTGATCCGTAGTCAGATGCTCTATCCGTTGAGCTACGAGCGCAGTGCGCCAAAGAGGCGCCGGTGAGTCTAACGCGGGCGTCGTGTGGCCCGAAATCGGCGCGGTCCGAGCGTCCAGCACCCGGCTGGGTACGTGTCGGTGGTCCG
>DATBDF010000328.1:0-2943 GCA_036270075.1 Nocardioides sp.
AGCAATCGGAAGTCGGCGTGGGGCGTGCGGCCTCGACGGGCGTCGCGCGGACGAGCTCGGTCTCGATCTGCCGCAGTCGGGCGTACGCGTCCTGGGCGCTGAGCCGCTGACGGGGGTCCTTGGTCAGCAGATCGTCGATCACCTGACCGAGCGGGCTGCCGGGGAGCGCGGGTGCCGGAGAGTCGTTCAGGATGGAGAGCGCAGTGCCGACCGGGGTGCCCTCGTCGAACGGGCGACGTCCCTCGGCGGCCTCGTAGAGGGTGGCCCCGAGCGAGAAGAGGTCGGAGGCGGGTCCACGCAGGCCGGTCCGGATGACCTCCGGAGCCATGTACGGCGGGCTGCCGGCGACGAAGCCGGCCCCCTCGACGGTGGCGCCGGCGGTGCCGGTCGCCAACCCGAAGTCGGTGAGCACCGGCCGGCCCGTCCCGACCAGCTGGACGTTGCTCGGCTTCAGGTCCCCGTGAACGACCTGGGCGCGGTGGATGGCTTGCAGAGCCTCCAGCAACCGGAGTCCGATGGTCACGAGACGATCGACCGGAAGTGGCCCGGCCTGCTTGATGGCCTGGTCGAGCGTGGTGCCGCTGAGCGCCTCCATGACGATCCACTCCCGGTCGTCGTCGAACAGGACGCCGTAGACCTGGACCACTCCCGGGTGTGAGGTGGCGGATGCCGCGCGAGCCTCGCGCACTGCGTGGCCGTCCCGAGGCTCGGCGTCCTCGACCTCGCCACTCGCTTCGACTGTGGACGGATTCAGCTCCTTGAGCGCAACGGCACGCGCCAGGACGGTGTCGACCGCGAGCCACACCGAGCCCATGCCTCCCTTGCCCAGCCGGCGAAGGATCCGGTACCGGTCGGCGATGAGCTCCCCGGAGCGGTCACCTCGAGCGGTGCTCGGCGTGGCCGGCAGACCGAGGCTCGGGGGCGACGCGGGCAGGGTCTCCACCGCGAGGTCCGCGTTGTTCCGGTTGTCGGTGAGCTCGAGAAGCATGCCTCTCACTCTCGGCACATGCGGGCCGCACATCTGCCCGGCCAGCGGCCGATGACAGGTCGGGGTGGCGCACCGTTCCGATGTCGGAAGACCCGACCAGGCTCTGGGGGCTAGCGGTACTCATCGGCTCGCCCGCGACGACGGTGAGGCCAGGCTCGTGGCCCGCCGGGGTCCGCGGAATGGGCCATACTGAGGCAATGGCCACGGAGACCAGGGCCGATGGTGACGTCGAGGTCGAGGCACCTCGGAACCAGCTGCGGGTCGTGCTCGCGGACGACGACGTGCTGCTGCGGTCGGGCATGGCGCGGCTTCTCGAGCGGCCCGGCTTCGAGGTGGTCGGCCAGGCCGGCGACGGGCGAGAGCTGCTCGACCTCGTGCGGGAGCTGGTTCCCGACCTGGTGGTCGTCGACATCCGGATGCCACCGACCCAGACCGTCGAAGGTCTCGACGCCGCACGGACCATCCGCGAGGAGCTCCCCGACATCGCGATCATGGTCCTGTCGGCACACGTCGACGTCGAGCACGCGATGACCCTGCTGGCGGAGGGGCGAGGCATCGGGTACCTGTTGAAGAGCCGGGTCGTGGACGTGGACGACTTCATCGACAGCCTCAGTCGAGTTGCCCGCGGCGCCTCGGTTGTCGATCCCGCGCTCGTCGAGGAGCTGTTCGCCGTACGCCGTCGTAACGACCCGCTCGACGCACTGAGCCCTCGCGAGCGCGAGGTGCTCGCGTTGATGGCCGAGGGTCGCTCCAACCTCGGCATCGCCCAGTCCCTGTGGGTCACCGAGGGGACCGTCGAGAAACACGTACGGAGCATCCTCACCAAGCTCGACCTCAACGAGGAGTCGACGGATCACCGTCGCGTCCTGGCCGTGCTCACCTATCTCCAGTGATCAGGTCGAAGACGCCCTCAGCAGCCCGCACGGCGACGATCAGCTGGGGCTACCGTCCACGGAGAGGGCGAGCGGCAGCACCGCCTCGACCGTCGTCCCGACGCCGGACGGGCTCGTGACCGCCAGCGCTCCGCCCAGCGCCTCGACCCGGTCACTGAGCCCGACCAGACCCGAGCCCCCACCCGGCTCAGCCCCACCGCGCCCGTCGTCGGCGATCACGACCCGCAGATGCTCGTGGTCGGCGCTCGCCGTCACCCGCACGACGGTGGCGTCTGCGTGCTTGGTGACATTCGTGAGCGTTTCCGAGACCACGTAGTAGGCGGCGAGCTCGATCGGCTCCGGCAGCCGGCCGCCGATCTCGATCTCGAGTCGCACGGGGATCGCGGAACGACGGGCCAAGGTCCTCAGCGCAGGCGGCAGGCCGCCGTCGGCCAGGGCAGCCGGATGCAGGCCGCGCGCCAGCTCACGAAGCTCACGGTGCACGTCTTGCAGCTCGACGGCCACCTCGTCGAGCTGCTCGGCCAGTCCATCCGCCCCGGGCGGCACGGCATCTCGCACCGCGCCCCGGAGGTTGAGGATGAGCGAGACGAGGCGCTGCTGGGCGCCGTCGTGCAGATCCCGCTCGACCTTCCGGCGTGCTGCGTCGGCCGCGGCTACGACACGGGTCCGCGACGCGGCAAGCGCGGTCTGCGCATCCGCGTTGGCGATCGCCGTGCCGACCAGGGCCGTGAAGTCGGCGAGCCGCGCCTCCGTATCTGGCGGCAGTGGGCGTTCCTGCTGCGATGCCACGATCATCGCGCCCCACAGCCGCCCCCCGACGTTGATGGGCACGGCGACCGACGACCGGATCTCCAAGGCCCTGGCGAGGTTGCCGAGCGGGCCCGACACGTCACCGGCACCGTCCAGGCGTGCCGGGCGGGACGTTCGGTAGGCGAGCGCGGCGACATCGTTTCCATCGAGCGACACCCGAACGCCGACCGGAAGCGATGCCACGCCCGAGCGGCTCCACGTGCCCACGCGCGTGCGCATGCCGTCGTGGTCGTACCGGCTCAAGCTGGTGAC
>DATBDF010000329.1:0-7548 GCA_036270075.1 Nocardioides sp.
GCGGGTGCCTCCGTGGAGCCCGGCGAGATCACGGTCCCCGGACGGGTCCGTGAGGTGGTCTACCTGGGACCCACGACTCACGCCATCGTCGACATCGACGGCGGGAGCACCCTGACCGTGTCGCGACCCAACACCGGTGGCGCTTCCGAGCCACCCCTCGAGGCGTCCGACCGACTCGTTGCGGTGGCACTCCACCGCGACTCACTGATCGCTCTCTCGGGAGAGACCGAGGAAACCGAGGAGACAGCATGACCATCCGCAGGAGAACACGCACGGCCGCCGCGCTGCTCGGCGTCGCCGCCCTGGCCCTGGTTGCCGGTTGCGGCACGTCGGGCTCGAGCAACACCGCGACGTCCAGCAGCGGGGGCTTCGAAGTGCCCGACATCCCGATGCAGCAGTCGATGGGTCAGATGGAAGGAAAGGTGAACATCCTTGCCTGGCCCGGCTACGCCGAGGACGGCAGCAACGACCCGAAGGTCGACTGGGTCACGCCCTTCGAGAAGGCCACCGGGTGCCAGGCGAACGTGAAGTACTTCGGGACGTCCGACGAGGCCGTGAACCTGATGAAGTCGGGTGGCTACGACGTCGTGTCGGCGTCCGGCGACGCGTCTCTCCGGCTGGTCGCCGGTGGCGACGTGGCGCCGGTGAACACCGCCCTGATCAAGGACTACGACCAGATCGAGCCCTTCCTGAAGGACCGCGACTGGAACAGCGTCAACGGCCAGATGTACGGCGTTCCGCACGGCTGGGGCGCCAACCTCCTGATGTACCGGACCGACGACGTGAGCCCGGCGCCGACCAGCTGGGCCGCGGTCTTCACCGACGCGTCGAAGTACCAGGGCAAGGTCACGGCGTACGACTCGCCGATCTACATCGCCGACGCGGCGCTGTACCTGATGAAGACGCAGCCCGACCTCGGCATCAAGGACCCGTACGCACTCGACCAGAAGCAGCTGGACGCCGCGGTCTCGCTCCTGAAGGACCAGCGCCAGAACATCTCCGAGTACTGGTCGGACTACCTCAAGGAGGTCCAGGCCTTCAAGACCGGGGACTCCGTGATCGGGACGACCTGGGAGGTCATCCGGCAGGTGGCCGAGAGCGAGAAGGTCCCGGTCAAGGCGATCCTGCCCAGCGAAGGTGCCACCGGCTGGTCGGACACCTGGATGATCGCGGCGCACGCCGAGCATCCCAACTGCGCGTACGCGTGGATGTCCTACATCACCGAGCCGAAGCCGCAGTCCGAGGTCGCGCAGTACTTCGGTGAGGCACCGGCCAACGGCCAGGCGTGCACGATCACCGGCAAGGCGTTCTGCGACGCCTACCACGTGACCGACAAGGCCTTCGCGGACAAGATCTGGTACTGGACCACGCCGATCTCCCACTGCCTGGACGGCCGCACGAACACCACGTGCACCGACTACGGCGACTGGACCCAGGCCTGGACCGAGATCAAGGGCTAGTGGTTGTCCTCCACGGCTGAGACGACGGCTCCCGCCGGGGCGACCAAGCCCCGGCGGGGGTCGCTGCTGAGCCGATCGGGCGGTCTGCGGACCTTCCTGCTGCTCGTGCCGCCGATGCTGTGGCTCGGTGTCGCCTACCTGGCGGCCCTGGGGGCGCTGTTCGTCACCTCGCTGTGGAGCCAGAACGACTTCACCGGCGACATCGAGCGCATCTGGACGTTCGACAACTACCGGCAGATCTGGGAGGTCCCGGTCTACCGGACCATCGCGTTCCGCACGATCGGGATCGCCGCGCTGGTGACGGTGATCGACGCGGTGCTGGCCTTCCCTGTTGCGTTGTACATGGCGAAAGTGGCCTCGCCCCGGGTACGCCGCCTGATGGTGATCTCCGTGCTCATGCCGCTGTGGGCGTCGTACCTGGTCAAGGCGTACGCCTGGCGGGGCATGTTCGCCGAGGGCGGCGTGATCGACTGGCTGGGGGCGCCGTTCGGCATCAGCTCGCCCGGCTTCGGCCTGACGGCGACCACGATCACCTTGGCCTACTTGTGGCTGCCGTACATGATCCTGCCGATCTACGCCGGCCTCGAGCGGGTGCCGGACTCGCTGTTCGAGGCCTCCGGCGATCTGGGAGCCGGAGCGTTGACGACGATCCGGCGGGTGGTGCTGCCGATGGCGTTCCCGGCCGTCGTCGCCGGTTCGATCTTCACGTTCTCGCTGACGCTGGGCGACTACATCGCGGTCACGATCGTCGGCGGCGCCAGCCAGCTGATCGGGACCGTCGTCTACACGAACGTCGGCGCCGCGAACAACCTGCCGTTCGCGGCGGCGTACGCCACGATCCCGGTGGTCGTCATGCTCGTCTACCTGGCGGCCGTACGCCGCACCGGCGCGTTGGAGAACCTGTGAACAGGGACGGGCGGCTCAAGGCCGTGCTGCGTGTCTTCACCGGGCTGGTGCTGGTGATCGTCTACACGCCGCTGGTGCTGGTGCTCGTCAACTCGTTCAACGTCGACCGGACCTTCACCTGGCCACCGCCCGGGTACACGCTCCACTGGTGGCACGTCGCGCTGCACAGCCGCGGGGCTCGAGACGCGCTGCTGACCAGCATCGAGGTGGCGCTCCTGGCGACGGCCGTCGCCCTGGCACTGGGGACGCTGGCGGCGCTGGCGCTCCGGCGTACCCGCTTCTTCGGCCGCAACGTCGTCTCGCTGCTGATCATCCTGCCCATCGCGCTCCCCGGCATCGTCACCGGCATCGCGCTCAACAACGCCTTCCGGACGATGCTGGGTCTCGAGCTCGGCTTCTTCACGATCGTGGTCGCCCACGCGACGTTCTGCATCGTCACGGTGTTCAACAACGTGCAGGCCCGGGTGCAGCGGCTCGGTCCGTCGCTGGAGCAGGCCTCGGCCGACCTCGGCGCCGGATCGTTCACGACGTTCCGGCTGGTGACGTTCCCGATGCTGCGCTCCGCGTTGTTGGCGGGCGCCCTCCTCGCCTTCGGGCTGTCGTTCGACGAGATCGTCGTGACCACGTTCACCGCGGGTCCCGAGGTGCAGACGCTGCCCATCTGGATCTTCCAGAACCTGTTCCGGCCCAACCAGGCGCCGGTGGTCAACGTGGTGGCGGCCGTGCTGGTGCTGGTGTCGGCGGTGCCCATCTACCTCGCGCAGCGACTCAGCGGAGACGTCGTCAACTCCACCGCATCTCCGTGAGTCGCGCAGGACTCAGAAGCCGACCGCGTCCTCGAGGAGCAGCATGGTCGACCGTCCTGGCTGGTCGCGGCTGATGACAAGCTGCTTGCCGATGTAGCTCGGCATGCCGTACGCCGCCTGCAGTCGGCGGTCTTCCAGGGGCAGGCTGTGCTGCTCGATCCGGGCGAAGGCGTCGTCCAGGTCGGTCACGACCTTCTGCGCGCCGACGACCCAGATCACCCGGCTGGCCCCGAACGCGTACGCCGCGATCTGGCTGCCGCTGGCCGATGCCACGACCACGTGTCCGCCCTCGGTCACCGCGTGGACGCTGCCCACGATCACGTCCATGGTCGAGACATGGCGCCGGAACTCGTCCATCTGCGTCGCGGGGTCGAGCGTCTCCGTGTGGGCGCGTGTCTGGCGGTAGCGCGTCGCCGTGCGCACGTCCGCGGCGACCCCGAGCTCGTCCAGCGTGTGGGACGTGGCGGTGTACACGAGGGCGTCGTCGGGGATCAGTGCGTCGACTGCGGCGCGTACGTCGTCGCGCGAGACGATGCGCGCGTCGACGCCACGCTCGGCGAGCGCTGCGATGACGTGCTCGAGTCGCTCGCGGGATGCGGGGACGGCGTACGGCCCTGTCGCGGGGTCGGCCGTCGGGTCGAGCGCCGGGTCGGAGGGGGCGGTGATCTGGTCGGTCACTCTTGGTCTCCTGGTTCCTGTTCGTAACTGGCACTACTATCGGAACCGAAGAGTGGTGATCCCGCAAGACGGCACTTTCTCCTCACCCAGGCACACGGAGGTAACCCATGGAGAGCCCCCATGCGGAGTGCGTGGCACCCGACGTGCTGGCGCGCGTCGGCGACAAGTGGTCGGTCTTCGTCATCCACCGGCTGGGGTCCGGCACGATGCGCTTCTCGGAGCTGCGCCGGTCCGTCGACGGCATCAGCCAGCGCATGCTGACGGTCACCCTGCGCGGGCTCGAGCGCGACGGGCTGGTCGCCCGTGAGGTGTACGCGGAGGTGCCGCCCCGGGTGGAGTACACCCTCACCCCGCTCGGGGCCTCGCTCCTGAAGACGGTGCGCGCACTCGTCGACTGGAGCGAGGGGCACACGGTCGACATCGCCGCGGCGCGCCGTCGCTACGACGCCCGCAACGCCTGAGGGCTCGGTGCTAGAGAGCCTCGGCGAGCAGCCGCAGGGTCTCCTCGCGGTGGGGAGCCTGGTCATGGGGAGTGCTCGCGTGGGCACCGGCGATGGGGTTCACCATCACCTCGTCGACGTCGTACGTCGCGGCCAGCTCGGCGACCCGCTTCGCGGCCTCGTGGGGCGTCCCCACGACCCATCGTGAGGTGATCTGTTCGGCCAGCGCCTCGTGCTCCTCGGGCAGCCCGGCCCGCTCGGCGTCCTCGATCGAGGGCTGCGGGCCGAGTGGCGCGCCGGTGCGGAGGGCGACCATGGTCAGCAGGTTGGGCAGCGCCCGGCGGTCCGCCTCGTCCTGGGACTCCGCGACGACCGCGTTCACGGTGAGGAAGGTGCGCGGCTCGGGGTAGCGCTCCGACGGCTGGTAGCCGGAGCGGTAGAGCTCGAGCGCCTCGGCGGTGCCGCGTCCCGAGAAGTGGTGCGCGAAGACGTACGGCAGGCCGCGGTCCGCGGCCAGCCGCGCCGAGAAGTCCGACGACCCGAGCAGCCAGAGGTCGGGTGCGGACTCGGCATGCGGCGTCGCACGGAGCGCCTGGACCCGTCCCATCACCTGCATCGCCACCCCGTCGGGCGACATCATCGCGACGACGTCCTCGACGTACTGCGGGAAGTGGCTGACCGCGTCGTCGCCGACGCCGCCGGCCCCGTGTCGCAGCGCGACGCTGGTGAGCGGGTCGGTGCCGGGAGCGCGCCCGATGCCGAGGTCGATCCGACCGGGGTACGCCGCCTCCAGGAGGGCGAACTGCTCCGCGACGACCAAGGGCGCGTGGTTGGGCAGCATGACCCCGCCCGATCCGACGCGGATCCGCTGGGTCGCGCCGGCGACCATGGCCACCAGCACCGGCGGGTTGGTGGCAGCCACGGCCGGCATGTTGTGGTGCTCGGCCAGCCAGTAGCGGCGGTAGCCGAGGTCGTCCGCGACGCGAGCGAGCGACCGGGTCGCCGTCAGCGCCTCGCCGGTGGTCTGGCCGTGGCGGACGGGGACGAGATCGAGGACCGAGAGTGCGGGAGTCGTCACCCCGGCGCAACGCCGTCGGAGGCTCCCGCCATTCCGGCGCCGCCGGCCGTGTCGCGGAGATGGTGACGGGCGCGCCACTGAGCCGGGGCGGCGCCGCTGTGTCGCTTGAAGGCGCGGCTGAACGCCTCCTCGGCGTCGTACCCCACTCGCCGGGCCACGGCCGCGACCCCGAGGTCCGTCGACGCGAGCAGGTCGCGGGCCAGGTGCATCCGCCACTCCGAGAGGTACCGGATGGGCGAGAGCCCCAGGACCTGGCGGAAGCGGGCGTCGAGAGCCGACCGCGACGCGGCCGACCGCTGGGCCAGGGCGGTGACCGTCCATCGGTGCGCGGGGGCGCCGTGGATCGCGGCCATCGCCGGCTGGAGGACCGGGTCGTGGAGGGCGGCGAGCCACCCGTGGTCGAGGGCGGGTGCGGTGGCGAGATGCTGCCGCAGCATCTCGACGAGGAGCAGCTCCGGCAGCCGCGTGGGGACGGCGTCCGGGCCGAGCGGCGAGGAGTCGGCCTGGGTCAGCGCGTACTCGACGTTCGCACGGACCCATCCGGCGGATGCCTGGTCGCGCGGCCGGACCACGAAGACGGAGGGGAAGACGCCGAGCGCCGGGTCGAACAGGACGTCCTCGCTGTGCAGGAAGCCGCACACGACGTTGGTGAGCGCACCGTCGGCGTCCCCGTGCCGGATGATCGGCATCGTCGTCCACGGTGGCGCCGCCATGATCGAGGCCAGCGGCACCGACGTGGCATCACCGACCCCTCCCATCCGGTGCTGGTCGCCGTACGGCAGCACGATCACGTCTCCGGCGGAGGCCCAGTGCCGCACCTCGCCCTCCACCTCGATCCAGCAGGTGCCGGAGGCGACGACGTGGAAGAGCACCACCCGGTCGGTGCCGGGGCGCAGGAGGGCCGCGGTCTCCGGACCCGTGAGCGAGACGTAGGACCAGGGGTCCCGGTACTCGGCGCGCAGGAAGATCGCGCCCTCGAGGCGGAGCCGCTCCAGAGCGGTCGAGAACGCCGCTGGCAGGGGAGGGGCCTCGTCGCTGGTCATCCGGTCAACCTCGTCGGGCGCTGGGTCATGGCCCGAGAGGCCACGTCGCGCGACGCTCATGGTGGCACAAGGAGAGCCCTTGTCGCCCTTCTGGAAGGAGCCATCGATGGCCCTGTTCATGGATGTCCACACCCTGCCCGGCCCGGTCGGCATGTCCGACGCCGAGCAGGCCCACGCGGCCGACCTGCAGACGCAGGAGCGGTACGGCGTGAGCTACCTGCGCTACTGGGTGGACGAGACGGCGGGGAAGATCTTCTGCCTCGTCGAAGCACCCGACGCGGAAGCCGCCGCGAGCGTGCATCGCGAGGCACACGGCCTCGTGGCCGACGCGATCTTCCCGGTGGCCGAGGGCGCGTGACCCGGGGACGTGGTGACCGTTCGGAGCCGGGTACGGCGTCGCCGTACCCGGCTCCTGCGCGTCAGGCCCGCGGGCCCTTCGTGCGGACGTCCGCGACCGTGCTCATGGCCTCCCGGAGCTCGGTGAGCCAGTCGTCCTCGTGCTGCGCGACCAGCCGCACGCACCAGGCCAGGGCGTCAGCCCGCGACCGCGCGACGCCGGCGTCGACCAGGGTGTCGAGCACCAGTCGCTGGGGCTGGCGGAGCCGGGTCATCGTCGGCGCAGCGAGGTGGGTGAAGAGCTCCTCGTGGTCGCCGATCTTCACGCCCCAGCTCACGGTGCGCTCGTAGCGCCGCTGCGCCTCGCGCGCGATCTCCATCCGCTGCTCGCGGGTCTCCTCGCGGAACGCACTGGCGCGCCCGGCCCGCGCCTCCTCGGTCTCCGCCTCGCTCTCGCCCGCCGGGTCGGCGAGCTGGAGGGTCACCACGATCTCGTCGCGGTCGATGCTGATGGCGGCAGGGGACTCCTGCCACTCCGCGGGCAGTCGGCCGGAGAACCAGCCCCGCACCCGCTCACGTGCCTCGTCTGTAATCATGTAATCCAAATTACGGCACGGGCCAAATCGTCCTCAGGCCGTGGCGGCGAACGCCTCGGCGACGACGTCGAACGCTTCCTCGAGCAGTTCGTCGCTGATCGAGAGCGGGGGCAGGAAGCGGAAGACGTTGCCCCAGGTGCCGCAGGTGAGGACGACGACGCCGTTCCGGTGGCAGTACGCCGCGACCGCACCGGCGCGGGCGGCG
>DATBDF010000330.1:0-16674 GCA_036270075.1 Nocardioides sp.
CTCGGTCCAGCCGATGTCCTGCCCGGTACGGCGTACGACGAGCACGCTGCGCACGTCGGGGCACTGCTCCAGCGCCTCGTCCACCGCCGGCTTCAACGCCGCGGGAGCACCGCGGCGGTACCCGCCGTCGGAGGTGATCACGACCCGGGCGTCGCAGTCCTGGATCCGATCGCGCAGGGCCGTGGACGAGAAGCCGCCGAAGACCACGGTGTGCGGGGCCCCCAGGCGCGCGCACGCCAGCATCGCGACGACGGTCTCGGGGATCATGGGCATGTAGATCGCGACCCGGTCGCCCTTCCTCACGCCGAGGGCGACCAGGGCGTTGGCGGCCTGGCAGACCATGTCCTTGAGCTCGGCATAAGTGATGTCGCGGGTGTCGCCCTCGGGCTCGCCCACCCAGTGGTAGGCGACCCGGTCGCCGCGGCCGTTCTCCACGTGCCGGTCGACGCAGTTGTACGCCGCGTTGAGCGTGCCGCCGACGTACCACTTCGCGAACGGCGCGTCGTCCCAGTCGAGGACCCGGTCCCACTTGGTCGCCCACGACAGCCGTTCGGCCGCCTGCTCCCAGAACGCCACCGGGTCCTTCTCGGCCAGGTCGTAGGCGTCGGCCGTGACGTTGGCGTTCGCGGCCAGATCCGCGGGGGGCTCGAACCGGCGCTCCTCGTGGAGCAGGTTGGACAGCGTTTCTTCGCTCACGACTTCCTCTCCTCTCGGCGGACCCTCGCACCCGGATCCGACATCCACCCTAGGAGCGGATGGTTGCACCGAGGTCGGTCCGGGCGCGAGGGTGCGCCTCCGTCAACGGGCTGAGTGGTACGACAGCTGCGCTACTCGCGGCTGCCGACCGGGAGCACCGCGCGGCCGAACGTGAACGCCGTGACGCCGGCGAACGACGCGTACCAGGCCGCGAGCGCGGTCAGCAGGCCGACGTACCCACCCGTCCTGGTGATGCCCGTGGACGTCGCGAACTCACCCCAGGCGAGGAGCAGGAAGGTCACCGTCAGCAGGACGAACACGGCCAGCACGGCGAGACTCACCCGAGAGGCGGCCACCGACATGTAGGCGGTGAAGATGGCCCAGGTGAGGAGGTACATGCCGATCGCCTGGTGGGCGTCGGCCGCCGGAAGCTCCGCGACGTTGTGCGCGGTGAGCCACCAGTAGGAGACCCAGAAGGCGCCGTACGAGCAGAACGCCGTGGCGCCGAACGTGTTGCCCTTGGCGAACTCCCAGATGCCGGCAGCGAACTGTGCGACTCCGCCATAGGCGAGGGCCATGCCGAACGCCACCGGGGTGAGGGTGTCCGGTAGCCATCCGGCGTCGACCGTCATCAGCAGGAACGTGGTGAACCCGAAGGCGGCGAGCCCGAGCGGTGCGGGATCGGCGATGTGCGAACCGGGCGCGCGTGAGATCGGCGCCTCGGTGTAGGTGGAGTGGTGCGCGTGCGTGTCCGACAAGGCTGCTCCTTGCAGTCGTGCAGCCTCCGGCCGACCCGAGAGTGGCCCCGAGTGTGCCCGGCGGCCGCGGTGGTTGAACTTTTGTTCACCTTCCGCCTGCGCCGGGCGAGAGTCAAGGGCGACGGCGTGGGCGCTACCGGAAGTCGATGAGCAGCATGTCGTCGCCGGGACCGTCGGTCGGCGGGTCGGTGCCGTCATCCGGAGCGTCCGGGTCCGACGTCGCTGCCTGGGGGCGGTCGAGCACGTCCGCGCGGTAGCAGCGGGTGACGTAGGGCAGCTGCATGCCGTCCATGCCACGGCCGTACTCGTTGTAGAAGGCCAGCACCTCGGCCAGCTTGGCGGCGCGCTCGCGCTCGCCGAGCACCGCGATGTTGGACCGGGAGAGCACGAGGTCCTGGATCGACTCGCGGTCGACGACCTGCCAGTGCGCGAACTCCTTGTCCTCGACGAAGCCGAACAGCTCGCTGAAGATCAGTGCCTGGGCCGGGTCCTGCTGGTTCTCCTGGCTCCCGATCATTGTGCCCAGCCGGCGTACCCACGGGATCTTCTCGTTGCGGTAGTTCCAGACCAGGCAGATGCGCCCTCCCGGTCGGAGCACGCGCGCCATCTCGGGAAGGGCCTGGTCGAGGTCGAACCAGTGGAAGGCCTGGGCGGCGATCACCGCGTCGACCGAGGCGTCGGCGAGCGGGATGTCCTCGGCACTGGCCTCGGCGGTGCGGACGCCGGGCACCTCGCGCTCGAGGATCTGGAGCATGGCCGGGTCGGGGTCGGTCGCGTGGACGTCGTGGCCCAGCTGCGCGATCACGCGGGTGAGCTTCCCGGTGCCGGCACCGAGCTCGAGGACCGTCAGCGGCTGCTCGCCGAGCATCCAGCGGACCGCCTCGGCGGGGTACGTCGGACGCCCGCGCTCATAGGCCTCGGCCACGCCCCCGAACGAGTGCGCCCAGTCGGGGTGCCGCGGGTCCCTGCCGGTGCCCGCCGCGTCGGCGGGCTGCTCGTCGCTCATCGTGTCCGAGGCTACCCGCCCGGACGCGGACGACGACGCTCCCTACTACTGTGCCGCGGTGGAACGTCTGGCCCATGTCGAGGAGCTCGAGGGCGTGGCCTCGGGCTTCGCTGCCACGCGCGACGGCATCGACACGATGCTGCGCGACCGCGGACTGCGACAGACCCCGCCGGAGCTGACGGCGGAGTCGCTGCTGCGTGGCGCGCACGCCAGCGCCGTGCTCGCCGGCTCGTCCTCGACCCTCGACGAGTGCCGCGTCGGCGCGGGCGATCCGACGGCGCAGGCGGCACTGCGGGTGTCCGTCGAGCTGCTCGCCCTCGTCCCGGTGTTCTCCCGAACGCCGCTGCAGGCGCTCGCACGGCTGCACACCCTGGCGGCCGCCGGGTCGGTGACGGACGACGAGATCGGACGCCCTCGTGACCCCGCGTCGGCTGCGCGGCTCCGCGAGGTCGCCACGTTGGTGGGTGGTTCACTGCCGGCCCTGCTCAGAGCGGCACTCGTGCACGCCGAGCTCGCGACCTCGGCTCCGTTCGGGTCCGCGGACGGACTCGTCGCGCGGGCCGCCGAGCGCCTGGTGCTCGTCACAGGTGGGGTGGACGCGAAGTCGCTGGTCGTGCCGGAGGCCGGGCACCTCGCCCTGCGCGCGGCGTACGAGTCGACCCTGCGGGCGTACGCCGGCGGCAGTCGCGCGGGCGTCCAGGCGTGGCTGCTGCACTGTGCTGCGGCGTACGCCGCGGGGGCCGAGGCTAGCCCGCTGCGGGACGGCTGAAGCCCTGGCCGGGTCTCGAGCCGTCGGGCCCGCAGATGCGAGCGGCACCCGAGGGGTCGGGTGCCGCCGCTGACACGCGAACCCGGCTACCAAGCGTGCATCTACCTGATGGCAGCCCCGGGAGTTTCCCGATGACGTGCGCCCTGTAGGAAGGGTGGATCGCCGCGTGGGTACCCGGTTCACGTGCTGATCTTGATCTGTACCCCCCTGTGTACGCCGGTCGAGCGGCCCGGGCAACCCTTGACATTGACCCACCCCTTTGGGTGCGCGTGTCGCCCCGGCGTCCGGCCAGGTCAGGGGGTCGAGACCTACGCTCCGAGCCTGCGACGACGGTTCAGCCAGATGGCGCCGCCGAGCGTCAGCGCCGTCCCGACGGTGATCGCCGCGAGCGTCGGCTTGACCGGGATGCGGCTGCGGAGGGTGACGGGTCGGGTGAACTGCAGGATCGGCCAGCCCTTGGACGCCGCCAGCTTGCGCAGCTCCTTGTCGGGGTTGACCGCGTGCGGGTGGCCGACCGCCCCGAGCATCGGTGCGTCGGTGATCGAGTCGCTGTAGGCGAAGCACTGCTCGAGGTCATAGCCCCGCTCCTCGGCCAGGGCCTGGATCGCGCGCGCCTTCTCGTCGGCGTAGGCGTAGTACTCGATCTCGCCGGTGTACTTGCCGTCGACGATCTCCAGCCGGCTCGCGATCACGTCGTCGGCGCCGAGCATCTCGCCGATGGGGCCGACCACCTCCATCCCGCTGGTGGAGACGATCACGACGTCGCGGCCGATCGCGTGGTGCTCCTCCATGAGCGAGACCGCCTCGTCATACACGATCGGGTCGACGACGTGATGAAGGGTCTCGGCCACGATCTCCTTGACCGTCTCGACGTCCCAGCCCTCGACGAGCTGGGACATGAAGGCCCGGATCTTCTCCATCTGGTCGTGGTCGGCGCCGCCGACGAGGTAGACGAACTGGGCGTACGCCGAGCGCAGCATCGCGCCGCGGGTGATCAGGCCGCCGGCCTGGAACGGCTTGCTGAAGGCCAGCGAGCTCGACTTGGCGATGATGGTCTTGTCGAGGTCGAAGAAGGCCGCGGACCGGTGACCTGAGGTGCGTCCAGCCCGGTCCGGTACGGCGGATCCGCGGCTGCCGGCCATGCCTCCCATGGTAGGTGTCCGACCCGACCGGCGCGGGCGGCTCGCGAACTCCGACACCCCTGGTCACGAGGGCTATGGACCCCCCTGCGTTCCGGAGTTACCGTGCTGGCGCCGGATCGGGCCGGCATTCGTCTGCGTGAACAAGGGGGAGTTCCGTGAAGCCTGCCGTCGCACGTCCGATCGTCGCCCTCGCTCTCGTCGCCGCCGCGTGGAGCCAGGCGCCCGCCGCCCATGCGGCGAGAGGGGGCAACGGCAAGCAGACCGAGGCGCACGGTCGCTCCGGGATCAAGACCGACGGCGGTGGCCGGATGACGGTCTTCCACTCGGTCGAGACCGACCTCCACACCGGCCAGGTGTCGGTGCGCGAATTCGTCCGGGAATTCGACAGCGTCGGCAACGAGATCCACGAACGCCTGACGCAGACCGAGGGCGGCGTGCTCACCGAGTACGAGGACACCGCGTTCACCTACGGCGAGGCCCACCGCCTCGGCAAGGTCGTGACCGTCTCCGACCAGGACGGTGACGGACCGGAGCCGGCGTCGGTGCGCGTCGACACGCTCACGCGCAACAACCGGCACGAGCTGACCTCGATCGTGACCACGATCGACGAGGACGGCGACGGCACGATCGACAACACCTCGACCGAGTCGCGCGGGTTCGACAAGCGGGGACGGGTGATCTCGAGCCGCGTCGAGGACGGCGGGATCGTGACCGTGGAGTCGATCACCTACGACTCCCACGGCAACGTGCTCTCCCACCAGCTCGACACCGACGACGAGTCGACGCCGCAGTCGCCCGACCAGCGCGAGACCACGACGTCGTCGTACGACGGTCGCGGCCTGCTGCAGCAGACGACGGACGCGAGCTTCGCGTTCGACTCGACCGGCACCGCGACGCTGCTGCAGTCGAACACGACGACCCTGACGTGGAACCACCAAGACCAGATCACCGAGGAGCAAGAGCGGGGCGACCTCGACGGTGACGGGCAGATCGACTTCACCGGCGATACCACCGCGACCTACGACACACACGGTCTGCTGGTGAGCTCCGTGGGCCTGTTCACCGACCCGTCCGGCAGCTTCTCCAGCACGCAGGTCTACACCCGCGACAAGGCCGGCAACGCGGTGCGGGTCGTCAGCGAGGAGATGTCGAACGGCGTACTGCTCGACCGGATCGTCGAGACCGCGACCTTCGACAAGTTCGGCCGCCCGACCACGACCGTGGAGGAGCGTGACCTCGACGGTGACGGCGACCTGGACGCCGCCGACGCGATCGAGACGTTCAACGACACCTACGACAACAAGGGCCGCACCATCGCCTCGACCGACCGGATCACCGACGGCACCGGCGTGCTCCTCTACTTCGAGAAGGACACGGCGTCGTACGGGAAGAACACCGAGACCCGGACCCGCGACATCGACGACGACGGGGACGGAGTCTTCGACCGCCACGTCGAGGAGATGGCGCCGTTGCTGGTGTTCTGACGCGGCTGTTCCAACACGGCGCGCGCCGCGCGGGCCGCTGGGCATGCACAGCGACGGTTCGCGTGCCCGCCGTCCCCAGGTGGGCTGCCTGCGACCTGCGACGTTCCTGGCGGCACGGAAGCGTTGGCGGCATGAGCGCACCGCTGTTCGCCACCGCCGACGAGACGCTGCTGGACGAGCTCCTGCGGCTGGCGGCGGCCGCCGGGACGACGCCGGAGGTCGCCCACGACGCCCCCGGCGCGTTGCGTGCCTGGCTCACGGCGCAGCTCGTGCTGGTCGGCGAGGACCTCGCAGCCGACGTCGCGCGCATGTCGCCGACGCGTCGCGACGGGGTGTTCGTCGTCCTTGCGGCGCCCGTCCCCGATCGTGTCTTCCAGATCGCCCTCGCGATCGGGGCGGAGAGTGTCGCCGAGCTGCCACGGTCGGAGGGCTGGCTGGTCGAGCGACTCACCGACGTCGTCGACTCCGGACCCGCACGCGGTCTGACCATCGGTGTCCTCGGTGGCAGTGGGGGCTCCGGGGCGACCACGTTCGCCTGTGCGCTCGGCCAGATGGCGGGCCGTGCCGGACCTTCGGTCGTGATCGACGCCGATCCGCTCGGCCCCGGCGTCGACCGGGTCCTCGGTCTCGACCTCGTCGACGGGGTGCGGTGGGATGCGCTCGGCCACACGACCGGTCGGCTCAGTGCCCGGGCACTGCGTGAGTCACTCCCTCGACGCGACGGCGTGGCAGCCCTCACCTGGTTCGCGGGGGCGCACCCTCGTCCGTTGCAGGCCTTCGCCGTGCGCGAGGCGCTGTCGGCGGCGCGACGTGGTCACGACACCGTGATCGTCGACCTGCCCCGCATGCCGGACCCGATGACCGAGGAGATCGCCGCTCGCTGCGACCAGGTCCTGGTCACGGTCGTCACGACGGTCGCCGGAGTGGCAGCGGCGATGCGCACGTGTGGTCGATTCCCCGACCACCGCAGGCTGGCGTTGGTCGTGCGCGGATCCGCGATGGACGACGATGCGCTCGGTCGCGCGGTCGGGGCGCGCGTCATCCATCGGATGAGCGACCAGCGTGGGCTCGCCGAGGCCATCGACGTGGGACTGGGTCCGGTCCGGTCTCGGCGTGGCCCGCTCGGGCGAGCGGCCTCGGGCGTCCTGGCGGGGCTGGTCGATCGCGCGGCGACGTCCGCGGCGTGATGCCGCCGGAGACGGACCTCGTGGAGGAGGTCCGCGAACGCCTGGCACGCGAGGCAGGTGACGTGACGCCCCACCGCGTGGCCGAGGCGCTCCGCGCGTCGGGCCGGCCAGTCGGCGACGCGACCGTGCTCGCCGTGCACGAGGCACTTCGCCGTGACGTCGTCGGTGCCGGCCCGCTGGAGCCGCTGCTGCGCACGCCTGACGTCACCGACGTGCTGGTCAACGGTCCTGAGCAGGTCTACGTCGACCGCGGGCGCGGCCTCGAGCGGGTGGACGTGACGTTCCCCGGTGACGAGTCCGTGCGACGACTCGCGCAACGTCTCGCGGCCTCGGGCGGACGCCGGCTCGACGACGCGACTCCCCACGTCGACGTGCGGCTCCGCGACGGCACCCGCTTCCATGCGGTGCTCGCCCCGCTGGCGCGGCCAGGCACCGTGTTGTCCCTCCGGGTGCCCCACCAGCGCGTGCTGTCCCTCGAGGACCTCCTCGCTGCCGAGACGGTCACCGAGCACGGGGTGCGGCTGCTGCGCCGGATCGTCACGGGACGGCTGGCGTTCCTGGTCAGTGGCGGCACCGGCTCCGGCAAGACGACCCTGTTGAACTCGTTGCTCTCCCTGGTTCCTGACGACCAGCGGCTGGTGCTGGTCGAGGACGCCAGCGAGCTTCGCCCGGCGCATCCCCACGTGGTCGGGCTCGAGGCGCGGCCCCCGAACATCGAGGGGGCCGGCGAGGTCACCCTGCGCACACTGGTGCGGCAGGCGCTGCGGATGAGACCGGATCGGCTGGTCGTGGGGGAGGTCCGTGGCGCCGAGGTGGTCGAGCTGCTCGCCGCCTTGAACACCGGCCACGAGGGTGGCTGCGGCACCATCCACGCGAACTCCGCCCGCGACGTACCTGCGCGAGTCGAGGCCCTGGCCCTCGCCGCCGGACTGGGTCGCGACGCTGCCCACAGCCAGTTCCTGGCGGGGGTCGACGCCGTCGTACACCTCGGCCGTGACGTCGACGGGAGACGGGTGCTGCGCGAGGTGGCGGTGCCGAGACGCCGCGGCGACGGGCTGGCGGAGATGCACACGGCGGTGTCCTTCCCGGGTGGCGGACATGCGGTCACGGGTCCGGGTGAGTCGGAGCTGGCCGACCGGTTGTCCCGATGACGTGGCTCGAGGGTGTGCCGACTCTCGTCGCCGCCGCGACCGCCGCGCTCGCGCTCTGGCTGCTGGTGGGCGGCACCTCGTCCCTGGAGCTACGTCGCGCCGGAAGCGTCTCGCGCGCCGTCAGGCTGACGGTGATCGTCGTGGGCGTCGCTGTCCTGGTGCCACATGCGTGGGCGGGGTTGGTCCTCGTCCTGTGTCCCGCCGTGTGGGCAGCTCGCCTGCTGTGGGGGCGTCGTACGTCCGCGCGACTGGCCGAGGCCAACGCCGCAAGGATGGCCGAGGTGTGCGACCTCCTGGCGTCGGAGCTGTCGGCCGGTCGTCCGCCGGAGGGCGCCTTGCGCGAGGCAGCCTCGACCTGGCCGGCGATCGCCCCCGTGGCGGAGGTGTCGCGCCTGGATGGGGACGTGCCGGCGGCTCTCTGCGAAGTCGCGCGGGCGCCGGGCGCGGGTGGGCTCCGACTGCTGGCTGCGGCGTGGACGGTCTCCCGGCGTACCGGTGGCGGGCTCGCTGCGGGGACCCGTCGTGTCGCCGAAGCCGTCCGCCGCGAACAGGCGACCCGGCGCGTGGTCGCCGGCGAGCTGGCGTCCGCCCGGGCCACCGCGCGGCTCATGGCCGGCCTCCCCGTGGTCGCACTGCTCATGGGCAGTGGCGCCGGCGCGGACCCCTGGACCTATCTCCTCCGGACGCCGGCCGGACTGGGTTGCTTGGCCGCTGGGCTCGCCACCGGCATGGCCGGGCTGTTCTGGATCGAGCAGATCGCCCGGGACGTCGAGCGGTGACCGCGTGGCTGGCCGCCTCGTGCGCGGCGCTCGCCGCCGCGACGGCCGTGCGGCCCAGGACGCGGTGGCCGGTGTCGGTCCGGGACACGGCCGACGCGGTGACCTCCGACGACGCCGGTTGGCTGCACCGCGGGCGCCTGCTGTGGTCGCTGCTCGCCGGCGTGGGCGGTGCGACGTTCGTGTCCGGTACCTGGGGACTGGCAGCCGGTCTCGTCGCGGCGGCCGCGGTGTGGACCTGGATCGGGCGATCCGAGCCCTCGTCCCTGCGTCGACGCCGCGAGGCGACCGAGCGTGACCTGCCCGCGGTGGTACATCTGCTCGCGACCGCCCTCGAGTCCGGCTGCGACATCGCCGAGGCTCTCCGGATCGTCGGCGACGCTCTTCCGGGGCCCACCACTCGCATCCTGGGTTCGGTCACCTCGCGCCTCACCCTCGGTATGCCCGCCGACGGCGCGTGGAGCCCGGTGCTCGCCGAGCCGGCGCTGGCGCCGCTCGGCCGCGCCATGGTGAGGGCGGATCGCTCGGGTGCGCCGGTGACCGACGAGGTGGCGAGACTGGCTGACGAGCTCGACCGCCGCGCCCGCGCCCGGGTGGAGGACCGAGCCCGTGCGGTGGGCGTGAAGGCGGCCGTTCCGCTCGGCGCCTGCCTGCTGCCGTCGTTCCTGCTGATCGGCGTGGTCCCGCTGGTGGCCGGGCTCCTCCGTTCACTGGCCTGGTGAACCGCCTCGCCTCCGGCGTGATCCTCGGCTTGGCATGCCGCCCACCATCCACCGCGAGCCCTGCCGATCGGTCGATCCACAGCCCCTCCGCCGGTCCCGGCGGGCATCCGGCGAACCGGGCGAGAGTGCGGACAGGTCGCACCCGTGGCCACGTCCCGAGGAGGAGATCCATGCACCAACACGACCAGCGCGGCATCACCACGGCTGAGTACGCCGTCGGCACCGCCGCGGGCGCCGGCCTCGCCGGACTGCTGTTCAAGCTGCTGACCGGCGGCTTCGGCGAGCAGCTGTTGCGGACCTTGTTCGACCATGTGCTGTCCTTGCTGGGCATCGGGTGAGGTGCAACCAGCGGGGCGCGGCGACGGCCGAGCTGGCGCTGGGGATCCCCGTGCTCGTCTCGCTCACCATCGGTCTGGTGTGGCTCCTCGCGATCGGCGTCGCGCAGGTCCAGATGGTCGACGCAGCGCGCGAGACCGCCCGGGCAGGTGCGCGCGGCGACGACGAGGCAGCGGCGGTGTCGCGGGGTCGGCAGGTCGCCCCGGGTGCTGTGGTGACCCTGACGATCAGTGACGGAGACGTCGTGGCGACCGCCAGCGATGTGGTCACCCCTCCTGGTGGGTTGCTGGGCTTCCTGCCCGCCGTACACGTGCACGCCGAGGCCGTGACGTCGGCCGAGGTCGGGCCGTGAGCACCCGGCCGGGCCAGACCGGTTCGATCACGCTCCTCGTGGTCGCGATGGCCGGCGTCCTCCTGTTCCTCGGTGCTGCCCTCACTGTGGTGACGGCCCTCGTGGCGGCACACCGTGCGGCCCAGTCGGCCGCCGATCTGGCGGCGCTGGCCGCGGCTCGTGGCCTCGCGTCGGGTGGAGACGGCTGCGCGGTCGCGCGGACGGTGGCTGCAGCGAACGGCGCACGCATCACGGCATGCGTCGCCGCGGGACGCGTGGTCGACGTGGAGGTCGAGGTCCCAGGCCCCCGTTGGTTGGGCCAGAGCGCCGATCTGGCGGCGAGGTCCCGCGCCGGGCCGGCGCCCTGACGCTCAGCCGGCCGGTGGGTGCTCGAGCAGGACGTCGAGCAGGCTGACGGCCCCGGCCTTCTCGAGGGGATGGTTCTGGTTGCCGCACTTGGGCGACTGCACGCACGACGGACAGCCGTCCGGACAGGTGCAGGACCGGATCGTCTCCCGCGTCGCGGTCAGCCAGGCCCTCGCGGCCTCGAAGCCGCGAGCGCTGATGCCCGCGCCACCGGGGTGGCCGTCGTGGACGAAGACGGTGAGCCGACCGGTGTCGGCGTGGTGCGCGGTGGAGACACCGCCGATGTCCCAGCGATCGCACGTCGCGAAGAGTGGGAGGAGCCCGATCGAGCAGTGCTCGGCAGCGTGTGCGGCGCCTGGCAGATCGGCCGAGAGCATGCCGGTCTCGGCCAGCTGATCGTCACCGAGCGTCCACCAGACCGCCTGGGTGGTGAGGTTCTGCTCGGGCAGGTCGAGTGGCACCTCGTCGATCACGTCACCCGAAGGCTGACGACGGCGGAGGTAGGACACGACGCGGTGTGACACGTCCACGAGGCCGAACGACAGCCGGGCCTGACCCCAGGCGCGGTGGTCGAGCTCGCGGTTGATCGTGATGTCGGTGAGCTCTCGGGCGGTCGTGGAGTAGCTCACGTCCGTGCGGTCGATCATCGCGACGCGGTCCTCGAGATCGAGCGACTCCACGAGCCAGGTCTCACCACGGTGGACGTAGACGGCGCCGGCATGGGCGGTGGCGTGCGCGCTCCCTCCGTCGACCGTGCCGACGACCCGTCCGGTGGCCGACTCGACCAGCGAGAAGGCACGTCCGCTGCCCGACCTGATGTCGGTGAGGGCGGCGGCCGGCTCGGGATGGGTCCAGTACCAGCCCTGAGGCCGGTGGCGGAGCCGGCCTGCGGCGGTGAGCTCGTCGAGCAGCTCGCGGGCGTGAGGACCGAACAGACCCAGCTCGTGCTCCCGCACGGGCACCTCCTGAGCAGCGGCACACAGGTGGGGACCCACGACGTAGGGGTTGTCCGGGTCGAACACCGTGCGCTCGACGTCCCGGTCGAGCAGCGCCTCCGGGTGCGTCACCAGGTAGGTGTCGAGCGGGTCGTCGCGGGCGACGAGGACCGCCAGGGCGTCGCCGGCGTTCCGCCCGGCGCGGCCGACCTGCTGCCACCACGCGGCGCGGGTGCCGGGGAAGCCGGCCACGAGCACGGCGTCCAGCCCCGACACGTCGATGCCGAGCTCGAGGGCGTTGGTGGCGGCCAGTCCGAGCAGGCGGCCGTCTCGCAGTGCTTGCTCGATCTCCCGGCGCTCCTCGGGAAGGTATCCCCCTCGGTAGCCGGCCACCCGCGGCGGCAGTGAAGGGTCGACGTCGGCGAGCAGCTCGGCGGCCCTGCTCGCCACCTGCTCGGCAGCGCGACGCGACCGGACGAAGGCCAGGGTGCGCACTCCGGAGCTGACCAGGTCGGCGAGCAGGTCGGCAGACTCCGACGAAGCAGCGCGGCGCACGGGCGCGCCGTTCTCGCCGGCGTACGACGTGAACCTGGGTTCCCAGAGCACGAGCGCGACCTCGCCGCGCGGTGCGTCGTCGTGGCTGACCGCCATCACGTCGAGGCCGGTCAGACGGCTGGCGTGCTCAGCCGGGTTGCCCACGGTCGCAGACGCCAGGACGAACGTCGGATCGGAGCCGTGGAACGCGCAGACCCGCCTCAGTCGGCGGAGCACCTGCGCCACGTGGGCACCGAACACGCCCCGGTAGTGGTGGCACTCGTCGACGACCACGAGGTCCAGGGCGCGGAAGAGCCCGAACCAGCGCTCGTGCCGGGGCAGCAGCGATCGGTGGAGCATGTCCGGGTTCGTGAGGACGTACTCGCCGTGCTCGCGCGTCCAGTCGCGCTCCTCGTACGTCGAGTCGCCGTCGTGGGTCGTCACCCGGACGTCGAGCCCGAGCCCCGCGATGGTGGTCAGCTGGTCCTGGGCCAGTGCCTTGGTGGGGCTGATGTAGAGGGTGGAGGCGCCTCGCTCTCCCCGCGTGCCGCGGCGCTCGAGGATCGAGGTCAGGGCCGGAAGCTGGTAGGCGAGCGACTTCCCCGACGCGGTCCCCGTGGAGATCACGACGTGCTGGTGCTCGTGCGCCGCTTCGGCAGCCACCACCTGGTGACGCCACAGGTCTCTCACACCGCGCCGTGCGAACGCGTCCACGACGTCGGGGTGAGCCCACACGGGCCAGGGTGCCGTCGTCGCGTCGCGACGGGGCAGCAGCCGGAGGTGACGCAGCGAGTCTTCGCGGCCGGGAGCAGAAGCCAGTCTGCGGCCCCACTCCTCGACGCCTCCCGCGCCGACGCGGAGACCGCTCGAGCCTCCCGCAACACCCGTCACCACCTCAGTCTGGCAAAGCCCGCGGACGGTCCGATGACGGTGTGTGACCCCGGGTGCAGGGCAATCTGTCCAGCTTTCCCTGGAGCGTGGTTTGATAGGCGCGATGGGATCGGGGCCGTGGGCTCCCGCCACCCCCGATCGGGAGCTTGGAGTGGACACGTGGACCTGACCATTTCGACGCGCGAGGCTGAAGGCCGGACGGTCGTGTCGGTCGCCGGCGAGATCGACGTCTACACCGCACCTCGGTTGCGTGAGGAGATCACCGAGCTGGTGGCGGCCGGCACCTACGACATCGTGATCGACATGTCCGAGGTGGAGTTCCTGGACTCGACCGGCCTCGGCGTGCTCGTGGGCGGCCTGAAGAAGGTCCGAGCGCACGACGGCTCGCTGCAGCTCGTGTGCAACCAGGACCGCCTGCTCAAGATCTTCCGCATCACCGGCCTCGCCAAGGTGTTCGTCATCCACGACACCGCTGAAGCCGCGCTCGCGGCCAGCTGACCGACCGACCTCGCGGCAACCCTGGCGAGCGTCACACGACGGCGGATGGAGTGCGTGCGCAGGCTGTCCGCGCCCGCGCACCCGGTGTGACTCAGAAGACGCCCGGATGACAGGATGCACCGGGCGCATGGCACAATCCGCGCCGTTCACCTGAACGTATTCCCAGGAGGAAATCCATGACCGGGATCAGTCCCGACGTGGTGCACCTCTCCGGGGGCAACCTCGTCCTGGTCATCATCGTCTTCCTGATCGCGCTCGGCGCGCTCGCGATGGCGTACATGTTCCGCCAGGAGGTCCTTGCCGCCGGCGAAGGCACCGACAACATGAAGAACATCGCCCACGCGGTGCAGGAGGGGGCGAACGCCTACCTCCAGAGGCAGTTCCGCACCCTCGCGATCTTCGCGGTAGTGGCGTTCTTCGTCCTGTTCGCGCTCCCCGCCGACGACCTGGGGGTGCGGATCGGTCGGTCGATCTTCTTCCTCTTCGGTGCCGGGTTCTCTGCGTGCGTGGGGTACTTCGGGATGAGCCTGGCCGTCAAGGCCAACCTCCGGGTGGCCGCCGCGGCCAACACCGAGGGTCGCGAGCCCGCCATGACCATCGGCTTCCGCACCGGAGCGACCGTCGGCATGCTGACCGTCGGCCTGGGGCTCCTGGGTGCCAGCGGCGTCGTCCTGCTGTTCAAGGACGACGCTCCGCACGTGCTCGAGGGCTTCGGCTTCGGCGCCGCTCTCCTCGCGATGTTCATGCGTGTCGGAGGCGGCATCTTCACCAAGGCAGCCGACGTCGGTGCCGACCTCGTGGGCAAGATCGAGCAGAACATCCCCGAGGACGACCCGCGCAACGCCGCGACGATCGCAGACAACGTCGCCGACAACGTCGGCGACTGCGCCGGCATGGCGGCCGACCTCTTCGAGTCGTACGCCGTCACCCTGGTCGCTGCGCTGCTCCTGGGAACGCAGGCGTTCGGTGACAAGGGCCTGGTCTTCCCGCTGCTGGTTCCCGCGATCGGTGCGCTCACGGCCGTCGTGGGCACGTACCTCTGCAAGCCGCGCGTCGGTGAGAACGGCCTGGTCACCATCAACCGTGCGTTCTACATCTCGGCCGCGATCTCGGCCGTCGCCTCGGTCGTGCTCGCGATGGTCTACCTCCCGGGCAACTTCGCCGCCCTGGGCGTCAGCGCCGACGGGAGTCCGCGCCTGATCGCCGCCGGTGCGGTCCTCATCGGCATCGTGCTGGCCGCGGCGATCCTCGCCCTGACCGGCTACTTCACCGGCACCGACCACCGCCCCGTCATCGACGTCGGCCGTACGTCGCTGACGGGTGCCGCGACCGTGATCCTGTCCGGCATCGGACTCGGTCTCGAGTCGGCCGTGTACACGACGCTCGTCATCGCCGCTGCCGTGTTCGGCGCCTTCCTCCTGGGCGCGGGCAGCATCACCGTCGCACTGGCCGCCGTCTCGCTCGCGGGCTGCGGGCTGCTCACCACGGTCGGCGTGATCGTGGCGATGGACACCTTCGGTCCGGTCTCCGACAACGCACAGGGCATCGCGGAGATGTCCGGTGACGTGGGTGCGGAAGGCGCCCAGATCCTCACCGAGCTCGACGCCGTCGGTAACACGACCAAGGCGATCACCAAGGGCATCGCGATCGCGACCGCCGTGCTGGCCGCGAGCGCGCTGTTCGGCTCGTACAGCAACTCCCTGGTGGACTCCGTGAACGAGGCTGGTGGCCTGCAGGCCTTCCGCGACACCGGCGCGCTCAGCCGGCTCGCCTTCGCCTTCGACGTGTCCTACCCGAACATCCTGGTGGGACTGCTCCTCGGCGTCGCGACCGTGTTCCTGTTCTCCGGCCTGGCGATCAACGCCGTCGGCCGAGCGGCGGGCGCCGTGGTGTACGAGGTACGCCGCCAGTTCCGCGACATCCCCGGGATCATGGAGGGCACGGGTCGACCGGAGTACGGACGCGTGGTCGACATCGTCACCCGCGACTCGCTGCGCGAGCTGGCCACTCCCGGACTGCTGGCGATCCTGGCTCCGATCGCCGTCGGGTTCGGGCTCGGTGTCGGTCCGCTGGCCGGTTTCCTGGCCGGCGCGATCGGTGGCGGTGCGCTGATGGCCGTGTTCCTGGCCAACTCCGGTGGTGCCTGGGACAACGCCAAGAAGCTCGTCGAGGACGGCAACCACGGTGGCAAGGGCTCCGACGCCCACGCCGCGACCGTCATTGGTGACACGGTCGGCGACCCCTTCAAGGACACTGCCGGCCCCGCGATCAACCCGCTGATCAAGGTGATGAACCTGGTCTCGCTGCTGATCGTGTCCGCGATCGTCAAGCTGTCGATCGGCGACAACGCCAACACGCCGCTGCGCATCATCATCGCGCTGGCCGCCGTGGGCGGCATCGTCGCCGCGGTCATCGTCTCGAAGCGCCGCTCCTCGGTGATCGGCGACGACAGCTCGGGGACGCCGGCCACTCCGCCGCCGCCCGCGCCGGCCAACGAACCGGCTCCGGCCACCGACGACGCGACACGGCAGTTCGAGCAGCAGGGCTGAGCGCACTCGGCCGCTGCTTCATCGATCACGACGGCCCGTCCGGGGAAGCCCCCGGGCGGGCCGTCGTCATCTCACCCGGCGATGCGCTCTCGCCACGAGAGCTGACCTGGCGATGCGGTCACGTCGGGGGACCCTGACCTGGCGATGCGGTCACGCCAGATCACGCCGACCTGGCGATCAGGACACGCGAGATCCCGCCGACCCGGCGATGAGGACACGCCCGATCACTCCCACCCGGCGATGGGGACACGCTCAATCACTCCCACCCGGCGATGGGGACACGCCCGATCAGCCCACCCGGCGATGGGCGACACGCTCAATCACTCCCACCCGGCGATTAGGCACGCCGTATCGATCCCACCGCGTGACTGCATCGTCTGGTCGGCGTCCCCCGACGTGACCGCATCGCCAGGTCAGCGTCTCCCGGCGTGGCCGCATCGCCAGGTCAGCGTCTCCCGGCGTGGCCGCATCGCCAGGTCAGCGTCTCGTGGTGTGACCGCATCGCCAGGTCAGCCTCCCCCGGCGTGACCGCATCGCCAGGTC
>DATBDF010000331.1:0-3029 GCA_036270075.1 Nocardioides sp.
CGCGGAGCGCGCGCTGGCGATCCTGATCTCGGACGAGATGCAGCGCCGGATGGATGTCGACCCGGTCAACACCCAGCTCATGCAGGTCAAGAACACCCTCGTCCAGACCTGGGACGTGGCGTTCCTCGCCGAGCTGAACGCGAGCGTCACGCAGGTCGTCTCGTCGTCGACGAACTGGTCGACGGAGACGACCGGGGCCAACATCCGCAAGGACCTGGTCGCCGGCATGAAGATCATCGCGACGGCGGCGGCCCCCGGGCAGAACACCTCCTTCGGCTTCTCCGCGGACACGATGGTCGTGTCGCCGGCCACCAAGTTCAACATCATCAAGCAGAGCGACTTCAACGCCCCGTACGTCGGCAACATCGCCGACGAGAACCTCCAGTACACCGGCAAGCTGCCCAACCAGATCATGGGCCTGGACGTGGTGGTGTCCCGCCAGCACTCCGACACCCGGGTCACGCTGATGCAGCGCAAGACCTGCGGCTTCATCGCCGACGAGCTGCCGCTCCAGGTCTCGGGGATGTACCGCGACGAGCCCCGCAAGACCTCGCGCTGCGACGTGCAGCGGGCCTCCGCGATCGGCATCGACCAGCCGCTCTCCATCGCCTCCATCAAGATCGACGGCTCGGCGTAATCCCAGCTACCCGAAGAGGACACCTCATGCCTGACTACGTGGTCGTCAGTCGGATCGCGCTCGGCGTCAAGGACGACGAGACCGGCGCGGTCAACCACTACCAGTACGAGCAGGGCGACGTCGTGACGCTCGACGAGGAGGCCGGCAAGCAGTACGTCGCGGAGGGCGCGGTGCGCCCGGTCGACGACAACCAGTCCGACTCCGGCAGCTCGGGCAGCTCCAGCGAGAGCAGCTCCGGCAAGGGCGACAAGTCCACCGGCAAGTCCACCGACAAGAGCTGACGGGGTGGCCGCCTACGCCACGCCCGCCGGGCTGCGGACGTCCCTCACGCGGGACCCACAACACCCGGAAGGCACGGCGGCCGACCTCCCCGACGCGACCCTCCAACAGGCCATCGACGCGGCCACGGGACAGGTCGACGCCCGGCTCAACGGCCGGTACCCGACACCGTTCGGAGACCCGGTGCCGCCGCTCATCACCGCGATCGTCTTGGCGATCGCGGCCTACCTGGCGGACCTCGGGTACCGGCAGTCGGTCGACTCCACCGCGCAGGACCCGGTAGCGAAGCGCTACCAGTGGGCGACCGACCTCCTGTCCCGGCTCGTCAACGGGTCGGCGAACATCCCGGGAGTCCACCCGAGGCTCGGGCTCTACCCGGTGCCCCGCTACGAGGGGCAGCTATTCGACCTGGAGGGGTTCGGGCTCGGCGTCGAGAACGACCCGGCGCTACTCCCTCCGTCCCGCTGGTCCGGGCCGTGGGACAACTAGCGCCACCGACCCACCGGGGGGAGGTGGGGACATGGGTGAGGCCGGAGATCGCATCCGCCAGCTCGCCGACCACATCGGTCTTGGCGATCTGACAGGCAAGGTGGAAGTGGATCAGGTCTACGCCTGATGATCTTGACGATACGCCCACTACCAGCATGAGCACCCCCAGTTCAAGCACCCGCGCGGCGGGCAGGCGTTCTTCCTCCAGGAGCCGCTCTACGAGTCGACCGACCGCTACATGCAGGCGGTCGCCGACGACATGCTCGACATGGAGAAGCGCCTGGTCGACACGGTGTTCGACCAGATGGAAGACCTCGTCCGGCAGGTCGTAGTCCGGGCCCCGGTCCTGTTCTTCAACCTGCACCGGTCGGGGGCGCCGTCGGTCGCCGACAACGGCGCCGTCGTGCGCTCCGCGCCCCCCGAGCAGCGCCGGCTCTCCGAGCAGGAGTTGAAGGCGCTGTCCCGAGCCCGCGGCGGCCACCCCTACGGCCGGCGCGGACGCCGCGGCTAGGGAGGTGGCGTCGTGCTGACCCCCGGCGAGCTGTCGACGTGGCTCAACGACGTGATGGGCCTGGACATCCCGTTCCTGCCGGCGCCGCAGCCGGTCGAGCCGATCGCGCCGGACGTGATCGGGCTCGTGATGCCGTCGCCGGGCCAGTCCCCCGACGTCGACGGGCTGTTCGAGACCCAGGGCTTCCAGCTCCAGGTCCGCGGCCCGCAGTCCCGCACCTACAGCGAGCAGGCGTACGTGTCCGCGCTCGCCGTCGACGTGGCGCTGCGCTTCTGGGACATGCCGGTGTGGATCGGCGCCACCTACGTGACCTCGATCCTGCGCCCCGGCGGTCCGCCGCAGTTGGTGTCGCCCCGCCCTAGCTCGGCGGAACGACTCACCTATTCCGCGTCCTACCTATTCCACGTGACCGCTCTCCCCCAGTAACGCGTTACGCGTCTCGCGTAATCGACCCCGAGTCCTCGCCTGTCCACCTACCAGTGAAAGGACCCGGGGCCGATGACGGAGCCCGAAGACCAGCAGCCCGTTCAGCCGAGGCAGGACGCCCCGCAGCAGAAGCGGAGCGACGTCCGGCTGGCAACGCACCTGCCCAACACCCTGATCCTCGGCGACCTCACGATCACCCCGGAAGGCACCGCAGTTCCTTTCGACGAGGTCGACGACGTCATTGCGGTGGCCGCTGCGAACGGCGTCCCCGTCTACCTGATGGAGGACTGAGATGTCGTTCATTCCCACCTACACCGCGGCCAATGTCCTCACGGGTTCCGCGAAGATGTACACGCAGGTCTATAACGCGTCGGTGCCGCCGGTGACGCCGGCCGACAACCTCGCGCTCGGGGCGAACTGGCCGGCCCCGTGGAGCCCGATCGGCGCCACCGAGAACGGCGTCATGTTCGGCTTCAAGCGCGCCACCGACGACATCACGATCGACGAGCAGATCACGCCCGTCGACAAGCGGACGAAGGACCTCAACTTCACGATCGAGGTCGAGCTGTCGGAGGACACGGTCCAGACGATGCTGCTCGCCTACGGCGGCGGCCTCATCACGACCACCGCGGCAGCGTCCGGCGTGACCGGCGTGAAGGTGCTCCAGATCAGCTCGGACCTGACCTA
>DATBDF010000332.1:0-4815 GCA_036270075.1 Nocardioides sp.
CATCGCGCGCTCGATCCGGCGGGTCATCAGGTAGGAATACGGCGACTCTCCGTAGGCTTCGCGGAACTGGCGGCTCAGATGGCCGGCCGACATGTGCACGCCACGAGCCAGCGCCTCGACGTTCAGCGGCTGGGCGTACTCGCGGTCCATCCGGTCACGCACCCGGCGCAGGCGCGTCAGGTCGCGCAGGCGCTGGTCGTCGGCCGAGGTGGTCACCCTCCGATGGTGTCACGCCGTGCCCGGGAGCGGGTCGTCCGCCTGAGAGGAGCCCCTACTGGCCTGTCAGGCGGACGACCCCACGGGAAAGGGCGAGTAACTTCCAGGGCATGGAGTCCTACGCGAAGGGTGAGACCGCGCCGGCCCTGCTGGAGGAGACCATCGGGGCGAACCTCGAGCGGACCGTGGCCACCCACCCCGACCGCGAGGCGATGGTGGAGTTCGCCACCGGCAAGCGGTGGACGTGGCAGGAGTTCTACCGCGACGTCGAGCTGCTCGCCCGCGGCCTGATCGCGGCGGGGGTCGAGAAGGGCGACCGCGTCGGCATCTGGGCGCCGAACTGCGCGCGCTGGACCCTCACCCAGTACGCCGCGGCCAACATCGGCGCGATCCTGGTTAACGTCAACCCGGCGTACCGCACCCACGAGTTCTCGTACGCCATCAACCAGTCGGGGACCAAGCTGCTGGTGGCGGCGAGCAGCTTCAAGACCAGCGATTACCGGGGCATGGTCGAGGAGACCGCCGCGCAGAACCCGACCCTCGAACGTGTCGTCTACCTCGACACCGACGACTGGGACACGCTGATCGCCGGCGGCGAGCGCCTCGACGCCGACGCCATGAACAGGCGCATGCACGCCCTCGAGCCGCACGAGCCGATCAACATCCAGTACACGTCCGGCACGACCGGCTACCCCAAGGGCGCCACCCTCAGCCATCACAACATCCTCAACAACGGCTTCATGGTCACCGAGCTGATCGGCTTCACCGAGGAAGACCGGCTCTGCATCCCGGTGCCCTTCTACCACTGCTTCGGGATGGTGATGGCCAACCTCGGCTGCACCAGCCACGGCGCCACGATGGTGATCCCGGCGCCTGGCTTCGACCCCGCCATCACCCTGGATGCCATCAGCGAGGAGCGCTGCACCGCCGTGTACGGCGTACCGACGATGTTCATCGCCATGCAGAACCACGCCGCCTTCGCCGACCACGACCTGTCCAGCCTGCGTACGGGCATCATGGCGGGCTCGATCTGCCCGATCGAGGTGATGAAGCGCTGCGTCAACGAGATGCACATGGAGGCCGCCTCGATCGCGTACGGCATGACCGAGACCAGCCCGGTCTCCTGCCAGACACGCGTCGACGACGACCTCGAACGGCGTACGGCGTCGATCGGGCGCGTGCACCCGCACGTGGAGATCAAGATCGTCGACCCGGCGACCGGGAAGACCGTCGAGCGCGGGCGGCCGGGGGAGTTCTGCACGCGCGGGTACTCGGTGATGCTCGGCTACTGGGACGAGCCGGACAGGACCGCCGACGCCATCGACGCCGACGGCTGGATGCACACCGGCGACCTGGCGGAGATGCGCGAGGACGGGTACTGCAACATCGTCGGCCGGATCAAGGACATGGTCATCCGCGGCGGCGAGAACATCTACCCCCGCGAGATCGAGGAGTTCCTCTACGGACACCCCGACATCGAGGACGTCCAGGTCATCGGCGTCCCGGACGAGAAGTACGGCGAGGAACTCTGCGCCTGGATCAAGCTGCGCGACGGCGCGGAGCCGCTGGACGCCGAGAAGGTGCGCGAGTTCTGCACCGGGAAGCTCGCGCACTACAAGATCCCGCGCTACGTGCTGCTGGTCGACGAGTTCCCGATGACGGTCACCGGGAAGATCCGCAAGATGCAGATGCGCGAGGAGACCGCCAAGACGCTGGGCCTGGTCGGCACCGGCCACGGCCCGTCGGACCCGACCACTGGCTAGGTTGGTCGCACCCCACCTCTCCCGCGAAGGACTTCCCGTGAGCGACGACCTCGACCGGCTGGCCGACGACTTTTGGGAGGCCGTCCTGCGCTTCCAGCCGACCTACCGGCACATGCTCGGTGACTACCGCGACGTCGGCTCGTGGGAGCGATGCAGCCAGGACGCCGAGGACCGGCACGTGGCGGAGCTGCGCGACCTCGTGGGAGCGGCCGAGGCGATCGAACCGGCTGGGCTCACCGACGACCAGCGGCTCACCCGCGACGTGATGATCGCGTCCGCGACGACCACCGCTGACCTGACGGCGACGCCGCTCACCGGGCTGGCGGCCAACCCGGTCAGCGGCCCCCAGCGCCAGCTCGCCCTGGTCCTCGGGCTCCTGTCGGTGCCCGACGAGACGGTCGCGGCTCAGATGCCGGCCAAGCTGGATGCCGCCGGCGCGTACCTCCAGGAGCTGGCCGAGCGCACCCGGTCCGCAGCGTCCGACGGCTGGGTGTCGGCGGAGTTCGCCGTGGCCGAGACGCTCGAGCAGCTGGACCACCTGCTGGCCGCCCCGGCGGAGGCGGACGCCGTCGTCGAGGCGGTGGCCGTGCCCGACGGCGTCGATGCCGACGCGCTGCGCGCCGAGCTGCGCGCGGCGGTCTCCCGCTCCGTGCGCCCCGGGTTCGAGGAGTTCCGCGACGCGCTGCGGGCGACCCTCCCGGACGCCCGCCCGGAGGAGCGCTGCGGCCTGTCGTGGCTGGACGGCGGGCCGGAGGCGTACGCCGCCACGCTCCGCTACTTCACGACCACGGACAAGACGGCCGAGGAGATCCACGAGATCGGGCTGGCCCAGGTCGCGAAGCTCGCCGACGAGTACCGCGCGCTCGGTCCGGAGGTGGTCGGCACCGACGACCTCGACGAGATCTTCGCCGCGATGCGGACCGACCCGAAGCTCCACTTCGAGCACGCCGACGAGCTGGTCGAGCAGTCCAAGGTCGCACTCGCCCGGGCCGAGGGCGTGATGGGCGAGTGGTTCGAGGTCGTGCCGAAGGCGCCGTGCGCGGTCGAGGGCACCACGGTCGGTGCGAAGGCGTTCTACTTCGCCCCGGCCACCGACGGCTCGCGGGGCGGCACCTTCTTCGTGAACACGGAGGACGCCTCCTCGTGGGGCCGGTTCGAGCTCGAGGCGATGGCGTTCCACGAGGGCGTCCCCGGCCACCACCTCCAGCTGGCGATCGCGTCCGAGCTGCCGGACTCGGTCCCCGAGTTCCGCAAGCACCTCCACAACTCGGCGTACGCCGAGGGCTGGGGGCTGTACAGCGAGCGGCTCTCCGACGAGATGGGGCTCTACTCCTCGTCGCTCGACCGGATGGGCATGTACAGCGCGGACTCGATGCGGGCCTGCCGGCTCGTCGTCGACACCGGGCTCCACGCCCTCGGCTGGAGCCGACAGCAGGCGATCGACTTCATGGTGGCGAACTCGCCCCTCACCGAGGGGGTGTGCCGCCCCGAGGTCGACCGCTACATCTGCCGGCCGGGTCAGGCCACGTCGTACATGGTCGGCCGGCTCGAGATCGAGCGGATCCGCCGCGAGGCCGAGGAACGGCAGGGCGAGGCCTTCGACGTACGCCGCTTCCACTCGGCCGTCCTGGACAGCGGTTCGCTGCCCCTCGGCGTCCTCGATCGCGTCGTGTCGGCCAGGCTCACCTGACGGCCCGGCTATCGGTTGGCGACCGCTACGCCCCCCCGCCTAGGCTTGGTGGTCGCCCCGGGTCTCGGGGCGCGGTGGCTAGAAGAGGGATGAACGTGCCGACTGGCAAGGTGAAGTGGTTCGACGCCGAGAAGGGCTTCGGCTTCCTGTCGCAGGACGACGGACCGGACGTCTACGTCCGCACCGAGGCGCTGCCGGAGGGCACGACGACGCTCAAGGCGGGCACCCGCGTCGAGTTCGGGATCGCCCAGGGACGCCGCGGTGATCAGGCGCTCCAGGTGCGCGTCCTCGACTCGCCCGCCTCGGTGGTGCGCAACCAGTCGCACGCGCGGCGCAAGAAGCCCGAGGAGATGGTCCCGATCGTGGAGGACCTGATCCGGCTGCTGGACGGTGTCGGTGAGGCCTACCGCCACGGCCGGCCCCCGGAGCGGGCCCAGGCTCGCCCGACCGCCAAGCTGCTGCGCGCCCTGGCGGACGAGCTCGAGCTCTGAGTCAGGAGGCGGTGGCCCCGGCAGGCGTCGGGGTCGGCGTACGCCGTCGCGGGCTCGCCAGCACGACGAGCGACCACGCCACCAGCACGACCGCGGCGGTGATCATCCCCACGCGTGGGTTGGCCGGCAGCGCGATCGCGACGAAGCCGCCCAGCACCCACGCCAGCTGGAGGGTGGTGTCGCTGCGGGCGAACGCACTCGTCCGTACCCGTTCGGGCACGTCGCGCTGGATGGTCGAGTCCAGCGACAGCTTGGCCATCGCCTGCGCGAGTCCCGCGGTGAAGCCCAGCACGCAGAGCGCCAAGAGGCCGTAAGCGAGGGCGGCGAAGATCACCGCGGCGGCGTCGCCCACCAGTGCGAGCGCCACGGTGAGCTTCGGGTTGACCCGCTTCAACATCGAGCCCAGGGCGATGCCGGCGAAGTTGCCGAGGCCGGCCGCCCCGATCACCGCTCCGAGCAGGAACTGCGGCGAGTGCCCCTCGATCGGGTGGGTGCGCAGCAGGAACGCCATGAAGAGGGTGAGGAAGCCCGAGAGCCAGCGCGGTCCGCAGTTCGCCCGCAACGCGAAGGCCATCGAGCGGGGGATGCGCACGGTGCCGCCGTCCTCCGAGCTCTCGGGAGAGTCGGGGTTGTCGCCCCGCAAGAACCCGATGTT
>DATBDF010000333.1:0-6743 GCA_036270075.1 Nocardioides sp.
CCGGAGACGCACGGGCTGCTCGCCCTCCTCGAGCTCACGGCCGCCCGGTTCCCCGCTCGCCTGCGGGACGACGGGTCGCCGGTCCTGCTCGAGGACCAGGACCGCCGCCGTTGGGACCGCTCGGCGATCCGCCGCGGCCGCGCCGCCCTGGCCCGGGCCGGCCGGATCGGGCGTGGGCTCGGCGCCTACGGCCTGCAGGCCTCGATCGCCGAATGCCACGCGGTCGCACCGTCGGTCGAGAAGACCGACTGGGAGCGGATCGTCCTCCTGTACGACGCCCTCGACTCGCTCACGCCGTCCCCGATCGTGCGGCTCAACCGGGCCGTCGCCGTGTCGATGGCGCGCGGCCCGGCCGCGGCGCTACCGATGGTCGACTCACTCGTCGAGGCGGGAGAGCTCACGCGCTCGCACCTGCTCCCCGGCGTTCGTGGTGAGCTGCTCACCCGGCTCGGCCGCACCGACGAAGCCCGCACCGAGCTCGAGCTCGCCGTCAGCCGCTGCACGAACGAGCGGGAGCGCGACGTCCTGCAGGCGAAGATCGATGCCTTGGCAAACCAGCGTCAGGACGTCGGGCAGTGCTGACCAAGGCGGAGTTCGCGGCGAAGAAGCAGGAGTTGCTCGCCCGGCCCTGGGTCCTACTTTCGTAGGACGCGGGAGGCGGGCGACTCCCGTACCTTGAGCCGATGGGTCGGGTCTGGCGGTTCTTCGCGGCCTGGGGGATCGATGTCCTGGTCGTCGTCGCGGCCGCCGCAAGCGCGGTCGGCACTCTGTTGCGCACTGATTCCGACCGGCCGGACGGGCTGCAGCTGTGGTTCGAGGTCTTCGCCCTCAGCGTCGTGCTTCTGGGGCTGCTGGCGCGCAGGCTCTTTCCGTTCGCGGCCCCGGCGGTCGTCTGGGTCGGCAGTGCCGCGCTGAGCTTCCTCGACAGCCAGTTGATCACCACGCAACCCGCGGTCTTCCTGTGCGGGATGGTGGCGGCCGCGCTCCTGGGCAGTCTGCGAGGCGGACTCCAGGCCCGAGCGGGTCTGGTGATCGTGCTGGTCAGCGCAGGTGTCGTCGTGTACAACGACCCGACCGAGGGCGCGGCTGATCTCGTCTTCACCCCCGCGCTGTTCGTCGTCGCCTGGCTCGTGGGGTACGCCCTGCGTGACCGGGCCGAGCGGAGCGAGGCCGCGGAGGAGCGGGCACGGCGCGCAGAACGGGAGCGGGAGGCGGCGGCTCGGGTGGCGGTGGCGGAGGAGCGGGCCAGGATGGCGCGGGAGCTTCACGACGTCGTCGCTCACGCGATGAGCGTGATGGTGCTCCAGGTCGGGGCGGTCCGGCATCGGATGCCACCGACCTCGACGGAGAGCGAGGCGCTGCTGAACGTCGAGCACGCGGGCCGCGTCGCTCTCGCCGAGATGCGCCGGCTTCTGGGTGCGTTGCGTCAGGGCGGCGAAGCGCTGGAGCTGACGCCTCACCCGGGTCTGGACGATCTCGACTCGCTCGCGCGGGACGTGCGTGCCGCGGGGCTCGACGTACGGCTGCATCTGGACGGCCACCCACTCGCTCTGCCGCCTGCCCTGGACCTCTCGGCGTACCGGATCGTGCAGGAAGGGCTCACCAACGCTCTCAAGCACTCCGGCGGGCGCCGGGCCGACGTGACCGTCGCGTACACGCCCGATCAGCTGCGGCTCGAGGTCCGCGACGACGGGCCCGGCGGATTTGCGCAGAAGAACGGGTTCGGGCACGGGCTGATCGGCATCGGCGAGCGGGTCAAGATCTACGGCGGGGACATGTCGGCGTTCGCATCCGCGCAGGGCGGGTTCGTGCTCCGCGCCTCGCTTCCGCTCGAAAGCCTCGAGAGCACAGACGCATGACGATCCGGGTGCTCGTGGTGGACGACCAGGCGATGGTGCGGGCCGGCTTCCGGCTGCTCCTCGCCGACGAGTCCGACATCGAGGTCGTCGCCGAGGCGAGCAACGGCCTCGAGGCGGTCGTCGAGGCCGCCCGCTGCGAGCCGCACGTCATCTTGATGGACATCCGGATGCCCGAGCTCGACGGGCTCGAGGCGACCCGGCGGATCCTGGCCGCCGACCCGTCCAGTCGAGTCCTGATCCTGACGACCTTCGACCTCGACGAGTACGTCTACCGCGCGCTGCAGGCCGGGGCGAGCGGTTTCGTCCTCAAGGACGACCCGCCCGAGCAGCTGATCGCCGCCGTGCGCACGGTCGCGGGTGGCGACGCCCTCCTCTCACCCGCGATCACCCGGCGCGTGATCGCGCAGTTCACCCGTGTCCACCAGCAGCCGCCGCCGAAGGCCATGGAGTCGCTGACGGCGCGCGAGATGGACGTGTTCCGTCTGATCACCCGCGGCTACTCGAACGCCGAGATCGCCGGCGAGCTGTTCATCAGCGACACGACTGTCAAGACCCACGTGACGCGGCTGCTGCAGAAGCTGAACCTGCGTGACCGGGCGCAGGCGATCGTGCTGGCGTATGAGACGGGGTTGTTCGAGGGCTGAGGTTTCTTGGGTCTCGACACGGCCTCGCCTGGCGGCTCGGCCGGCTCGACCATCGAGGGCGGGTGGGTCTTGACTGGTCCCCGGCTGGCGGCCCGGCCGGCTCGACCACCCATCGACTGCTCGACCATCGAAGGTGGCTCGATCGACGTTGGCCCTCCTCCTTTGTGAGGACCCCCGGCAGTCCCTTGGTGCCGGTCGAGGCGCGACCTCTCGACGACGCGCCCGACCCTGGATCGTCCCTAGCGTCGGAGCATGATCACCATTGACTCACTGACCAAGAAGTACGGCGGCCACACCGTGGTCCACGACATCAACTTCACCGCTGACGACGGGCGGGTGACCGGCTTCCTGGGTCCTAACGGAGCCGGCAAGTCGACGTCCATGCGGATGATGGTCGGGCTCACCACGCCCACCGACGGCACGGCGACCATCTCCGGCCGCCACTTCGCCGATCTGCCCAACCCCGGGCGCGAGGTCGGCGTGATGCTCGACGCCTCCGCCCAGCACGCCGGCCGCACCGGCCGCGAGATCCTGACCATCGCCCAGCAGATCATGGACGTCCCGGCGCGCCGAGTCGGCGAGCTGCTCGAGGTGGTCAGCCTCACCGAGGACGAGGCGGACCGGCGGGTGGGCAACTACTCGCTCGGCATGCGCCAACGCCTCGGCATCGCTGCCGCCCTGATCGGCGACCCCTCGGTGCTGATCCTGGACGAGCCGGCCAACGGCCTCGACCCGGCCGGCATCCGCTGGATGCGCGACCTGCTCCGCGACTACGCCGACCGCGGAGGGACCGTCCTCCTGTCCTCACACCTGCTGACGGAGATCGAGATCATCGCCGACGACATCGTGATGATCGGGCAGGGGCGGATCGTCTGCCAGGGCTCCAAGGCCGACCTGCTCGAGGCCGCCGGGACCATCGTTCGTGCCGTGGACGTCGCCACCCTCCAGCGTGCGCTGGCCGAGGCCGGCCTTGCCTCGACCGTTTCCGACGACGGATCGCTCCACACCGACGCGGACACTGCCGCGGTCGGGCGAGCGGCGTACGAAGGCGGCGTGATGCTCACCGAGCTCCGCCACGCCGACAGCGGCGGACTCGAGGAGATGTTCCTCGAGCTGACCGCCGACACCCAGCGTGACCAGCAACCAGAGAGGACAGCGGCATGACCGCCACGACTGTCGACCAGGTCCGCACCGGTCGACGTATCGAGCTCCCCCACATCCCGCTCAGTCGGGTCGTGCGCGTCGAGCTTCGCAAGATGTTCAACACCCGCTCGGGGTTCTGGCTGATTGCGAGCATCGGGATCACCGGCCTGATCGCCACGATCGCGACCATCGCCTTCGCACCGGACAAGGACCTGAACTACTACACCTTCACCAAGGCGATCGGGTTCCCGATCACTGTGATCCTGCCGATGGTCGCGCTGCTGTCCATCACCAGCGAGTGGAGCCAGCGGAGTGGGCTGACGACGTTCACCTATGTCCCCAGCCGGGGGCGGGTGGTCTGGGCCAAGACCCTGTCCTCGGTCATCGTCGCCATCGGCTCCATGGTGTTCGCCTTCGCGGTCGGTGCCGTCGGGAACGTGGTCGGCAGCACGATCGCGGGTACGTCGACGGTCTGGGACGTCTCCCTCGGCCACGCCCTGACCATCGTGCTGGGGAACCTGACCTGCCTGCTGACCGGCACCATGATCGGCATGCTGCTGCGCAGCTCGGCCGGCGGTCTGGTGACCTACTTCGTGGTCACCCTGGTCGTGCCCAACCTGTCGACCTTCCTGGCCGACAGCGCGGGCTGGTTCAAGGACCTGCAGCCCTGGGTGGACCTCAACTTCGCGCAGACGTTCCTGTTCGAGGGGATGACCACCTGGGCGCAGTGGGCACACGTGGCCACCACGGTCTCGCTCTGGATCATCCTGCCCGGCCTGCTCGGCCTCCGGCTGGTGATGCGGTCCGAGGTGCACTAGCACCCGTCGTACGTCGAGGCCCGCTACTCAGCCGAGTGGCGGGCCGTCGGCGTCAAGCCACCGTGCGCGCGGAGCCGATCGGGGCCGTGATCAGGGAGTGCGATCATGTCGGTGACCCCGTCTCCCCGGGGTCGGAACGTCATCGGTGTCCCCGCTCGGCTCTGGTGCTCCTTCCACCATTACCGCGCCCACGATGAAGGGTGGACGACTGCCTGGGTCCCTCACGGCGACGACGTGTGCTATCGCCGACGGACCTGAGGGCGGCGGCTGCGGGTCAGGGTCGGTCGGGGATCTCCAGGCCGACGTCGCGGGCGACGACCACCGCTTGGGCGCGGTCGCGGAGGTCGAGCTTGGCGAAGATGTGGCGGACGTGCGTCTTGACCGTGGCCATCGAGATGAAGAGGTCCTGGGCGATCTCGGTGTTGGACCGGCCGGCGCCGATGAGGGCGAGGATCTCGCGTTCGCGCTCACTGAGGTCGCCGTAGCCAGGGGGCAGGCGGAGGGCGGCCGGTGGTCGGGCGGAGAAGTGGTCCATCATCCGCGCCATGACCGCCGGAGCGACCACGGGATCGCCGGCGGCTGCGCGGCGTACGGCGTCGAGCAGGGAGTCGGAGGTGACGTCCTTCAACAGGAAGCCCACGGCACCGGCGCGGAGCATGTCGACGACGTGCTGGTCGACGTCGAACGTCGTGAGGGCGATGACGCGGGCGTCCGACGACTCCGTGATGCGGGTGGTGGCTTCGACGCCGTCCATGCCGGGCATGCGGATGTCCATGAGCACGACGTCGGGCGACAGCTCGGTGCAGGCGGCGACGGCTCGGGCGCCGTCGGCGGCTTCGCCCACGACCTCGATGCCACCGAGCTCGAGGATCATCCGGAGGCCGTGTCGCACGAGGTCCTGGTCGTCGACGATGAGGACGCGGGTCACCGCGGGCTCCCCGTGGGGATGCGGACGCGGACGGTGAAGGTGTTGTCGTCGGTGGACACCGCGAACGTGCCGCCGAGGAGGGCGGCACGGTGCCGGATCCCGGTGAGGCCGCGGCCGGGGGTGGGCGGCGTCGAGGTTCTGGTCGGGTTGACGGCCTCCACGCACACCGCGTCGGCGTCCCACTGGACCGAGATCTCGATCGGTTCGCCGCGGGCGTGGCGGCCGGCGTTGGTGAGGCACTCCCGGACGATCCGGCGTACGGCGAAGGAAGCCGGCGCCTCGACCGCGAGCGGCGTCCCGGTCTGCGTGAGCGTCGTGGGGATGCCTGCTGCCCGGGCTCGAGCGGCGAGGGTGGCGAGGTCGTCGTTCGGGCGTGGGGTGGTTTCGAGACGGGCCCCGAGGGGGCCCTCCTCAACCACCGGAACGGCGGCGTCCTCAACCACCGGGGACAGCACGTCGAGGACGGAGCGGATCTCCGCCAGCGTGCGATGAGCCGTCGTCCGGATCGCCTCGACGGGTTCGGCGGCGCGGTCGGGGCTGACGGCGAGAGCAGCGGTCGCGGCCTCTGCCTGGATCGCGATCAGGGTCACTTCGTGGCCGACCACGTCGTGCAGCTCCTGGGCGATCCGGGCGCGTTCGGCGCCGACAGCGGCCTCCTCGGCGCGGGCACGCTCCTCGCGCAGCTGTGCGGTGAGTGAGGTGAGCGCGGCGTTCTGGTGGCGAAGGTGGCGCACCAGCCGCCCGGCGAGGACCGGTGCTACCACGACCAGGACGCCGCCGATCGCGGTGACGGGTGCCTCGGGTCCGAGCAGGGTTCCGACGACGGACGTGACGGCCGCGAACGCGGTGGTCAGGGCGAGCGCGCGATCCGGTTCGCCATGGGTGCCGAGGGCGTAGAACTGGAGCAGCAGCACGATGAAGCCCAGGACGGGAAAGCCCTCGACCGGGATCAGGAAGAACGCCGACATGACGAGGGTGGACTCGATCGGCCGGGTACGCCGCCAGGCAAGGGGCAGCGTCGTACCGAGCACGAACAGCTCGCCGATCGCGCCGTCCGCGATCGGGAAGGCGATCACCTGCGCCAGGCCGGCGACCAGGAACGCCGCGGCGAGCGTCGCGTCGAGGCGTGTGGTGCCGAGACGGTCGAGGAGTCGCACGCGGAGAGGCTAGGTGTTTCGGGGCTGGAGCGGCATCAACCCGTGGGCTGAGCACGGTGGGTCTCGACACCGGCTCGCTGGCGGTCGCCGGGCTCGGCCACCGAGGGGCGGTCGCCGGGCTCGGCCACCGAGGGGCGGTCGCCGGGCTCGGCCACCGAGGGGCGGTCGCCGGGCTCGGCCACCGAGGGGCGGTC
>DATBDF010000334.1:0-4415 GCA_036270075.1 Nocardioides sp.
CCTGTGGACCGGGCCATGGATGTTCCTCGTCGCGCTCGCCGTCCTCGAGGTCACCGTGGCACCGGTCGCCTGGAGCCTGCTCTCCGAGCTGGGCTTCGGCGTGCGCCGGATCGTCCTGCGGGTGGCACCCTCGACCGCGGTCGCGCTTCTCGCCGTGATGGGTCTCACGGACCTGCTCGGCGGCTGGACCTTCCTGATCATCGCGGTCGCCGTGGCCACCTCGCCAGTCCTCCGCGGCTGGACCCGGATCGGGATCCGCGGCGTGATCGCCGAGCGGTGGTCGCCGCAGGCGGAGACCCGGCGACGTTTCGACGAGATCGTGACGCACGGGTTCGGGACGACCGAGGACGACCCGACGGCTTAGCCCAGGACTCGCCGCACCTCACGGCCGACCTCGACGTCCTCCGCGGCCGTCACCACCACGGTTCGGACCCGGGCGTCGGCGCCGGACACGTCGGCGTCGCTCGTCGCCTGGTTCGCCGCGTCGTCGACGGCCACGCCGAGGTGCGCCAGCCCTCGGCACGCGGCGCTCCTGAGCACCGGCGAGTGCTCGCCCATCCCGCCGGTGAACACCAGGACGTCGAGACCCCCGGCGCTCGCCGTCATGGCGCCCACCTCACGCACGAGGCGATGGACGTACACGTCGAAGGCGGCCCGGGCGTCGCCGTCCCCTCCCTCGCGAGCAGCGAGCACGTCGCGCAGGTCGCCGGAGGTCCCGGACAGTCCCTTCAGGCCCGACTGGTGCTCGAGGACCTGGCCCAGCGTCGTGGAGTCGACGTTCGCATGGTCGAGGAGCCAGAGCACGAGACCGGGATCGACGGACCCGACGCGGGTCTGCATCACCAGACCAGCCAGCGGGGTGAAGCCCATGGTGGTGTCCACGGACCGGCCGTCGACGACGGCACAGAGCGACGCGCCCGCGCCGAGGTGGCAGGTCACCATCCTGAGTTCCCGCAGGTCGCGGCCGACCAGGGCCGCGGCACGACGCGATGCAGAGGCGTGGGACAGGCCGTGGAAGCCGTAGCGGCGGAGTCCGTACCGATGGTTCCACTCGCGGGGCAGCGCGTACGTCGCAGCCTCGTTCGGGATCGTCGCGTGGAACGACGTGTCGAACGCCGCGACCGCGGGCGTGCGCGGCAGCAGTCCGGCGACGGCACGGATGGCCGCGACCGCGCGCGGATTGTGGAGCGGTGCGAGATCGGCGATCGACTCGAGGTAGACCAGCAGGTCGTCGTCGATGCGTGCCGACGCTCGATGTCGTGGGCCGCCGTGAACGACACGGTGTCCGACGGCGTCCAGGTCGGGCGCCCGACCCAGGAAGTGACGAAGCGGCTCGAGGTCGTCGGCACCGTCCCAGCGCTCGACCGTCGTGCTCGTCAGGACCTCGTCCTCCTCGAGCACGCTCAGCTTCAGGCTGCTCGAACCGGCATTGACGACGAGGACTCGCACCCCTTATGCCTCGGGGACGTTCCGTGCCGGGTGCGGGGTCGTGAGCTGCGCTCCCCGGCTGCTTCCCCACTGCCAGTCCCGCACCTCCGGCAGGTCCTCGCCGTACGTCCGCGTGTGGATCCGGTGCTCGATCAACCGCTTGCGCAGCCACTCGCGCGCATGGGCGCCCCGGTCTCGCAACCGGGGGACCCGGTCGATCACGTCGAGGGCCAGGTCGAACCGGTCGAGCTGGTTGAGCACCGTCATGTCGAAGGGGGTCGTCGTGGTGCCCTCCTCGATGTAGCCGCGCACGTGGAAGTTGACGTGGTTGGCGCGGCGGTAGGTGAGGCGGTGGATCAGCCAGGGGTAGCCGTGGTAGGCGAAGATGACCGGCCTGTCCCGGGTGAAGAGAGCGTCGAAGTCCGCAGCCGTGAGGCCATGCGGGTGCTGGGAGTGGTCCTGCAACCGCATGAGGTCGACCACGTTGACGAACCTGATCCGGAGGTCAGGGAAGAAGCCTCGGAGCAGGTCGACCGCGGCGAGCGACTCCATGGTGGGCACGTCACCGGCGCAGCCCATCACCACGTCGGGCTCGACACCTTCGTCCGTGCTGGCCCAGTCCCAGATCCCGATGCCCTTGGTGCAGTGGACGACGGCCTCGTCCATGCCGAGGTACTGCAGGGCCGGCTGCTTCCCGGCCACGATCACGTTGACGTACTGCTTGCTGCGCAGGCAGTGGTCGGCCACCGACAGGAGGCAGTTCGCGTCCGGCGGCAGGTATACGCGGATGACGCCCGCCTTCTTGTTGACCACGTGGTCGATGAAGCCGGGGTCCTGGTGGGAGAAGCCGTTGTGGTCCTGCCGCCAGACGTGGGAGGTGAGCAGGTAGTTCAACGACGCAACGGGTGCCCTCCAGGGGATGCGGTTGCTGGACTCCATCCACTTCGCGTGCTGGTTGAACATCGAGTCGACGATGTGCACGAACGCCTCGTAGCACGAGAAGAAGCCGTGCCGGCCGGTCAGCAGGTAGCCCTCGAGCCAGCCCTGACAGGTGTGCTCCGAGAGGATCTCCATCACCCGGCCGTCCGGCGCCAGGTGGTCATCGTAGGGGAAGGTCTCGGCGTTCCAGGTCCGGTTCGTGACCTCGAGGATGTCCTGCAGTCGGTTGGAGTTGTTCTCGTCGGGCGAGAACACCCGGAAGCGGTCGGCGTTGCCGGCCATCACGTCGCGCAGGAAGGTGCCGAGGACGCGGGTGGACTCGACCGCGCCGGTGCCCGGCTCCTCGACCGGTACGGCGTACTCGCGGAAGTCTGGGAGGCGGAGGTCGCGCAGCAGGACCCCGCCGTTCGCGTGCGGGTTCGCACTCATCCGGCGCTGACCCTCCGGATGCAGGTCGCGGACCTCGGGGACGGGTGCTCCGGTCGCGTCGAAGAGCTCCTCGGGGCGGTAGCTGCGCAACCACTCCTCCAGGATCGCCCGGTGCTGCCCGTCCTGGCGCGCGTCGGCGAAGGGCACCTGGTGCGAGTGCCAGTACCCCTCGATCCGCTGCCCGTCGACCTCCTTGGGACCGGTCCAGCCCTTGGGGCTGCGCAGCACGATCATCGGCCAGGCCGGGCGCTCGGAGAGCCCGCCGGAGCGCGCCCGACGCTGGATGTCGGCGATCTCGTCGAGCGCGTGGTCGAGCACGCCGGCGAAGGCCTGGTGCATCTCGTCCGGGTCGTCACCGGTCACGAAGTGGGGCGTGTGGCCGTAGCCGCGGAGCAACAGGTCGAGCTCGTCCTCCGGGATCCGTGCGAGCACCGTGGGGTTGGCGATCTTGTAGCCGTTGAGGTGCAGGATCGGCAGCACCGCCCCGTCGCGGGACGGGTCGACGAACTTCGTGCTGTGCCAGCTCGTCGCGAGGGGCCCGGTCTCGGCCTCCCCGTCCCCGACGACGGCCGCCACGACCAGGTCGGGGTTGTCGAACGCCGCGCCGTAGGCATGCGACAGGGAGTAGCCGAGCTCGCCACCCTCGTGGATCGACCCGGGGGTCTCCGGGGCGACGTGGCTGGGGATGCCGCCGGGGAACGAGAACTGCTGGAAGAGCAGCCCCATGCCCTCCTCGTCACGGGTGATGTCGGAGTAGGTCTCGGTGTAGCTCCCCTCCAGATACGACGCCGCCACCAGCCCCGGACCGCCGTGCCCGGGCCCGATCACGTAGATCATGTCGAGGTCGCGCGCGCTGATGGCGCGGTTGAGATGGGCGTAGACGAAGTTCAGGCCGGGGGTCGTGCCCCAGTGACCGAGCAGCCGGGGTTTGACGTGCTCGGGTCGTAGCGGCTCGCGCAGGAGCGGGTTCGCCATCAGGTAGATCTGGCCGACCGACAGGTAGTTGGCAGCGCGCCACCAGGCGTCGATGCGCCTCAGCTCGTCGGGCTCGAGGACAGGGGACGAGACCAGGGTCGGTGAGGTCATCGCGACACCTCCATACCTCCGAACCTAGGGAGGTCGCCCCGGTGGCCACAAGGTCGGAGACATGACGTCCCGGTGGCCGCGGCGCGTCAGCCGCGCCGTGCCACCGGGACCGATGTGGCAGATCCAGGATTCGAACCTGGGTAGGCATAAGCCGACGGATTTACAGTCCGCTCCCATTGGCCGCTCGGGCAATCTGCCGTGCCCGTCACCCCGCCTGTGGCGGTGGTCCGGGGCGGTCGGAAGAATAGCAAGGCACGCCCGGAGACCCGAAACCGCGAGGAGGCAGTCGGATGGCCGACAGCTCGTTCGACATCGTGAGCAAGATCGACCGGCAGGAGGTCGACAACGCACTGGGTCAGACCGCCCGCGAGGTCACCACCCGCTTCGACTTCAAGGGCACCGGAGCGAGCATCGAGTGGCAGGGCGAGCACGCCATCGAGATCAGCGCCTCGGCCGACGACCGGGCGAACGCGGTCCTCGACGTGTTCAAGCAGAAGCTGGTCAAGCGCAACGTCAGCCTCAAGGTCCTCGAC
>DATBDF010000335.1:0-3964 GCA_036270075.1 Nocardioides sp.
GCCCGACGCCTCGCCCGGGACTCGCGCCGCCCTCAGCGCCTACCAGCGGGAGGCCTCCACTCCCCAGACCGCCGCCGCCCTGTTGCGGCTGTGCTACGAGATCGACGTGGCGGCATCGCTGCACGATGTCCGGGCACCCACGCTCGTCGTCCACCGCGAGCAGGACCGCGCCGCACCCCTGGACCAGTCGCGCCTGATCGCCGACGGCATCCCGCGGGCACGTCTCGAGGTCCTGCCCGGACGATCGCACCTGCCGTACGCCGGCGATGCGGCGGCGCTGGTGAGGAGCATCAGGAGCTTCCTCGGCCTTCCCGACGCCCGTGGCCCGAAGCCACCGACGCTGACGGCCCGGCAACGAGAGGTCGCAGCCCTGGTGGCGGAGGGCCTGACCAACCGCGAGATCGGCGCGCAGCTCGGGATCGACGAGCGCTCGGCGGAGGGGCATCTCGAGCGGATCCGACTGAGGCTCGGTGTACGGTCACGTGCCCAGGTCGCCGCCTGGTGGGTGGCCACGTCGCGGTGAGCCGCGGCACCATAGCGGGTCAACGGAGGTGCCGCATGAGCACGCAGGACGTTGCAGCTCGGCCGACCTGGATGACCTGCAGCACGATCACCGCGCGGCGACTGGCGGCCGTGACCGCGGCCGGAGCCCTGCTCGGCCTCGTGGTGGGCGGGATCGGCGGGCGGCTGGCGATGCTGCTCCTCGCCCGCCTCAACCCCGACGCGACCGGGCTCCAGAGCGACGACGACTTCACCATGGGCCAGTTCACGGGGGCGACGTTCAACCTGCTCGTCGTCGCCACGCTCCTCGGCGTCTTCGGCGCGGGTATCTACTTCGTGCTGCGCGGCCTGATGATCGGGCCACGGTGGTTCCAGATCCTGTCGATCTCGGTGGGCCCGGCGGTCGTGGTCGGGAGCCAGATCGTGCACACCGACGGTGTCGACTTCACGCTCGATCCGCCGTTGCTCGCGATTGCCCTGTTCGTGCTGATCCCCGGCGTCTATGCCGGCCTCCTCACGATCCTCGCCGAACGTTGGCTCGCCGACGACGGGCCCTTCTCGCGGTCTCCTGCCTGGGTCGCGCTGACGCCTCTGGTGCTGTGGATCCCTCTCGCGCCGATCCTGGGTGTGCTGGTCGTCGGCCTCGCGATCATCGAGGCGGTCCGGCGTACCGGTCGCGGCGCTGCCGTTCTTGCTCATCCGGCCTGGCCCCGCGCCGCGAGAGCGGCGCTCACCGTCGTCTTCGCCGTGTGCCTGCTCGACCTCACCGTGGACACGTCGTCGCTGGTGTGAGTCCCGCCCGTCAGCCGGCTCGGAACGAGCGACCAGGACGGGGTCAGTGCCGGTGTCGCTCCGAGCCCTGCCTCACGGATCACGCCCCTCACTCGTGTGACTGCTGCATCCAGTGACCGGACGGATGCCCGAGGACCAAGCCCCGTGGCGCGTTGACCGTCGCGGGGATCCAGCACAAGGCCACGCCCGGCCCCGGGACATAGGCGTACGTCGAGAAGTCGAAGGACGTCACCTTGCGCCCCACCGGGTGCCAGCCGGGTGGCTTCCGGTCGTGCCAGATCTCGAAGCGGAGAGTCGTTCCGGGCCGTTGGTACAGCTCGTCCGAGCTGGAGCCACCCCAGCTGATGCGGTTCGACGGAGGCCCCGGTGCGACCCGCAGGACCCCGGAGGTCGAGCCGCCGACGCGCCCGTCCGTCCGGTTCTCGAGTGTCAGGTGCAGGCCGATCTCACGACCGCCGGCGGTCGGGACCGCCGTGATGTCGTAGCGGAGCCGCACACCGGCCAGGAAGGTCTGGCATCGCTCGGCCTTGCGCTCCGCGCGGCAGTCCTCGTCGCACCCCGTCTCCTCGGTCGACTCGGAGGTCGTGGGCATCGGCGTCGGGGCCGGACCCGCGGAGCGCGGCTCGGACTCCTCGGAACCACATCCGGTGGCGAGGACTCCGAGGACCATGAACGACTGTGCGGCGAGCGCCGTGGCCAAGCGCATCCTTCAGTGTCCGAAGCCGATCGGTCGCCGTCAACGCCCGCGACCGACAGGCGTCCGCGCCCGGGCGGACGATCCGCCCGGGCCGGTGCTGCTCAGCGCTTCTCGGCCGTGACGACCAGGTAGTCCCAGTCGCTGACGAAGGTGCCGTCGAGCGCGCGGTTCGTCTCGTGAGCCAGCCGGATCATGTCCTCGCGCAGGGCGGCGCGACCGGGGTCGTCGAGGCGCGACGCCGCTGCGTACGTCGGTCCGTAGTGGGTGAGGAAGAAGTCCGCGAACGCCTCGGCGGAGGCGAACCGCTGCGTCACCGATGCGGTGTATGACGCGACGTCGTGGACCCGTTCGCCCAGGAGCTCGGCGACGACCTCCTCGCTCCCCCAACGCGTCGGAGGCTGGGCCGCCGGCGGCGGTGGCACGTGCTTGCCCACGATCTTGAGCAGCTGCCCGACGAAGCCCGACGGTGTCCAGCTGGCCAGCCCGATGCGCCCTCCCGGCCGGCAGACCCGGACCAGCTCGGCAGCGGCACGGTCGTGGTCGGCGGTGAACATGACGCCGATGGCCGACAGCACGAAGTCGAACGACTCGTCCGGCAGGTTCAGCGCCTCGGCGTCCCCCACCTGGAAGTCCACGTGGAGCCCCTCGGCCTCGGCGCGCCGGCGTGCGACGTCCACGAGCTCGGGCACGTAGTCGATGCCGGTCGCCTCGCACATGCTGCGCGCGGCCTCGAGGGCCACATGGCCGGTGCCGGTCGCGACGTCGAGCACCGTGGCGCCTGGGCGCAGCTCTACGGCGTCCGCCAGCTCCCGGGCCAGGGGCACCGTGATCCAGGCTATCCGTCCGTAGTCGCCGCTGCTCCAGATCGTGCGTTGCTTGACCTTCAGGTCCTCGAGGGCCGAGGGCACCGTCTGGGTGGTGGTCACGTCGACCACTCCTTTCATCGTTCCCGGCGGCCCCTGTGGCTGCCGGTGTGCCACGAGCATCGGGCGATCGAGGGAGGCCGCGTCAGTACAGGATCTGGAGCGATCCACTACTGGATCTGTACTAGGCAGCCATCGGGTGGAGCCGTAGCGTCACGGGCACGGTCGGAGACGAGGGAGGTCGCGATGGCGGGCTACGGCCAGTTCTGCCCGGTCGCCAAGGCGATGGAGCTGCTCGACGAGCGCTGGACGATGCTGGTCGTCCGGGAGCTGCTGTGGGGGAGTCGCCACTTCAACGCCCTACGCCGCGGCGTACCACGCATGTCGCCCACGCTGCTGTCCGCCCGCCTCCGGACGCTGGTCAAGGCGGGCGTGGTCGAGCGGTACGACGAGGGCAGACAGGTCACCTACGTCCTCACGCCGGCCGGCGAGGAGCTGCGACCGATCGTCGAGGCCCTCGGGCAGTGGGGTCTCCGGTGGGTTCCGGAGCTCGGCGACGAGGACTACGACCCGCACCTGTTGATGTGGGACCTCCATCGCAACGTCGACCGTGGCGCCGTGCCTCCGGGCCGGACGGTGCTGCGCTTCACGTTCCCCGAGGTGGCCCCGGAGGACCGGAACTGGTGGGTGGTGATCGACCCGGACGAGGTGGACCTGTGTCGGGTCGACCCCGGTCACCCGGTGACAGCGACCGTGGAGACGGACCTCCGCACCCTGACCCGGATCTGGCGCGGTGAGGAGACCTGGGCGAAGGCCCAGCGCTCCGGCGCACTCCACCTGCACGGCCCGTCGTACGTCGGTCGCAACCTGCCGCGCTGGCTGCCCAAGTCGACGATCACGGTGGTGCCCCAGCCCGCCTGACGCCGCCGGCCGGGCGACGCTGCGCCGTCACGGATCAGGCGGGGCGTCGAACGTGACGCGGACGCGCTCGAAGCCCTTGTGGCGTTGTGCCTGGGCGTACTCGCGGTAGACCCTCCGGTCCGCCTCCGTCAGCTCGACGGCGTCGGTGAACGGCGTCAGCAGGGCTCGGGGGTAGAGGCGCTTGACCAGA
>DATBDF010000336.1:0-6583 GCA_036270075.1 Nocardioides sp.
ACGGCACTCGGCATCGAGTTCGTGTACCAGGACCTCGCCCTGGCCGACAACCTCGACATCACCCAGAACATGTTCCTGGGTCGCGAGCTCACCAACCTCCGCGCGTTGCTCTCGGACGGCGAGATGGAGAAGCAGGCCCGGAAAACCCTGGAGAGCCTGTCGGTACGCACCGTGTCCTCCGTGCGCCAGGTGGTCGCCAAGCTCTCCGGCGGGCAGCGGCAGACGGTCGCCATCGCCAAGGCCGTCCTCTGGAACAGCAAGGTCGTCTTCCTGGACGAGCCGACGGCAGCCCTCGGAGTCGCCCAGACCCGGCAGGTGCTCGACCTGGTACGCCGCCTCGCCGACCAGGGCCGCGGAGTGGTCCTGATCTCCCACAACATGAACGACGTGATGGAGGTCGCCGACCGTGTGGTGGCGCTCTACCTCGGGCGCGTGGCAGCCGAGGTCCAGAAGAAGGACACCAACACCACCCAGATCGTCGAGCTGATCACAGCCGGACGCAGCGGAGACATCGGTCTCGCCGCTGCCACCGCCAACGAGAGCATCTGAGGGAGGGCGTCATGTCCGACCAGACACCCGAGACCGCCGTCGCTCGCCCGGGCGACCGCGCCAGCGCCTTCTCCCTCGACGTCGAGGAGCGCTCGATCGGCGAGGCGATCCGTGGCTGGGTCATCAAGCTGCGCACGGGCGACCCGGGGGCCCTCCCCTCGGTGGTCGGCCTGATCATCCTGGCGATCATCTTCAACCAGGTCAGCAGCCGCTTCCTGACCAAGTACAACATCGGGAACATCCCCGGCCAGGGCGCCTACATCGCCGTGATCGGGCTCGGCCTGGTGTTCGTGCTGCTCCTCGGCGAGATCGACCTGTCGGCCGGCACCGCCGGCGGCACGTGCGCGGCGATCGCCGCCGTCGCGGTCTTCCACGGGGAGCTGCACGGCGCGCTGCCGGGGCTGCTCTGGTGGTCGCTGGTGGTCGGCCTGCTCATCGCCATCGCCCTGGCGGTGTGGCTGAAGGCCTGGTCGGCCGCCGTCGTGGTGGCTCTCGGATGGGTGCTCATCGTCACCAACCTCACCCAGCACCTGTTCCTGGCCCTGGTCGCCGCGATCTGCATCGGTGCGGCGATCGGCGTCCTCAACGGCTACCTCGTGGCCAAGGTCGGGATCCCGAGCTTCGTGGTGACCCTGGCGCTGTTCCTGGCCTGGCAAGGGGTGCTGCAGTTCGCGCTGAGCGGCCAGCCGATCAACACGTCCAACTACAACCTCTGGAACAACCTCGCCTACGGCACCCTCACCGTGGCGCAGAGCTGGATATTCACGATCGTCGTGGTCGGCGGGTACGTCGGCTACACGGTCCTCGACTCGGTGCGTTCCAAGCGCCGCAACCTCGCCCACGACAGCATGAGCCTGGTGCTCCTGCGCGGAGGCGTCCTGGCTGCCCTGTCCCTGGCGGTCACGCTCTTCTTCGTGCAGAACCGCGGGGTCATCGTCGCGGCGCCCAAGCGAGGCATCCCGACGCCCGCGGTGATCATCATCGTCCTGATGATCCTGTGCACGTTCCTCCTGACGAAGACCACCTGGGGTCGTCACCTCTACGCCACCGGCGGCAACGCCGAGGCTGCCCGACGTGCCGGCATCGACGTCGCCCACATGAGGGTCACGGCGTTCGTGTTCTGCTCCGCGTTCGGCGCCCTGGGCGGCATCATGCTCGCGTCGTCGCAGTCGTCGGCGTCCCTGGACCTCGGCTCCGGCAACGTCCTGCTGTTCTCGGTGGCGGCTGCGGTCATCGGTGGCACGTCGCTGTTCGGCGGACGAGGCAAGCCGCGCGACGCGGTCATCGGTGCCCTGGTCATCGCGATCATCCCCAACGGCCTGAGCCTGAAGCCGAGCATCAACCCGCAGTGGCAGTCGGTCATCACCGGAGTGGTGCTCCTCCTCGCCGCCGCCGTGGACGCGATCTCGCGTCGCCGAGCTGCGAGGTCGTGACGGGAAGGTGCGGGGGCGTCGTGCGTCGGGAGCAGTACGGCCCGACGAGATCCGGCAGCACAACCTGTCGTTGTTGCTGCGTCACGTGCACCGCGACGGTGCCCTGACTCGCGCGGAGCTCACGCAGCGCCTGCACCTCAGCCGGTCGACCGTGGGTGCCCTGGTCGGAGACCTCGCCCAGCTCGGTCTGGTCGAGGAGGTCGTCCCCAGCGGTGGCGCCCGCGTGGGCCGCCCTTCGCACGTCGTGGCCCCGCCCGCCCACGGGCCGTACGCCGTGGGCGTGGACATCGACATCGAGCACGTGACGGTGGCCGCGATCGGGTTGGGCGGGTCGATCATCGAGCGTGTCGTGTTCCCGACCCAGCTCGACATGAGGCCCGCCGACCTCGTCGCGCTCGTCGCGGACGCCGTGTTCCGGCTCGGTACGTCAATCGGCCCCACCTCCCGGGTCTGCGGGATCGGGCTCAGCGTCCCGGGAACCGTCGACCTCTCGACGGGGCGCGTCGGCTTCGCCCCCAACCTGGGCTGGGAGGACGTACGGCTCGCCGCCATGCTCGAGGAGGTGGTACCCGACGACGTCCCCGTGGTCGTCGGCAACGACGCGGACCTCGCCGTCCTGGCCGAGCACCAACGTGGCAACGCGCGCGACTGTGACGACGTCGTGTTCCTGATGGGGAGGATCGGCATCGGTGCCGGCCTCATCGTGAACGGGGTGCCGGTCCGCGGCCGCGACGGCCACGCGGGCGAGATCGGCCACAACGTGCTCGATCCCACGGGCCCCGAGTGCCACTGCGGCAAGCGGGGCTGCGTCGAGACCTACCTCGGCGAGATCGCCCTGCTCGAGCTGGCCGGTCGCCCGACGACGCACATCGACACCGAGATCACGGCACTGTTCGCCGACGCGCGAGCCGGGAAGGCCGAAGCACGATGTGCGATCGAGGCGGCGGCCGAGCCTCTCGGCCGGTGCATCGCCAACCTGCTCAACACCCTCAACCCCGAGCGCGTCCTCGTCGGCGGCCACCTGGCCGGCGTGCTCGACCTCGCACGGGCGGACGTCGAGGCGGCCGTCGAGCGCTACGCGTTCGAGTGGTCGCATCCCGGTGTCGAGCTCGCGCTGCCGGCCTTCGGTGCCGACTCGGCGCTCCTCGGCTCCGGCGAGATCGCGTTCACCGCGCTGCTGGCCGACCCGCACTGAGCCCGAGCCCCTCCGGGCCCGGGCTCAGCACCAGGTTGTCGGGTGCTCGGTGCTCGGTGCCCGGTGCCCCGTGCTCAGTGCTCCGTGCCGAAGACCTGGATCTCGCTGAGGTCGGTGAAGTGGCAGCCGCTGGGGCCGCCGCCCTGACCGCACGTGCTGTCGAAGCCGGACACCTGGTCGCTCATGATCGTGAACCGCACGAACCTGATGTTGGAGGTCGGGCCCGTGGCCGGCACGTCGTTCAGCAGGCCGTTCTGGCTCGGGGTGAACGTGCCGATCGCCAGCTTGGAATAGGTGGTCCCGTCGGTCGATCCTTGGATGAGGTAGCCCGCCGTCGACGACGTCGGGTCGTCGCCGCACGTCGACGACGGGTCGACGCCGAACCCGGTGATGTCGACAGCCGTGCCCAGCTCGATGGTGAGGCGCTTGGCTCCGAACCCCTGGGTGCCGTCGGTCCGCATCCCGGTGCCCGCGTTGGTGCTCCACCCCGATGCCTGGCTCCCGTCGATCGCCTGCGCCGGACCGCAACCGATGCTGGAGTAGTCCTTGCCGTTGGCGGTGGCGGCGCTGTCGGTACCGGGGCCGGCCCAGTTGAAGCGCGGGTGGAAGTCGACGGTGGCGGTGGTGTTGGCCGGGACGGTCACGGTCTTGCGTGCCTGGTAGCCCTTGCCCTTGATGGCCAGCTTGGCGTACGTGCCCACCGGGACGTCCGGGATGGAGTACGTCCCGTCGGCCTGCGTGACGGTGGTCGGGTTGGCCGGACCGGAGCCCTGGAAGGCCAGCGTCACCGTGATGCCCTGGAGCGGCAGACCGGAGTCGCCGTCGGTCACGGTGCCGCTGATCGTGCCGGTGGCGTTCGTGGCCGGAGGCTTCGCGAAGCTGGCACCGGGCTCGGTGTCGTTGCCGCCGAGCGAGCCCGCGAAGAAGCCCATGCCCCGGTGGGCGAAGACCTGCCAGATCGCGGCATGGTTCGCGCCGTGGAAGACGGCCGTGTCAGCGACGAGGATCGCGTTGCGCATGTCGATGAACGACGGGTTGTACGGCGCGAGCTCCATCGCCCGGGTGACCAGCGACTCGGACTTGCTCGAGCCGAGCCGGTGGCGCAGGTCCCAGAGGGTCTGGGCCCAGATCTCGCCGTCCGCGTGGACCTCGGGACCGCCGGCCACGTTGCCGTAGTCGGCGTACGTGTAGCCGCCCCGGTGGCCGGTGGTGCCGCCGTTGCACAGGCGGGCCTTCTGGCCGACCTTGCAGTCGATCGGCTCGGTGCGGTCGAAGTTGACGCCGAGGCCGTCGTAGACGAACAGGCGGACGTCGGCCTTGCCGGCCTGGTCGCGCTGCAGGTGCTTCTTGACCAGGTAGTCCATCGCGTACCAGTCGCTCCAGGCCTCACCCATGGAGCCCGCCTGCACACCGCCGAGCGTGCTCCGTCCCCGCACGTCGACGTTCAGGCGGTTCGAGAGGCCGTGCGTGTACTCGTGGTACACGGTGTCGGCCTCGTCCCCGACGTTGGTGGGCGAGAACGGGTCGCCGGCGAAGCTGTACGGCGTGCCGGGCGTGTGCTGGAGGTACATCTGCATCCGCGGGCGCTGGCCGTCGGGAGGCGTGGACATGTTCGCGTTGTCGATGTGGGAACCGTCGGGGAGGCCGATCCGGCGGCCGTTCCGCTTGAGGGTGTTGGCGCCGTCGTCCGTCTGGGTGGTGACCGGGTCCCCGCCCTTGCCCTGCTTGGTGTGGTTCTTGAGCTGGAAGTTGCCGGCCGCCTCGGTGAAGCCGATCGGCTTCGCCTGCAGGTGGTCGTGCCAGTTGTTGACGAAGTAGAAGACCTGCGTCGTGTTCTGAGCGCGGTTGACCCGCCACGAGAAGGCTTTGTTCGGGTTCCACGAGCACGGCCACGGGTTGCTGCAGAAGCGCTTGGCGAAACCGAGGTGGAACGGCGTGAGCCGGTAGCCCCAGGACTGGCCGCGCAGCGCGTGCACCTCCTCGGACTTCCCGGCCTTCTGGTTGTCGTCCACGTCGGAGTACGCGTGGGAGTTGTTGCCGCTGAGGATGCGGGCGTGCTTGCCGAGCCAGTGGTGCTTGGTGAAGTCGACGGTGATCTGGCGACCACCGCGCCGCGACCCCGGGAAGAACTGGTAGGCGCGACCGGTGCTGTCCTCGTACTGCGTCAGCGGCGTCCGTTGCAGGATCTGGCCGGTGACGGCGTCCACCACCGTGGTGGCGGGCGTCTCGGACGACGTGACCACGGTCTCCCATGCCGGGCGGAGCCCGTCCGCGGTCGCGAACACGACCTTGGTCGCGGTGTCGGTGCTGGTGTCCGCGCCGGGAGCCACGGGGCCGCGCGTCTGGGCGAGTGCCTCGGCCGGGGTCGTGATCGTCAGGGCCGACGCGGGCGGGAGCTTGCCCGCGCTGCTGGCGCTGATCGGGCTGCCGCCGAGAGTGAGGAGGCGGCCTGCCCGGTCGACCGAGGCCGTCAGGCCGTTGCGGCTCGCGCTCGAGCCGCCGATCCTCTGGGTGAAGAACAGGTGGTGGGTGCCGGCGATGTCGCGGTAGTTGCGCTGCAGGTGGAACGTCTGGACGTCGCTGGTGGTGAGGCCGAGTGCAGCGGCGTGCGACCGCACGTAGCCGAGCGTGACACCGACAGGCGACTTGCTGCTGCGTCCGGTCAGGGTGCCGTCGAGGTTGCCCAGCCAGCGGACCGTGTTCGTCGGGCCGGTGATGTCGAGCACCGTGCTGTCCGGCTGGGCCGCCTGGAACCGCAGGCTGGCGGGCTGCCGGGCCAGGCGGCTCGCGGCGCGCAGCTCCTGGGTCTGCACCCGAGCGCCCTGGTCGGTGACGTCGACGTAGGTGTTCTTGACCGTCTGGCCCACCGACGCCCGCGTCGAGCGGTGCGCCGAGTCGCTTCCGGAGCCGCTGCCGCTGGCGTACGACGTACCCGCGGCGAGGCCGGCGGCGGCGAGCGAGGCGACGCCCGCGATCGCGAGACCGGCGCGCCGACGGGCGGAGATGACGTGCAGGATCATGGTTCCCCCTGTCGAGACCGTCCCGTGACAGCCGCGGCCACCTTATATAACGAGGCCAGGCATGCAAGGACCAACCAGGTCTCGAACCGGTTACAGCTGCCGGCCCCGATCGCATCCGAGTTGGGATGGCGGAGCGTCGACGCGAGCCATGCTGCGTCGTGGTGGCTACCAGCCGCGCTCGCGCCACTCGTCGAGGTGCGGACGCTCGGCGCCGAGCGTCGAGTCGTTGCCGTGCCCGGGGTAGAACCAGGTCTCGTCGGGCAGAGTGTCGAAGATCCTGTCCGAGACGTCGCCGATCAGCCGCTGGAAGCGCTCGTGGTCGCCCTGGGTGTTGCCGACGCCCCCCGGGAACAGGGAGTCGCCGGTGAACAGGTGGGGGCGTCCCG
>DATBDF010000337.1:0-8159 GCA_036270075.1 Nocardioides sp.
TCGAGACGGTCGTTGCACGACCTCCTCAACCACCGGAAGTGGGTGGCTGCGGGTGTCCCGGTGGTTGAGGAGGGCCCCCCTGGGGGCCCGGTTCGAAACTCCTCTTCGAGGTGGGTGTCCCGGTGGTTGAGGAGGGCCCCCTGGGCCCGTCTCGAAACCCCTGTTCGGCGGGCGCTCCGGTGGTTGAGGAGGGCCCCCTGGGGCCCGTCTCGAAACCCCTGTTCGGTGGGTGTCCCCGGTGGTTGAGGAGGGCCCCCTGGGCCCGTCTCGAAACCACCGCGAGGGGCCGGCGTCCTCGAAACCGGTACGGGCGCGGGGGAGTCATGTTCGAATGCGGCTCCATCGACTCGGAGGTGACGCCCGTGCCCGATCCGATCGCGAGCTCGGAGGAGCTCGACGCGGAGCTCGAGAGGCTGGCCTGCGCCGGCGGCTCGCCCGCGGACTTCGAGGAGGCGGTCCGGGATCTCGCCGGTCGGATGAAGGGCGGACTGAGCCACCGCGCGATGGTGCGCATCGCGCGCGTCGGGTCGACGTCGTACACCGGGCCCGCCGACATCCCCGGGGACGAGCTTCCCGAGTTCCTCGGGCGACCCTGGGACGAGCTCCCTCGCGTCCCTCGTCGATCCGACAGTGGGGGCCCGCGCCGACAGCCGCTCCCGGGCGAGGCCCTCCACGAGTACGTCGGGTACCTCGGCGAGACCCTCTTCGCGGACCTCGGCCTCGATGACGACAACGTCTCCACGCCGTTCGGTCGAGCGGCCGCGGGCTACCTGTCGTCCTTGGCCATGCCAGGGCTGCGGGAGGTGGTCGGGTGGGAGCGCTCGCTGGATGCGCACGCGCTCGGCATGCTCACCGCGGAGCGTGGACTCCGGCACCTCGCCGAGGTGGGGATGAGTGCGGAGGCGGAGGAGATCTGCTTCCGGTGGCTCCACCTCGCGACGTACGACGAGGTGACGCCGGCGCACGTGGAGGAGATGCGGAGGCGGCGGGACATCCGGCTCGCCCATGCACGACAGCCCGCCGGCGCCGTGGCTGTGATGACGTGTGAGGTCTCGGTCGAGGACGCGCTGTGGTTCCAGGAGCGGATGTCCGCGGGACCGACGGTGACGTTCGGCCTCGAGCAGGTCCGCACCATGCTCGATGACTGGGCGGTGAACGCGAAGCAGCCCGAGCGATGGGCCGTCCGCAGGGAAGGTTTCGGGCACATCGGCCGCATCGGCCTGACCGCCTCCGAGGCGTCCGAGGGAACGGACTACGGCGCCTTCGTGCACGGCCATCTGATCCGCTGGATCCTGGAGGAGGAGGTGCCGTTCCGCCCCCATCTGCTCGGCCTGACGAGCGGCTACGCCGCCTCCATCCACCGCCGCCTGGTGAAGTGGCCCGCCGAGGACGGCCGGGAGGTCGCACCTGTCGTGGCCCACCTGCGCGCCATGACGTTCGTCCGCCAGGACGGCTTCGTCCCGCTGGCCGACGAGCTCGTGCTGCTGGCGTGGCTCATGGACCAGCGGTGCTTCGGCGTCCGCCTTGCCCCCTACCTCGACGCGCGCGACAAGCACCTGGCGGCCGACCCCGGCGAGTGAGCGATAGCGTCACCGCGTGCTGGTGACGGAGGTCGACGGGAACGACGTCGTCGTCCGGTACGCCGATCCCGAGCACGGGGCGTCCCAGGTCCGGGTCTGGGCGGACGTGCCGCTCGGTGACACGTCCATGCGCGAGGTCGAGGGTGGCTGGGAGGTGCGGCTGAAGGACCTCCCGGTCGATCGGCTCGAGTACCTCCTCGACGTCGACGGCGAGCTACGGCCCGACCCGTCCAACCCGCGGGTCACCGGCGGTCCGTTCGGTGACCACTCCTGGATCCCGCTGCCCGCCTACCGCGAACCCGGCTGGCTCGGGCTCGATCCGGGAGAGGGCGAGCGGGCGACCCTCACTCTCTCCCGCACCGGTGCCGGACGGATCGACTGCGAGATCTGGGAGCCGGCCGGCATCCCGGCGTCCGAGCCGCTGCCGCTCCTGCTGAGCCACGACGGCCCGGAGATGGACAGGTACGGCGGGCTGACGGCGTACGTCGGAGCGATGGTCGCGTCGGGACGGTTGCCGCGGATGAGGGTGGGCCTCGTCAGCCCCGGCCCGCGACGCAACAAGCGCTACGCCGCCAACCCGGCGTACTCGCGGGCGCTCACGACGAGGCTCGTCCCGGCCCTGACCGAGGCGGTCGCCACAGACGGTCGCCCGGTCCTGATCGGGCAGAGCCTCGGCGCGCTCGCCGCCCTGCACGCCGCCTGGACGTCGCCGACGACGTTCGCCGGGCTGTTCCTGCAGAGTGGCTCCTTCTTCACCGCCGAGCTCGACCCCCAGGAGGCGGGCTTCGAGTTCTGGCACCAGGTGACCGGCTTCGTCGCCAGCGTGCACGCCGCGGAGCAGGCCGACCCGGACGCCCCGCCGACCACCCTCACCTGCGGCACCGCTGAGGAGAACCACCAGAACAACCTCGCGATGCGCCACCACCTGACCGCCGTCGGGGTCGAGACCGGTTGGGGTGAGCTCCGCGACGGACATGCCTGGACCTGCTGGCGCGACGCCCTCGACCCCCATCTGACCGACCTGCTGCTGCGGGTCTGGGCGTGATCACGCTCGGACAGCTTCGGACCGAGCTCGCCGCGGCGGGAGACCCCCAGAAGGCGGAGCAGCAGCAGCGGTACATGAAGTCCGCGATGCCCTACCACGGCGTGGCGGCTCCGGAGCTGCGCGCGCTGCTGCGTCCACACCTGCGCGCGTTCGCGCCGGCCGACCGGGCCGACTGGGAGCGCACCGTGCGCACCTTCTGGGACGGGGCGACGCACCGCGAGGAGTGGTACGCCGCGATCGCGCTCGCCCGGCATCGATCCGCCCGCGACTGGCAGGACGCCGCCTCCCTCGACCTCCATCGGCACCTGGTCGTGACCGGCGCCTGGTGGGACGTCGTGGACGAGACGGCCCAGCACCTGGTCGGCGCCTGTCTCCTCGCCGATCGGAGCCGGGTCACCGAGGTGGTCCGTCGTTGGGCCGTCGACGACGACCTGTGGGTGCGGCGTACGTCGGTCATCTGCCAGATCGCGCACGGCCCGGACGTCGACCGCGACCTGCTCACCCATGCCATCGAGTGCAACCTCGACGACCCGTCGTTCTGGCTGCGCAAGGCGATCGGCTGGGCCTTGCGACAGCACGCCCGCGTCGACCCCGCGTGGGTGCGCGCCTACGTCGATGCCCTCGGCGACCGGCTGTCGGGCGTCTCGCGACGAGAGGCCACCAAGCACCTCTAGCCTCCTGCCCATGGAGCAGACCATGGAGTCCCGGGAGCGCTCGCGCGACTTCGAGCGGTTCCTGACGTTCATCGACGCGATCGTGGCGATCGCCGTCACCTTGTTGATCCTGCCGTTGGTCGACGTGACGGCTGAGCTCGACCACGGCGGGTCGGTCGCGGATCTCCTCTCGGACAACCAGGCGCGGATCGGTGCGTTCTTCCTGAGCTTCCTGGTGATCGCGCGGCTGTGGTTGGTCCAGCACCACGTGCTGAGCAATGTCGTGGCCGCCAGTCGCGCCCTGACCAACCTGCTGCTGCTGTGGTGCCTGACCATCGTCGTCCTGCCCTTCCCGACCGCGCTGATGTCCGGGCCGAACGGCTCCGGCGACGAGGCGCTCACCAAGGTCCTCTACGTCGGCACGATGGCCGTCGCCTCCTTCCTTCTCGGCTGCGCCTGCGTCGTGCTGAGCCGGCACGACGAGCTCCGCGACTCCCCGGAGAGGCCCGACACCGTCCGGGCGTTCGGGACGACCGCGACGTTCCTGGTCGCGCTCGCCGTCAGGCTGCTGGTTCCGGGGAGCAGCTACTGGCCGCTCCTGCTGCTGGTCGTCTCGGACCGGGTGATCGAGTGGGGAACCGATCTGGTGCACCGTCGTCGCTGACCCGACCGGTCTCGTCTGCCAAGGTGGGGCGATGGATCGTCACCAGGTCGAGCTCGAGGCCCCGGGGCTGGGCGGGTTCGGCACGGTCATCCGCTACGGCCACTGGGGTCGTCCCGTGCTCGTGTTCCCGAGCGAGTCGGGTCGGGCGTGGGACTACGAGAACAACGGGATGGTCGGCGCCGTGTCGCACCTGATCAACGACGGGCGGGTCAAGCTCTACTGCGTCGACTCGTTCGACGGCGTCTCCTGGTCCGACCGGTCGCTCCCGGTCGAGGAGCGCGCGTACCACCACCAGCTGTACCAGTCCTGGATCACCGTCCAGGTCGCGGCGTACGTCGCCTCCGACAGCCACGGGTCGTCCGACGCCATCGTCACCGGCTGCTCGATGGGTGGTTACCACGCACTCCAGATGGCGCTGCAGCGCGCGGACCTGTTCCCGGTCGCGATCTGCCAGTCCGGCAACTACGACCCGTCGAGCTGGCACGGCTGGGGCGAGCGCGGTGACGCGGCGTACTTCACCAACCCGACGCACTACGTCCCCCACCTGCACGGTGCTCACCTCGACTGGCTGCGGTCGCGGCTGCACGTCGTGCTGACCGTCGGGGAGGGTGCCTGGGAGACCCACCCGACGGGCTCCCTGCCGAGTGCCCGGCAGATGGCCCACCTGCTCGACGAGAAGGCGATCTCGCACGAGCTGGACGTCTGGGGCCACGACGTCTCGCACGACTGGCCGTGGTGGCGCAAGCAGATCGCGCACCACCTGCCGCGCTTCTGCTAGCGCGCCGGCGCGCCAGCCACGACGGATCTCATCACCGTCAGCACGTTCTTGAGCTCCGCGACGGTCATCGCGGAGAAGCGCTCGTCGATGGCGGAGACGTAGACCGGGGCCGCCTCGCGGAACCGGGCCAGGCCCGCGTCGGTGAGCACGGCGTACGACGAACGCGCGTCCTCGGGGTGGGACTCGCGCTCGACCAGCCCGGCGCGGCCCAGGTCGTCGACCACGCGACTCACCCGGCTGCGGCTCAGCACGACGCGCTCGCCGAGCTGGCCCATGGTGAGGCGGTGTGGCTCCACCGCCGACAGCTCGAGCAGCACGTCGTACCAGGTGAGCGGCAGCCCGACCGCCTCGCGGAGACGGCGGTCGAACTCGGGCACCAGGGCGGCGTGGGCCTGGAGGACCGATCCCCATACCTCCGCCGCCAGCTGTTTGCGCGTGTCAGCCATGCCCGCACTCTAGCGACTAGTTGTGTGCGCACGCACATAGTAGTAATGTGTGTGCGCACGCACATAAATCCCTGGGAAGGACAGCTCCATGACCATGCTCACCACCCTCATCACCCGTGACGAGCTCCGGGCGGCCGTCGCCCGCGGCGAGGTGACCGTCGTCGACGCCCTGCCGGCGTCGTACTTCGACCAGCAGCACCTGCCGGGTGCGCTGAACCTCTTCGTGGACGAGGCTCGGGAGCGCGCCCACGAAGTGCTGCCCGACAAGAACGCCGCGATCGTCGCGTACTGCTCGAACTCCGCGTGCGCCAACAGCGAAGGTGTCGTCCGGGTGCTGACGTTGCTCGGCTACACCAACGTCCGGAAGTACCGCGAGGGCATCCAGGACTGGGTCGAGGCAGGGCTGCCGACCGAGGCCACCGTCTCGGCGGCGTGATCTGCGCTGCCGGGGACTCGCCGACGTCTGCTAGACACAAGGACATGGGAGTCCCCGGCAGCTTCGCCGATCGCGCACCCGACGGACTGGCCGACACCGAGCTGTTCGCCGTCGACGCGTACCGCACGACGTTCGACGCGCGGGTCGTCGAGGTCGACCGTGAGGCCGGCCGACTCCGGCTCGATCGCACCGCGTTCTACCCGACGGGTGGCGGCCAGCCGCACGACACCGGCACGCTGACGGGTCCGGACGGTGCGCTCCAGGTGACCGGCGTACGCCGTGAGAGCGGGCTGATCTGGCACTCGGTCGCGGCCGACGCCGACGCCCTCCCCGGCGTCGGAGCGGAGCTCGGTGGCGAGATCGACTGGGCACGACGGTTCCAGCTGATGCGCACCCATACCGCGCTGCACATCCTCTGCGGCGTCATCTGGGCCGACTACGGCATCCCGGTCACCGGCGGCAACATGGAGCCGCTCAGGGGCCGGCTCGACTTCCCGTTCCCGGCGATGTCCGCCGATCTCGGCGCCCAGGTCGAGCGGCGTATCAACGACGAGATCGAGCGCGCCCACGAGATCGTCGTCGACTTCCTCCCACGCAACGTCGCGGACGCCGACCCGGCCCTGATCCGGACCGCGGCCAACCTGATCCCGGCCGTGATCGACCCGCTCCGGATCATCGACATCGTCGGGCTGGACCGTCAGGCCGACGGCGGCACCCATGTGCTGTCGACCGCCGAGGTCGGCCGGGTGAAGGTCACCGGCACCGAGAGCAAGGGCAAGGACAACAAGCGCATCCGTCTCGAGGTCGTCGACTCGTGACCCACCGGCTCGTCGTCACCGAGAACATCACGCTCGACGGACGGATCGAGTTCCTGGATCCGTGGTTCGACCCGTCGCCCCGGGATCAGGACGTCGCCGACCTCCAGGAGGAGATGGACCGGCAGGGTCGCGAGTGCGCCGCCATGCTGCTCGGACGACAGACCTTCCTGGACTTCCGCGGCTACTGGCCGGACCACACCGACGAGCCCGCCGGGGCGTCGCTCGCCCGGCTCCAGAAGTACGTCGTCTCCCGCTCCCTCGGCGATCCCGGGTGGCAGAGGTCGACCGTCCTGTCGGGTGACCCGCTGGACGAGGTACGCCGCCTCAAGGGCGCCGGCGACGGCGACCTCGTGGTCACCGGGAGCATCACCCTCACCCATGCTCTCTTCGACGCCGGGCTCGTCGACGAGGTCCGGCTCTTCCTGTACCCGGCCGTCCAGGGTCGCGGCCGCGGCCTCACCGCCGACGGCTCCCCGCTCTACGGCCTGACCCTGCTGGAGTCGCGGTCGTTCCGAGGCGGCGTCACCCTGCTGCGGTACGCCGTCGGCTGACCGCTGCCGCAACGGCGGGGTTCTGGTGGTTGAGGAGGGCGCCCTGGCGCCCGTCTCGAAACCCAGCGCGGGAACGGCGGGATTCCGGTGGTTGAGGAGGGCGCCCTGGCGCCCGTCTCGAAACCCAGTATCGCGGGTGGGGTGGTTTCGAGACGGTCGTTGCACGACCTCCTCAACCACCGGATCGTCGGCCGTGGCACGACCTCCTCAACCACCGGATCGACAGTCGTGGCACGACCTCCTCAACCACCGGAACGGCGGGGTTCTGGTGGTTGAGGAGGGCGCCCTGGCGCCCGTCTCGAAACCACTGCCGGTGCACGTCGCGCGAGTCGTGACTACGTTGAGATCCATGGCCGAGACCAAGGACCACCTGATCGGACTGCTGCTCGGGGCGGAGGAGGACTGGCCGCAGGCGTTCGAGCAGATCCTGCGGTTCGTCGGGCCCCTGCATGTCGACGGTACGACGCACCAGCTCGCCAGCGAGCGGCTGACGATCGAGCCGTTCGACCTCACCGACCCCGTGCGCACGGGCCTGGTCATCGACCGGCTCGCCCACTGGTACTTCCACCCCCGCGAGTGGCTGAAGAAGGCCGCACTGGTCAACGGCACCTACCTGCTCAACAGCCCGTTCACCTTCCAGTCGATGGAGAAGCACTCGGCGTACTGCGCGATGATCCGGCTCGGCCTCAAGGTGCCGCCGACGATCCTGGTGCCCTACAAGAACCCCGTCGACAACCACCGCTGGACCTACACCAGTGCCACCTACAACAAGCCGTTCGACCTCGACGTCATCGCTGCCGAGATCGGCTACCCGCTGTACATGAAGCCGTTCGACGGCGGCGGTTGGCGCGGCGTCAGCCGGGTCGACGACCAACGCGACCTGCACACGGCGTACGACGAGTCCGGCGAGATGCTCATGCACCTCCAAGCCACCGTCGACTACGACCACTTCGCCCGGGCACTCTCGATCGGGCCCGAGACGATGGTGATGGACTTCCGGCCCGAGCAGCCGATGCACCAGCGCTACCACGTGAGCCACGGCTTCCTCGGCGAGAGTGCGGGCAAGCAGTCGGTGGCGATCTCGAGGATCGTGGACGCCTTCTTCCACTGGGAGTTCAACTCCTGCGAGATGCTGGTCAAGGGTGACGAGGTCTACCCGATCGACTACGCGAACGCCTGCCCCGACGT
>DATBDF010000338.1:0-3034 GCA_036270075.1 Nocardioides sp.
ACCGAGGGGAGCAGGCGTGGCGCGCAAGGCGGAGTCGCTGGAGGTGGCCGTTCTCGGCCTGCTCCACGAGTCTCCCCTGCACGGCTACGAGCTGCGCAAGCGGCTCAACCTGCTGCTGGGCTGGGGCAGGTTGCTGTCCTACGGCTCGCTGTACCCCGCGCTCAAGCGATTGCTTCGAGCCGGCTGGGTCACCGAGGTCGCCGCGGAGTCTCCCGGAGTCTCGCGGCGCCTGCGGATCGTCTACCAGATCACCCCCGCCGGGCGTGCCTACTTCGGGGAGCAGATCACCGACACCGGCCCGGCCGCGTGGGAGGACGACACCTTCGCCACGAGGTTCGCCTTCTTCTCCCGCACCGACGCCGACGTCCGGCTCCGCATCCTGGAGGGACGCCTGTCCCGTCTGCAGGAGCGGCTCGACCGCGCTCAGCACTCCAGCCGGGGCGGCGACGACCGTTACCTGTCCGAGCTCCGTCGGCACTCGATCGAGTCCGTCGAGCGCGAGGTCGCCTGGCTGACCGACCTGATCAACGCCGAGCGCAGCACCACCCTCCCGACGGGCGCACCGGCGCCCTCGGGGCAGCCGGACGTACCGCCGTCGGACACCGCCCACCCGGGCGATGACCTGGGCGACACCACCACCACCAGCGCGGCCCCCGCGGCCGACGCGACGACCGGAAACACCCGCTAGGAAGGAACAGGACCTCATGGGTTCGGTACGAGTAGCAATAGTGGGCGTCGGCAACTGCGCGACGTCCCTGGTCCAGGGCGTCGAGTACTACCAGGGCGCCGACCCGGCGGGCAACGTGCCCGGCCTGATGCACGTGACGTTCGGTGACTACCACGTCTCCGACATCGAGTTCGTCGCTGCGTTCGACGTCGACGCCAAGAAGGTCGGCTTCGACCTCGCCGACGCCACCCAGGCCTCGGAGAACAACACGATCCGCATCTGCGACGTACCTCCCACGGGCGTCATCGTCCAGCGCGGCCACACGCTCGACGGTCTGGGCAAGTACTACCTGGAGACCATCGAGGAGTCCGACTCCGAGCCGGTCGACGTCGTCCAGGTCCTCAAGGACAGCCAGGCGGACGTCCTGGTCTCCTACCTGCCCGTGGGTTCGGAGAAGGCCGACAAGTTCTACGCCCAGTGCGCCATCGACGCCGGGGTGGCGTTCGTGAACGCGCTGCCGGTCTTCATCGCCTCCGACCCCGAGTGGGCCAAGAAGTTCGAGGACGCCGGCGTCCCGATCATCGGTGACGACATCAAGAGCCAGGTCGGCGCGACGATCACGCACCGCGTGATCGCCAAGCTGTTCGAGGACCGCGGCGTCGTGCTGGACCGCACCTACCAGCTCAACGTCGGCGGCAACATGGACTTCAAGAACATGCTCGAGCGCGACCGCCTGGAGTCCAAGAAGATCTCGAAGACCCAGTCGGTGACCTCGAACCTGCACGGCCCCCTGGGCGGCAAGATCCAGGACCGCAACGTCCACATCGGCCCGTCCGACTACGTCGCCTGGCTCGACGACCGCAAGTGGGCCTACGTCCGCCTCGAGGGTCGCGCCTTCGGCGACGTGCCGCTGAACATGGAGTACAAGCTCGAGGTCTGGGACTCCCCGAACTCCGCCGGCATCATCATCGACGCGCTCCGCGCCGCGAAGATCGCCAAGGACCGTGGCGTCGGCGGCCCGATCATCTCCGCTTCGTCGTACCTGATGAAGAGCCCGCCGGTGCAGCTGCCCGACGACGAGGGCCGTGCCCGCGTCGAGGCCTTCATCCGCGGCGAGGAGTGAGCTCGATCCCGCACTGAGGACGTTCCTTCGACCTGGACCCCGGCTCCGCCTCTCGGCGGACCGGGGTCCGGTTCGTTGAACCGCACGATCGGACGAGTGACAGGCGCGCGCGCTCGCCCTAGATTGCCCTGCCATGAGCGATCCGAACGAGCCTCCTCGACCGGTTGGTCCCAGCGACGGCTCCGGCGCAGGCTCCGGCGATGCACCCACCCCTCCCCCACCCGGTGGCGACGTACCTCCACCGCCGCCACCGCCGACCGGTGAGAGCCCGTACGGCGCGGCGACGGGCGGTCCCGGGGGGTACGGCGACGCCGGCTACGGCGGCGGAGGTGCGTACGGCGCTCCCCCACCGCAGCCGAACCCCTACGGCGCGCCCGACCCCAACGCGTACAGCCCGACCGACGCCGTCGGCTTCGGGTGGCGGCACTTCACCGCGAGCCCGGCGACCCTGTTGGTGCCGACCCTGGTCATCGGGATCGCGGTCATCGTGATCTCGGTGCTCATCCGCCTGGTCGTGGTCGGCGGCATGACCGACTCCGAGTCGAGCCTCAGCACGGTGCTCATCGCCGCCGCCATCTCCAGCGCGATCACCACCCTGATCGTCTCGGTGCTGTCGGCCGGCCTCTACAAGGGCGGCTTCGCGGTCGCCGACGGCCGCGGGTTCTCGCTGGGCCAGCTCTTCGAGGGCTGGGACAAGCTCCAGGTGATCATCGCCGCCGTCATCATCGGGCTGCTGACCCTGGTCGGCACCGTGCTGTGCTACTTCCCGGCTTTGCTGGTGGGGTACTTCACCCAGTTCACGATCCCTTACATCGTCGACAAGAACATGTCGGCGACCGACGCGATCAGCGCGAGCTTCCGCCTCTGCACGAAGAACCTCGGTCCCACGATCCTGTGGTACCTGCTGGCCGTCCTGTGCCTGATCGCCGGCGCGATCGTGTGCCTGATCGGACTGCTGGTCGCCGTGCCGGTCGTGCTGGTCGGTCTCGCCTACACGTTCCGCCGACTGCAGGGGGAGCCCGTGGCCCCGCCCGCTGCGCGCACCACCTGAGCAGGTCGGGTCCGCCGATCGGGGTCGGGGGTGGCGGGGTGTCTAGTGACAGGTGCTGACACCCACCCCTAGATTGCCTGCCATGACCGACCCGTACGACGCGCCCATGGACACCACGCCGTACCGTGCCACCGCGGCGATCGGCTTCGGCTGGCAGAAGTTCAAGGCCCGCCCCAGCACGTTGCTGGTCCCC
>DATBDF010000339.1:0-2410 GCA_036270075.1 Nocardioides sp.
GTGATTCTCGTTCCGGAAGGAGTCGGCTATGCGCATCGCCCGTCGTTCGATCGTGGTGACGATCGCGCTCGTCATCGGTCTGCTCGTCTTCGCCGGGCTCGCGCAGGCGGATGACATCGCCTGGAAGTCCGCGCACGACACCGATCCCCACCTGCCTCTCACCCCGGAACAGCTGAAGATGACGGCCGAGAAACGTGCTGCGCAGAGCCCGTTCGGCGCCGGGTCGGTATCTCCCCTCGCATTCGGCGTCCCGGACTCGACATGCGGGAGTGCGTGTGGCGGAGGCGGCGGTTATCCGAGCTCGGCATCCATCGCCGCCAATCAAACGCCGCAGGCAACCTCGTACTACTGCGGGCCGGCTTCGGTGCACGAGGCGCTCAACGTCGTCGGCGTCTCCCTCTCGCAGGCGGCCGCCGCGTCTGCGCTACGCACGACGACCGCCGGCACGGCGTGGTCAGGTGGTGGAACCTCGCCCTCGGGATATCCGGTCCCGGACGTCCTGAACAGGTACCAGAGTCGCAACTACTACGTGCCGCAGCCTGTCGGCTCTGCGACGTCGAGCGCGATCCAGACATACGAGAACGACCTCGAGATGGACGTCTCGTCGATCAGGGCCCCGGTAGTCGGCAACGCGTGGGAGGTTCCGGGCGGGTATCACCTCGTCGGGCATCCCGGCAACGAGCAGATCTTCCATTGGTTCGAGATTCGCGGCTACTACGGGTCGGGTGGGACCACGCTGTACGAGGACTCGGTCCACGGTGCCACCTCGATCTCATGGTCTGGGAGCGTTCCCGCGTACTCGAACCTCCCGAGCTACCAGATCGTCTCGATCGTCTCCGGACGTGGCTACGTCTGGTAGCGGACTTCGCGGTGGGCGGACCGCTCTCGCGCTGGCGGCCGTTTTCGCGGCTACCGGCGTGATCTCGGTCGGCGGGGCCCCCGCGGCGAGGCACGCGGGGCGCGGCTGGTGCGAGGCGCGCTCGAGCGTGGCCTGGCGACGGGTGCTCTCGCGACACGTTGTGGCCCAATCGCGAACGGCCTCGCTCGTGCCTCTGGCGCTGGCGCACGACGGCCGTTCGTTCTTCGCCAGTGCGTACCTGCCGGGGTTCTCGGGAGTGGCGAGGATCGACACGAGTACGGGTCGCCTCACGAGGGTCAAGGCGTTCCCCGACCCACAGTTCGACCAGGCTTGGGCCGCTCTCGACGGCCGCTGGCTCGTCTGGAACGAGTACCACGGCTTCGACGGTTTCAACGACTTCACGACGTGGGCCTGGGACACGCAGACGCGCAAGCTGACACGGCTCGGTGCCGCGGTGCGAGGGCCGACCGGTCAGTTCTGGGAGAGTCCCTGGCGCGGCCCCGACGTTCGCGACGGGATGGCGACGTGGGTACAGGGCGTCGGGCCGGATCAGCTCGGCGAGATCCACACCTACAACCTCCGCACGGGCCGTGACCTGGTCGTTCGGCACGGCCATCCAGGCGGCGCGTTCCTGCTCGACCACCACATCGTCGTCTGGGCCGAAGCCTCGGCTCCGGGCGTCCCGACAGCGATGCACGCCGCGTCCGCGCTCACGGGTACGCCCGTACGTCTGCCGCCGGCTCTCCGGACTCTGCGGAACGTCACCGGTCTGCAGACAGACGGGCAGCGGATCGCCTACCCGAACGCGTCCTACAAGTCCCTCTGGTGGTCGCCCTCCCCCGGTGCGCAGCCCTCCGAGGCGATCGCCACACGGCATCTCCAGCATGTCGACAACTCGGTGCAGGTCAGCGGTCGTTACGTCGCCTTCGGGATCTACCCGGGCGTCTTCGTAGCCGACGCGAGGCTCCGCCGCTACGTCCGCGTCAGCACGCACGGGGGGTCCGCCTTGGTCGACTCCACCGACTTGCTCGTGACATACGGGCCGACCAAGAAGGCGCGCCATCCGCTGCTGCGGATGTCCTTCGTGCGGTTGCGCGACCTGCCGCCGATGCCTGCTTGCTCTTAGTCGAAGGCCGTCTCAGGCCCCGGCTATCCTGCGCGGACATGTCGGTCGTGACGGTGCCGCACGCCCTCGTCATCGAGGGCGGAAATCCGCTCAGCGGGCGCATCCGGGCCTCCGGGAACAAGAACGGGGCCCTGCCCATTCTGGCTGCATGCCTGCTCGCCGACGAGCCCGTCACGCTCTCGAACGTCCCGCGCATCCGCGACGTCGAGACGATGCTCGAGCTCCTGTGCGGCACCGGCGCGAGCGCCGAGTGGACCGGCCCCAACGAGGTCCGCGTCGAGCCGCAAGGGCTCTCGTCGTACGAGGTCGACCCGGTGCTCGCGGAGAGGATCCGGGCCTCGTTCCTCCTGGCCGGCCCGCTGCTCGCGCGGCTCGGCCGGGCGAGCGTGCCGCCGCCGGGCGGCGACGTGATCGGGCGGCGCCGG
>DATBDF010000340.1:0-2919 GCA_036270075.1 Nocardioides sp.
ACGGGTCGTCGGAGGAATCGGCCGCGCAGGCTCCCCGGACGTAGTGACGCAGGTCGTGGTTGCCGACGACGGAGGTCTCGTGGTCGTCGAACCGGACGGTCGCCTGCGGCACGGAGTCGGCATTGTCGTGGCCGTCGAGGAGGGGCACGATGTCGCCGCGGTTCTCCAGTGAGAGCACGTGGCTGCCGGAGGGGTAGCCCGCGATGCCGGCGACCGGGGAGCCCGCGGTGACGACGTGCGTCACGTCGAACCCCGAGCCGTGCGCGAGCATCGACGCCGCCTCCATGCCGCCGAGACTGTGCCCGACCAGCAGGACCGGGTCGTGCCGACCGACGCCGGCCTCGGTCATGGCCTTCCGGATGCCCTCGGCGTACGTCGAGTCCGCGCCGGAGATGACGCGGAGGTCGGCCGGCAGGTCGCGCACGTCGGAGTCGGCGTGCCACGGGCTGGTGGCCAGGTCGTCGGTGCCCGGCAGGTAGACGATGTGGCGCACCGACCCGTCCACGTCGTGCAGGGTCTGGACCTCGATCGTGCCCTGGTCACCCGGGTGGTCGGCCGGGGACAGGGCGTTGGTCTCGCCGAGGTGACGCATCAGGTCGGCGAGGCCGGACGGCGGGGTGTCGCCGAGCGGCACGGCCAGGTCGGGGCGGTGTCGGACCACGGGCTCTCCCTCGGGCGGGTAGAGGCCGGCCAGGTCGGCCGCGGCATCGGCGGCCGTCGGGTGGAACGGCGTCAGGGGCAGTGCGCCCGGGAGGAGCGGCGACCCCGTGAGGAGCCCGTCGAGCAGACCGCCGCTCGACTCGACACCCTGCTGCACGAGGCCGGGGTGCTCGTCGGCCCACGTCTCGAGGTCGTCGCCGAGCCGCCGGCGCGTGCTCGCGGGCAGGCGCCGCCACGAGGCCGCGCCGGTCAGCCCGAGCACGAGTAGCGAGGGCGCGCACGTGGATGCGGCGTACCCGACGTCGCGCCCGACCGTGTAGTCCAGGGCGTCGAAGGCGCTCGCGACCAGGCGGTCGCACTGCTCGAACGCCGTCACGGCGGCCCGCACCACGACGGCGTCCGCCTCGTAGGCGACCGACAGCTCGACAGCGCCGTGCACGCCGGAGGCCGCCACGAGCACCCGACCCTCGGCCTCGGTGAACGTCAGGGGCGACAACGGTGCGGACTCGACCAGGGCGGGATCGACGAGCACGCGGGCGTCCGCGGCAGCCCACGCCCGCAGCCGACCACCGGCCGCGCCGAACCTCGCGGCCAGCGCCCGGACTGCGGCGTACGTCGCGCTCATCCCGCCGACGCCGCCGGTCACGCCCGTGATCGGAGGGCCGGCCAGGGTCATCGGCCGGCTCCGGACATCCAGCGGGCAACCTCACGGGCGAGGTCCTCGGGTCGGCGTCCCTCCAGCCGCACCATGGCGCGACGGCCGGTGGGCTCGTCGGTGACGTAGGGGGTCAACGCCTGCCATCCGTCGGCCAGCAGGACCCACGAGACCCAGCCGATGCGTCGACGGCCGGGCATCGCGCCGACGGCGCGCAGGCGCCCGGTGGTCCCACGGTGCACGAGCGCGAGCTCGTCGCGGACCGAGGGCCGTGCTCGAGCCATCAGCTCGGCGTACACGTCCGCCCGCCGGTCGCGCAGAGCCCTGCCCGTCCCGACGACGAGATCCCACGGCAGCTCGAGCCCCGGGTCGGGCGCGGACACGGCCGGGCAAGGAGCTCGCACCCGGCACGCCTGCGCCAGCTCGGACCTCCACGCGCGGACGTCGAGCATGCGGACACGCAGCCCGCCCTCGTCGGTGGTGATCACGCGGACCGTGCGGCCCTGAAGGACGTGACGCGATCTCGTGCGGGCCACCGACCCGTCGCGGCGTACGGCGAGGTCGAGGTCGACGACCAGGTCCGCGTGGTTCACGCGGATCTCGGCACGCGGACGTCGAGCCACTCCCGGCTCCCGGGCGGAGGCGGGTCGAAGTCGTGGACCCATCGGTCGATGCCGTCCGGCAGGACGTGTCCGATCAGTCCCCCCAGTCCGGACGTCGCCGACTCGACCAGTCCCCGTACGCGTTTCTCGATGCTCGCGATCAGCTCCTCGAGCCGGTCGACCTCGCGAGCATGGTGGTCGAGTGCCTCGGCGGCGTCCTCGTGGGCCGTGGCGCAGCTTCGCAGGCAGCCGGCATGCTCGCGAGCGAGCCGACGCATGGCGTCGGCCGCGATCCCGGCCCAGGGGACCGCCTCCGCCGCACCGGCCAGGGCGGCGGACTCGTCCCGGATCTCGTGCGCCCTCTCGCGCATCCGGCGTGCGTGTGCCCGGATGATCGCGGTGTCGCCGTACATCGTGTGGCTCCTTCCCGTTGGTGTCGAGTGCCGCCGCGGAGCAAGGCTGCCCCGAGCCGGGCAGGACCGACACCGTCCCGTTGCCCGGCTGTGGAGGAACGTATGCCGCCGGTGGCGGGCTATCCCGAAGATCGGTGAGGTCCCCGGCCCGCAAACGGTGTGAAGCCCGTGCCCCGGCGGTCCCCGCCCGGGCAACAGAACGCGTGGCGCGCGCCGAACGGGTGGACCGGGCAGCACCGTCCGAGCGCCGGCACCCCCGACTGACGCGCACGACCTCGGGATTCGTCGTCGGAATCCTGGTCGGCATGGCCACCCTCGGCCTGGTCCCGGCTGGAAGAAGGGAGTCCAGCAGATCCGCGCCTACCACCGAGCCACGGTGGCGGCCGCGACAGCGGGCGTCTGCTGAGAGCCACGCGACCCGGCACGCCGGGTCAGCGCGCCGGCCAGGCGAGGCTGTGCACGGCCTCGTCCAGGCCTCCCAGGTGATCCACGTGGCCGGTGAAGATCCACGACCACACCACCGTCGTCCCCGCACCGGGAAGGTGGAACGCGGTGTACTCCGCGGCCATCTTTCCCCAGATGCCGGTCG
>DATBDF010000341.1:0-9178 GCA_036270075.1 Nocardioides sp.
CGAGCGGTAGTGCTTCGCGACGGTCGCGGGCGCGACGCGCTCGTGCATCTGCGCGAGATACGCCTCGAGTACCCGGCTCGTCACGTCCGTGAGATTGGCGCCGTACGGCTGGCCGTCGAGCCAGTCGCAGAGAGACGTTCCGCAGGTGAGATAGGACTCGATCGTGCCTTTCGAGCGGTTCTTCGCACGCAGATGCACCCGCCAGTCGGCGAGAAAGTCACGTAACGGCTCGCCTCTGGCGGGTGCTTGACGGGTGCTCACAGGAGCAAGATACTCCTCTGTGCAACCGTTGTGCGGGATCCAATCCCCGCGTTTGTGCAGGTGGTGGGGCGGGTGGGGCTCGAACCCACGACCCAGGGATTATGAGTCCCTTGCTCTGACCGACTGAGCTACCGCCCCGCGGCACATTCTGCCCGGGTCCGGCCTCCTGGGTTCGGCGCGGTGACCGGTCACCGGGTTGAATGTGCTCTCGATGGACAGCGCAGCGAGCAGGACGACGGACGAGCAGACGGGCGCGTCCGCCGACGGCGCGCCTGCTCGCGAGTGGGCCTGGGTGCTCCGGGTCCTCGCCATCGTCGTCGTGTTCGGCGCGATCGCGATCACGCGCTCGCTCGCGATCGACATCCCGTTCCGCGACCCGAGCGGGAAGCTGTTCGCCCACAAGATCCTGAGCACGGGCGAGACGTTGCTCGTGTTCGCGGTCGTGGACATCGTGGTCCGGTGGTTCCGCGGGCGACGTCGCGGCGGTGGGTCGGTGTGGCGCACGGCGCGGGAGCGGTGGACGCCGTACCGGATCGGGATGATCGTCCTCGCACTGGTGGCCTACCAGGTCGTCTACCTCTGCTACCGCAACCTCAAGAGCTGGGACGTCCTGCTCGCGCCGCACGACGCCATGCTGCTGCGCTGGGACAAGGGGCTGTTCCTCGGCCACAGCCCGGCGGTGCTGCTGCACGACCTGCTGGGTCAGGACGTCGCCGCGCGCGGGCTCACGGACCTCTACGAGTCGTTCTCGACGGTGGTCACCCTCTCCCTGGTCGCGGCACTGGCCTTCACCCCCACGGTGCGGTCGGCGTACGTCTTCGTCGTGTCGGCGATGTGGGCCTGGATCATCGGCGTCGGCACCTACTACCTGATCCCGTCGCTCGGCCCGTTCCACGCCGCACCGGGGGAGTTCGCGGGGCTGACTCGCACGTCGATCCAGTCGACCCAGGCCACGTACGTCGAGCAGCGAGCGGACCTGCTCGCCCACCCGCAGGCGCACGACGCGTTCGCCCAGATCTCGGCGTTCGCCAGCCTGCACTGTGCGCTGAGCTTCCTGATCTTCCTGATGGCCAGGTTCTACGGCCTCCGTGTGCTCTCGTGGGCGGCCGGCGTCTTCCTCGTCGGGACCCTGCTGGCCACGGTCTACCTCGGCTGGCACTTCGCGGTGGACGACATCGCGGGCCTCGCGCTGGCCTGGGTCGCCGTCCAGCTCGGAAAACTCACCGTCCTCGGTTCGTGGCGTTACCGGCGGGACCCGGCCCTCACGCCCTAGAATCCGGCCAGATCGGCCGCGACGGAGGGGTCCGGTGAAGAGCTTCCTGTTCATCCTGGTGATCATCTGGTTCGTCCTCGGAGCCAGTGCTGCGCACGACCGCGGGTACTTCAACACCGACGCCGAGCGCGACTGCGACTTCGTCGGCAGCGCACTGCTGACGGTCGTGGCCGGGCCGCTCAACTACGTCGGCGTGCACCCTCGCGCCTACTGCTAGACCGTCGCCCGACGCCCGAGCACCGGCGGAGCCGCATCCAGCGCGCCGAGCCAGGCGGCTGCCACGTGCCCCCACTCGTCGAGCTCCTCGTCCGAGAGCGACGGCTGGCAGCGGGCCCAGGACTCGACCCGGCCGAGCCGCCCGAGCGAGAGCGCGGCCGGGAGAGCGGCCCGGAGCTCGCGCACGGGGACGACGTCGCTCCACACTTCGAGGGCGGCGTCCGCCACCCGCCACAGCCGCGGGTCGTCCCCGTCGGCCGACAGCTTCTCGCCGAGGATGTTCAGCGGGATCAGCAGGACGCCGAGCGGCTCGGTGACCCAGGAGTCGCCGAAGTCGAAGAACCGGAGTCGGCCGTCGACATCGAACACGTTGTTCTCGTGCAGGTCGTTGTGGTTGAGCGTCAACGGCAGCGCGAGGGCCGCCACCTGGTCGGCCCACCGGCGTACGACGGGCAGGTGGGCGCGGAGCCGAGCCGCCACCTCGGGCGCCAGCACCCGTGCGTCGTCGGCGGGGAGTCCGGCGTACTGGTCGATCCGCGCGGTCAGGTACGCGACCGCCTCCTCCGGTCGCAGCTGCGACATCCCGAGCTCCAGGAGCGCGTCGAGGTGTGGCACGAGCTCGCGCTGCAGGAGGGCCGCCTCCCGAGCCAGGCGCACCCAGTTCTCCAGGTCGCCGCCGGCGGTCTCGTAGAACACGTCGCCCTGGTCGGGGGTCAGCAGGAAGCCGTCACCCACGGCGGTGACCGGGACGACCCGATCGGGGACGAGCCGGGCCAGGGCCGCCATCAGGGGGAGCTCGATCTGCTGACCGGGGCAGTTCTGCTTGGCGAACCAGACGCCCTCCGCGGTCTCGACCCGCCACACCGTCGCCCAACCCCGCAGCTTCTGCTGCCTCATCGCCGTCACGGGCCCGATCACGGACACGCACCAGTCGCGCAGCTCCGCCCGGAACGCCTCGGTCCCCCACCGCTGCGACAGGCTCCGGTCGCGGGCCGGGAGTACGTCGTACCACTCAGGCATCGGCGATCCGGCGCTGCACCTCGAGCTCGCGGTTGACCGTCCGGTAGCCCAGCCTGCTGTTGATGCCCTGCATGAACGTGTTCTCGACCGCGTTCCACGTGTGGACGACCCGCCGCTCCGGATGCTCGGCGGCGAGGATCCGCAGGTTCGCCACCTTGAGCGCCATCCCGAGGCCGTGGCCGCGGTGGTCGGGCATCACCAGCGTGTCGTCCTGGACGACGTAGTCGGTGCCATGGGCGAGGTGGACCACGGTGTAGCCCCCCAGCACTCCGTCCGCAACCCGCCGCGCGACCGCGACGAGCGTGTCGTACGCCTCCGTGGTCCGTCGCTCCCCTTCGCGCACGCGCTCGACGGTCACCTCGATCGGCTGGTGGTCGACCTCACCGGTCGGCACGTCCTGACCCATCTGCGTGTGCATCGCGGCGTACGCCGCCACCAGGTCCTCCGGCGCACGGTTCTGCCAGGTGACGATCTCGTATCCGGCAGGGGTCTGGTCGACCTCGTCGAGCGTCTCCTCGGCGACCGGGAGCCCGAGCAGGTGGTGGTCCTGCTCGTGCACCACCTCGTAGCCGAGTGCCGTCGCGAAGCGGTATGCCGGGGACTCCCCCGCCAGCGGCTGGTTGAGCGCCCCGAGCAACGTCGTGCGGCCGGCGGCACGGGCCCGGCGTACCAGCTCGTCGTGCAGCAGTCGACCGATCCCCTGGCGCCGGACGTCCGGAAGGACCCGGACCTCGAGGTCGGCGAGGTGGAGATTGTCCTCGACGGTCAGGCCGAGGTCGGCGGTCCCGACCATCCGCTCCCCGTCCCGCGCGACCAGCAAGGTGCGGCGGTAGAACGGGCTCGGTCTGCGCGACATCTGCACCAGCTGGGGGAACGTGCGCAGGACGACGTAGGGCTGGTCGGCGCGCTGCGACGCCTCGTCCACGTCGAAGAACTCGCGGAGCGACCTGTCATCCGCCACGTCGAGCTCGGCGATCTCGACCACGACCACCAGCCAACCGGACCCCGGTCTGTCGGACCAGTGCTTTTGACGGCATGCTCGAGGTCATGGACAAGCCACCACCGCTGATGCCCCTTCCCGAGGACTGGACCCGCGCCCTGGCCGTCGTGGCGCACCCCGATGACATGGAGTTCGGCTCGGCCGCCGCGGTAGCGCGCTGGACCGGTCAGGGGAAGGAGGTCGTCTACTGCATGGTGACCTCCGGGGAGGCCGGCATCGACTCCCTGCACCCCGACGAGTGCCGCGAGGTGCGCGAGGCCGAGGAGATCGAGTCGGCGCGCATCGTGGGTGTCTCGACGGTGGAGTTCCTGCACCAGCCCGACGGGGTCCTGGAGTACGGCGTGCCGTTGCGGCGTGAGATCGCGGCGGTCGTGCGCAAGCACCGGCCGGAGATCGTCATCACGGGGAACTTCCACGACACCTTCGGCGGCCGGATCCTGAACCAGGCCGACCACATCGCCACGGGTCGGGCGGTGCTCGACGCGGTGCGCGACGCGGGCAACCGCTGGGTCTTCCCGGAGCAGCTGTCCGACGGCGTCGAGCCGTGGGGCGGGGTGCGCCAGGTCTGGGTCGGCGGCTCCGATCGTGCCAAGCACGGGGTCGACACCACCGACACCTTCGACGCCGGCGTCGCGTCGCTGGCCGCGCACCAGGCTTACATCGACGGGCTGGGGTGGGAGAACTGGGACCCGCGCGAGTTCCTCGAGGGCTTCGGCCGGCAGACCGGGCAACGGATGGACGTCGCCTTCGCGACCGCCTTCGAGGTGCTCCCGATGGGGTGGGAGGAGGACTGATGCCGCATCTCACGTCGGACCCGGGCATCTCGCTCGACGGTTTCATCGCCGGGCGCGACCAGAGCCTCGAGGACCCGCTCGGAGTGGGCGGCGAGAACCTGCACCGCTGGATGTTCGAGGAGCCCGAGCGGCACGCCGCCGAGAGGGAGGCCATCACCGCGGCCAGCGCCTACATCATGGGGCGGAACATGTTCGCGTCGGGCAGGGGCGACTGGGACCTCGACTGGAAGGGCTGGTGGGGCGACGATCCGCCGTACCACGGGCCGGTCTTCGTGCTCACCCACTACGAACGCGAGCCGGTCGAGATGGAGGGCGGGACGACGTTCCACTTCGTCACCAGCGGCCCCGAGGAGGCGCTGCGCCTGGCCACGGAGGCGGCGGGTGACGGGACGATCTCGATCGCTGGAGGCGCCTCGACGATCAACCAGTACCTGAGGGCCGGCTACATCGACGAGCTGCGCCTGCACATCGCGCCGATCGTCCTCGGCTCCGGCGAGGCGCTGTTCCGCGACCTCGCCGGGCTGTCGTTCGAGGTCGCGGCGTCCCGGTCGACGTCGATGGTCACGCACGTGACCCTGCGGCGTAAGGGCTAGCGCGCCCGGTCCGGGCGCCCTAGCTGCTTGAGCGTCGCTCGGGTCCTCGACGGCTCGCACCGAGGGGTCGTGACCTGGTGGGTGGGACACTCGACCCGATGACCGTCGCCACGGATGGCCCCGAGCCGCAGGCGCGACGCCGGGTGCCCACGCCGTGGGGTGACGGCGCCGGGCGGGTGGACACCACGATCGCACTGCTGTTCGCCCTGTACGCCGCCTACTCGCTCGCGTTGCTGCCGCTCGTCCCGGCCCTGATCGGGTCCCACCCGTTGCTGCTGGAGATCGTCAGCGGGTCGACCCTGGCCGAGGTGACGGTCGGGGCGCACAGTCGGCTGGGCGAGCTGCCGTTGTGGTTCGCGGTGGTGGCCGGCGTGCCCGGCTCGATGATGTTCGACTGGGTCTTCTGGTGGGCAGGTCGGCGCTGGGGCGACCGCGCACTGCACCTGATCCTGGGCCGCGACTCGTCGCCGCGTGGCGTGGCGAGACGCGAGGCGCGTGCCGCCCGGCTCGAGCGGATGGCTGAGCGGTTCGGTCCGGCGGCCGTCGTTCTGGCCTACTACCTCCCGCTGCCGTCGCTGCTGATCTACGTGGCCGCCGGTCTGTCGGGGATGCGCCTGCGGACCTTCCTGGCCCTGGACGTCGTCGGCACGCTGCTGTGGGTCGGCCCGATCGTCGGTCTGGGATATGTGGTCGGCAAGCCCGCCGTCGACGTGGCCCACCGGATCGACCACTACTCCACGCTTCTGACCATCGTGGTGGTGCTGGTGGTGATCGGCGTCCAGGCTCGACGACGTCGTCGCGCCATCAGATGAGGCATCCGGGGCCGGCCGCCTGGGCGGAGGTCAGCCGGCAGCCTCCGAGTTCGACCCCATGGCCTCGAGTCTTCCGGAGACGGGCCCGAGCAGGTCGATCAGCCTCGCGAGCTCTTCCGGGTCCAGCCCGCGGTACGGAAACTCGGCGAGGTCGTCGGTCCGTGACTCGATCCGATCCTTGGTCGCACGCCCGGCGTCGGTGAAGCGGCCGGCCGCATCGAGGAGTCCGCGGTCGCGCAGACCCTTCATGACCTCGGCCAGGCGGGCCTCGGGGAGGTGGTGGATGCGGCCGAACGACTCCGCGGGGTAGATGCCCAGGTCGAGGGCGCTGAGGACGTGAGCCTCGGTCCCGCAGATCCCCTCGGAGACCAGCGCCACGATGTGGCCGTCCCCGCGGTGCTCGCGGAGCATGTTGGCCGCGTGCCAGAGCCGTGCCACAGGCTCCTCGGGCATCGGGAGGGCGCGGAGTCCGGCGTACATGACCCGGCCCTCGGTCGAGGCGCTGGTTGACGCCTGGGCGAGGAGCTCGGCTGCGCACGCGAGCCCGGGAGTCTCGACGAGGTCGCCGAGGATCCGCCGCAACGCCGCCACGCATCCTCGCTGGCGCGCGGCGTGCGCAGCCTCGGGTGTTGTCGTGTCCCAGACCTTGGGGATGTGGCGCGCCACCTCGCCGTCGGCGAAGTTGTAGAACGCCGCGTGGACCACCTCGGCCGGGACTCGGCCGAGCGGCGCCGAGCGTCCCGCGAAGTAGCCGTCCCAGTAGTTGCGGAACCCGAGCGCTGCCATCGCGTCGTTCGGCTCCGGGGAGAAGAAGTTGACCAGCGAGATCGGCTCGGTGAGCTCGAAGAGACGGCGAGCGACTGGCTTCGGGTGGTGCATCTGCGTCATCTCCTGGGGTCGTGACGTCGCCTCGTGGAGGGCCTCTCGTCAGTGCAACGAACAGGACGGCCGCCGTACGACATCGCCACGCCGGACTCGAGCAAGTTCTCGACCAGGAGCGCATCGCCCGCAACCTCGGGTCGGAACCGAGGTCACCCGGTCGGACGGTGACGCACGTGACCTGCGCCGGATCACCAGCCCGAGCGCCTGGTCCCGGGCTCTGTCACTGGGCGGCCCGTTGCTCCCGAGCGCGTCGGATGCCGTCTTGGATGAGCAGGCTGTGGTGCAGCCGCTCGGCGTCGTCGAAGTGGGAGGGGAACCCGTGATCGACGCCCCAGGCGACGGCTTGGGCGCGCGTGGTGACGCCGATCTTCCAGTAGGCGGTCCGGATGAAGGACTTGACCGTGTTGGCGGTGATCCCCAGCTCCGCGGTGATCTCCTTGTTGCTCGCACCCGCCACCACCAGGGAGAGGATCTCGTGCTCCCGTGGAGTGAGGTGAACCTCCAACCCGAGCCGATGTTCCCGGTCGCACCGGTTCGCCCGGTCGGCGGCGGACCCGTCGTGGAACCGGCCCTCGACCAGATCGTGGATGGCGGTCAGCAGCTCCTCCGGTTCGGCGCCCAGTGGAACAGCGGCGGTGGCACCGAGACGGAGAGCTCGGGCCGTCAGGCCGGGTTGGAGGGTGCGAGCCATGGCCAGGACCCGACACGGGTGGCTCATCGCGATGGCGACCAGATCTTGACCGTCGCCGAGGCGGAGGCCGATCACGTCGTAGAGCACGACGTCGGCCGCCTGGAACCTGAGGTCGTCGACGAACACGACGTTCTCCGTGTGGCCGCTCAGCAGGCACCGGAGCCCGGCCCGGATCACCGGCTCCGCGGAGATCACGTGGACCCGTACGACGGTGAGCTCGGCGAGGAGGGACCGACGACGCGTCGTGGGCGTGCGGCTGAATGACATCGGGACCTTGCCTGTGATGGCTTGTTCTGTGCTGCTGGTTGCTGGTGCGCGTGAGGTGCGGGGGCGCCGGCTGCTGGCCCACCCCACGAGGGACAGCAGCCGGGGCCTGTGACACCGTCGAAGAGCGCCGCCCGGGCCGGTCGCCCTCGCCGCCTCTTATTAGAGGTTTATAGGGGGTCTATAGCATCACTGTCGAGAGTATAAGAGGTCACTCAAGGGCCACTGTGCTAGCGTCCAGGCGTGGCGCGTCCCTATCGAGATCCGGTCGAGATCCACACTGCGCCCGTGCCGGCTCAGTCCCCGTTCATCCCGACCGACGCCAAGATCGTCGTCGGTGCCGTGGCTCCAGCGTCGCCCGACCCGATCCCGATCGTGCTGCTGCCGGGCTTCGAGTATCGGCTACGTGAGTGGCGACACCCGAAGACCCATGAGGTCCACTGGCGGCTCGAACGCCGGAAGTCCGCTCAGTACGGCGAGGACGACGAGGAGGCCTGATGGCTCCCCCGGTTGGACTCGAACCAACAACCCTTCGTTGCCGCCTCGTGTGCGCCAAGCCATACATGGTCCTGAACGGTTGCCGCCACTAATGATGCTCTGACCTGGGCAAATACTCATTCTCCTTGTCTGGCATCCACGATCGTTGACGACCGTCCGCGCGAGTTTTCGGCCTGTTTTTGGACACCTTCGAGTCGTCACTCAGGGCCGGTGGTCCGGGTCCAAGCGGCGTCTCGCGCCGCCCGGCCCGCTCGCCGTCTGGGCCGGCCGTGGGCTCTGGTGAAGGCCCGTCGTCCGGTCCGGTCAGGACTGCGTATTGCCGCGTCGTTGTTCGCGGATGTAGCGGCGGAGGTCGCCGACGGTGGTGACCAGGTGGCGGCCGATCTTGAAGAACTCGGGGCCTTTGCCGGTTTGGCGCCACCAGCGCAGGGTGTTGATCGGCATTCTGAGGATGTCAGCGGCCTCGGACAGTGTCAGCAGCTCTTCGGGGTCGCGCTCGGGGAACGGGATCTGGTGGCGGATGGTGCTGGTGCTCATCGTGTTTCGCCTCGCTCGGGGTAGTCGTGATGGTTGTGGTTGGTCCACCCCCATCAAGCGCGGTCCGGGGGTGGAGTGGACACCCGTCCCCAACAGGCGGCACCAGTTGGTGGAGGGCCGTTGGTGAACGGGGTTCACCTGGTAGGTGCGCAGCGCTTGCCAACCAGTCGGCCATATACGCTCGATCGGGTATCAACGGGTAGGGTGGGCGGATCCTCACGATCGATGACGGCGACTTCTACCTGCTCGCGGTGGCCCGGCGGGTGGCCGGGCTGACCCAATCGGAGCTGGCCCGCCGGGCTGGGACCTCGCAGGCCACGGTCTCGGCCTACGAACG
>DATBDF010000342.1:0-4766 GCA_036270075.1 Nocardioides sp.
CCGGCTGCTCTGGCCGGTGAAGAAGAAGTACGGCCGCAAGGTCTCGTGGGCCGACCTGATGATCTTCGCGGGTAACCGCGCCCTGGAGACGATGGGCTTCACGACCTTCGGCTTCGCCGGCGGCCGGGCGGACGTCTGGGAACCCGACGAGGACGTCTACTGGGGCCCCGAGCGCACCTGGCTCGGCGACGAGCGGTACACCGGTGACCGGGAGCTGGAGAACCCGCTGGCCGCCGTCCAGATGGGCCTCATCTACGTCAATCCCGAGGGCCCGAACGGCACTCCGGACCCGCTCGCGGCGGCCCGGGACATCCGCGAGACCTTCGGGCGGATGGCGATGAACGACGAGGAGACCGTCGCGCTGATCGCGGGCGGGCACACTTTCGGCAAGGCGCACGGCGCGGCCGACCCGGACAGGTACGTCGGCGCCGAGCCCGAGGGCGCCCCGCTCGAGGAGCAGGGTCTCGGCTGGAACAACGCCTTCGGCAGCGGCAAGGGCCGGGACGCGATCACCAGCGGACTCGAGGTCACCTGGACTCCCACCCCGACGAGGTGGGACAACAGCTTCTTCGAGACCCTGTTCGGCTACGAGTGGGAGCTGACCAAGAGCCCCGCCGGTGCTCACCAGTGGCAGCCGAAGGACGGGGCCGGGGCCGGCACCGTGCCGGACCCCGAGGACGGCTCGCTGTCGCGCCCCCCGACGATGCTGACGACGGACCTGGCGTTGCGGTTCGACCCGGTCTACGAGCCGATCTCGCGGCGCTTCCTGGAGAACCCGGACCAGCTCGCGGACGCGTTCGCCCGGGCCTGGTTCAAGCTGACCCACCTCGATATGGGTCCGATCCAGCGCTACCTCGGGCCGCTGGTCCCCCAGGAGACGCTGATCTGGCAGGACCCCGTCCCCACGGTGGACCACGAGCTCGTCGAGGCGGCGGACATCGCCGCCCTCAAGGGTCAGATTCTGGACTCGGGGCTGTCGGTGTCCGATCTCGTCTCCACCGCGTGGGCGTCGGCCTCGACGTTCCGCGGCAGCGACAAGCGCGGCGGCGCGAACGGGGCACGCATCCGCCTCGAACCCCAGCGCGGCTGGGAAGTCAACGACCCCGACACCCTGGCCCAGGTGCTGCGCACCCTGGAAGGCATCCAGGAGTCCTTCAACAACTCCCAGACCGGCGCCAAGAAGGTGTCGCTGGCCGACCTGATCGTGCTCGGCGGATGCGCCGCCGTCGAACAAGCCGCCCAGACCGCCGGCCACGACATCCACGTCCCCTTCACCCCCGGACGCACCGACGCGACCCAGGACCAGACCGACGCGGACTCCTTCGCCCCGCTCGAGCCGACGACGGACGGATTCCGCAACTACCGCGGGAAGGGCCACCGGCTACCGTCGGAATACCTGCTGATCGACCGCGCCAACCTGCTCACCCTCAGCGCACCCGAAATGACCGTCCTCGTAGGAGGCCTGCGCGTACTCGGCGCGAACTCCGGGCAGTCCCCACTCGGCGTGCTCACCTCGACACCCGGGTCACTGACCAACGACTACTTCATCAACCTGCTCGACATGGACACGACCTGGACAGCAACGGCAGGGTCGGACACCGAGACCTTCGAAGGCCACAACGCCACCGGCCAGATCACCTGGACCGCCAGCCGCGTCGACCTCATCTTCGGCTCCAACTCCGAACTACGCGCACTCGCCGAGGTCTACGCCAGCGACGACGCACAGGACAAATTCGTCCACGACTTCGTAACCGCCTGGAACAAGATCATGAACCTCGACCGCTACGACCTTGCCTGATCCTCCGTCGGGGACTCAGATGTCGGCAGTGGCGCCGGGACCGGCCGGCCAATGTTGATCAGCAACGATTGATCAGGTCTGCTGTCGGCCACACGCGACGAGGTGTGGTGCGGCCTGCTCCTCGTAAACGGTGGCAAACCGGGTACGAACGGTAGCTGATGGCGGACGAACGGCATAAGCCGGCCCGAATGGGCGCCCACCCTTGTCGGTGTGACTAACCCGGCGTAGCGTTCTTTTCCGTTACTGATTTCCGATCCGGCATCCGACCACGTAATTGCGATGTGATGTTGCCTTATGGAAATGTATGGCGCGCAATCGCAGCCAGGCGGCCCGGGGTATTTTCTTGTGTCAACCCGCACGTCGCGTGCCAAGCGGAACTATACACCAGCCGCGAGGTCCCCCGGTGGTCGCGACCGAAGCGGAAAGATGGTGTAGGAATTCGGAATGATGAGGTGAATCCCCGATGACGACCGCGCAGGAGCGGGCAGACCTGCTGGACAAGCTCGGGTTAGCCGAGCAGAACAGAGCGGCACTCGGTCGGGTGCTCGGGACCGGAAGCATTGAGCAGGCCACGGAGAAGGCCGATGGTCGAATGGAGGCGACAATCCGGATCCGGCCCGATGAGCTGAGCTGGGATCCCTCGATTCTGGTCATGCCCCATGGGGGTGATATCGAACTCGAGCTCCTCAATGACGACCTGAACACGCATTGTGCGCTCTTGCCGAGCAATGGCGACCGGAAGTTCATTTGGTTGGTGAACCATTCGCGAGGAAGGGCAACCCTCAACCTCGACAGCCCGGGGTACTACTGGTTCAGCTCCCCCACGGGAAACGACGAAGGCCGGGGACTGACCGGGGCCATTGTCGTGCTGGGGGACGTTCCGCCGGAGGCTCGCCTCGACCGCCCCGACCAACCACGGCCGTAAAGGAGTTGGCAATGACCGTTGAATACGTGGACGCGGGCGAGGCCATCGACCAGGGAACACTGAGCGGCAAGTCCGGAACCGCGCCGGACGTGGTCTCCGGTGTCACCTACGAGCGGATTCTCAATGCCAGGTCGGAGCCCCAGAACTGGCTCACCTACTACGGCGCATATGACGGGCAGCGGTACAGCGCGCTGGACCAGATCAACACGGAGAACGTCAAGCGCATCGTGCCCGCCTGGATTTTCCAGGCCGGTACCTCCGGCATGATCGCGGGCGCATCGACCTACGCGTTCGAGGCCGCCCCGATCGTCGTGGACGGGGTCATGTTCCTCTCCGGCTGGGACGGTTGGCTCTGGGCGCTCGACGCGAAAACGGGTCAGGAGATCTGGCGGTACAAGCACGCCGTCCCCTACGACGTGTCGCTGTGCTGCGGGAACGTGAACCGTGGCGTAGCCGTGGCCAAGGGCAAAGTCTTCATGGTCACCGGGAACGCCCACCTGCTGGCGCTCGACGCCACCAATGGCAAGCGCGTCTGGGACAAGACCTACGGCGATGTGCGGGCCGGGGAGAGCGCCACGGTCGCGCCGCTGGTCGTGAAGAACTTGGTCATCGTGGGGAGCTCCGGCGGCGAGTTCGGGGTGCGCGGCCATCTGGACGCATTCGACGTCGACAGCGGTGAGCACCAGTGGCGCTGCTACATGGTGCCGAAGCCCGGGGAGCCCGGCTCCGAGACCTGGCCCGCCGACGGTGAGGCCTGGGCGCGAGGTGGCGGGAACTGCTGGGTCACCAGCACGTTCGACCCGGAGACCAACCTGCTGTACGTGGGTACCGGCAACCCGGCACCGGACTTCGACGGAGCCGTCCGCGAGGGCGACAACCTCTACACCGACAGCATCGTCGCCGTCGACGTGGATACCGGTCAGATTCGCTGGCACTACCAGTGCACCCCGCACGACTTGTGGGACTACGACAGCACCATGGAGTGCATTCTGTTCGAATCGGGCGGGCGCAAGCTACTGGGGCACTTCGACAAGAACGGCTACTTCTTCGTCGTGGATCGCACGAACGGTGCATTGGTCCAGGTCACCCCCTTCGTGGACCGGATCGACTGGGGGGCGATCACGAGGGACGGCAAGGTGACGCCCAGGCGGTACCCCGACAAGGAGGGAGACCCGGTCCACTTCTGGCCAGGACCGGCCGGCGCCAAGGAATGGACACACGCGGCATACAGCCCGAAGACCGAGCTGTTCTACGTGCCGGTGCAGGATGTCGGCGCCACTGCCACCCGGCGACGTCGGGAGTTCAAGGAAAGCATCCCGTACTGGGGCGCGGGCGTTCAGGTGGACGCCGAGGACATGGCCGGGTCCATCAGCGCGTTCGACGCCACCGGTGAGGAGAAGTGGCGCTGGCGCAACGAGATCCCGATGTGCGCGTCGGTGCTGGCCACGGGTGGCGATCTGGTGTTCGCCGGTGAACCCTCCGGAGAGTTCAACGCGCTCGACGCCCGCACCGGGGAGCAGCTGTGGCAGTTCCAGTGCGGCAGTGGGCACCACAGCAGCCCCACGACCTACATGGTCGACGGCCGGCAGTACGTCGCCGTGCCGGTCGGGTGGGGCGGCTGGATCGAGGGGTTCCTCCCCGGGATGCTCGGGGCCGGTCACGGCAGCGCACTGATCGTCTTCGCCCTCCCGGAGTAGCAGGGCTGTGAGGGTGCGACGGGTGCTGGTGGAGGCCCGCGACCGGGCCTCCACACCAGCCTCGTGACCAGCGCCATCGGGCTCTACTGTCCGAGGGCCGAGCAGCTGTGGGCCGTCGGCCTGGACCACCTGCAGGTCAGCATCCAGGCCGACGACCCGGCCGAGGAGGTGAGCGCCGACCGGGTGGAGCTGGCCCCGACTACTACAGCCGCTACCCGAATCCCTGCATCGGCGGCTGGGCCTCCCGACAGCTGACCGTGACGCCGAACGGCGACGTCCTGCCCTGCCCCGCCGTCTGGAGGAGGCAACTTCCGGTATGACGTCGGTACTGATCTTCGCGGCCGGC
>DATBDF010000343.1:0-2836 GCA_036270075.1 Nocardioides sp.
CGGCCGGAGACCCGGCGGGGGTCCGCTGCTGGTGTGCTCGCCGTGGCCCGAGACCGTCGCCGGGCCGCGGACGCGGCGGAGGCGGACCTGTGCCGGCTCGCGGTCCAGTGGGCCGTGATCCATCCCGCGGACTCGATCCACGAGCCGGCCACCTTCGTGCTGCGCGGCTGCGGGCAGACCGACCTGACCCTGGCCGGCCCCGGCGCCCCGACGATCGCGGAGTACGCCGTGGCCGAGTTCGCCGCCGCGGTCGGACTGTCCACCGAGGCGGGCAAGGGTTTCCTGGGCGAGTGTCTCGAGCTCCGCTACCGCCTTCCGCGCCTCTGGCGTCGGGTCACCGACGGAGACCTGGCGCCGTGGAAGGCGCGGATGGTGGCCCGAGAGACCACCCGCCTTTCCCAGGACGCGGCGGCGTACGTGGACCGCCACGTCGCGCCGGTGGTGCACAAGCTGCGGCCCGCCCAGCTGGACCGGCTGGTCAATGAGGCCATTGGCCGACACATGCCCGAGGAGGTCGAACGGCTGGCCGCGGCCTCGTGGGACAAACGACACGTCACCATCCACGACCAGCTGGTCTCCTTCACCGGCACCATGACCGTGGCGGCCGAGCTCGACATCGCCGACGCCCTCGACCTCGAAGCCGCCGTCACCGCCGGCGCCGCCCACCGCGCCACCCTCGGGTCCACCGAACCGTTGGACGTGCGCCGCGCCCAGGCCGTCGGCGACCTCGCCCGCCACCAGCTGCCGCTCGACCTCACGTCGGTGCCCGAGCGCTCCGTCCGGTCCGCGCGTGCGAAGCACCGGCAGGTCGTCCTGTACGTCCACCTCACCGACGCGGCCTTGGCCGGGGTGGATCCCGTGGCCCGGCTCGAGCGCGGCGACGCCCTGGTCACCGCCGAGCAGGTCCGCAGCTGGTGCGGCCACCCCGACACCGCCGTCACCGTCAAGCCGGTGATCGACCTCCACCAGTGCACCTGGACCGACGCCGACCATCCCAGCGCCGCCATCACCGAGCACGTCACCGTCCGTGACCGCACCTGCGTCTTCCCCTGGTGCACCCGCCCCGCGAGGACGTGCCGTCCCGGCGAACAACCAGACCGCGCCGACGGGAGCGGCGAGCATCCCTGCGACCTCGACCACATCCACGAACGCTCCCGGGGAGGTGTCACCTGCAGCTGCAACCTCGCACCCCTCTGCCGTCGACACCACCGGCTCAAGACCCACACCGCCTGGACCTACCTGGCCCTCGACCCCGGCACCTACCTCTGGACCAGTCCCCACGGCTACCAGTTCCTCCGCGATCACACCGGCACCCTCGACGCGACGGTCAAGCCGGCTGGGCCACCCGACACCTGACCGCCCCGCCCCACACCCGGCCACCCCAAGGCCGGGTGGTCGGCATGCCCGCGTCCTGAGGACACGTGGCAGCCGAGCGGCCTCACGGATCCGACCGAACGGCCGCGAGCATGGAGGTCGTCGTCGGTGTAGGACGCACACGCCGACAGCCGCTCCGCGATGCTCGACGGCCCGTGGTGGCTCGCGCTCATCGCGGTCGGGGTCGTCTCGGTGCTCACCTTCGGCAGCGGCCCCTAGAGACTCCTCATGGTCCCCGTGCGAGGGCGGCCCCTTCCGCGGCATACGCCTGCCGCTGATCAGGCCGGTCCGGAGCCGGTGACATGCTCGCTGCGTGGCGGCCTTCTCGTGTGACGCCAGGCAGCGCTTCCCGCGACTCTTCGCGGAGTCGTACGTCGACCACGCGGCCGCCCGCATCGCGTACTTCACCGGCGGAGGGACTCGATGGAGTTGATCGGCCACGGCTAGGTCGCGGATCTCGGCCTGCGCGACGCCGGAGGACGACGCTCGCAACCCGAGCACCGCATCGACAGGATCGGCGTGCTGGCCACGCGGTGGGTGAACGTGGCATGGCAGCCGTCGCGATCAGCCGATCTCGGGCCGATCGGGGCCTGGGACATGCCCAGCGCGGCGTCCCACACCTGGCCCGGACCGAGCCCTACTCTCGATGAGATGCCCCGGTGTCCCCCCGAGACGCCGGGGTGTCCCGTTGGGGAGTGGGACCGCCGGAGAGCTCGCCGCTGGTGAGTGGGTGCCCGATATCCCGGATGCGTGAGACGCTGACGAGCAGTCGAGCCGCCGGGGAGGGCAAACGATGTCGGGGGAGCAGCAGTTCGGGGGTACGCCGGTCACGATCCGCACGCCGTGGGGTGACGAGCTCACCGTGCTGCGCGAGGACGCGAGCCACTACGGCGACGTCCTGGAGTCGGGGGTGAGCTGGGCCTACGAGACGCAGTACCTCGAGCCGTACGTCGAGCCCGGCGACGTGGTCGTCGACGTGGGCGCCAACTACGGCTACACCACCACGTACTTCGCCTCCGAGGTCGGGCCCGACGGCTTCGTCGTCTCGCTCGAGCCCGAGCCCGACACCCGCGCCCTGCTCGAGCACAACGTCCGCTCCAGCGGCTACCGCAACGTCGAGATCGTGCCCGCCGCCGCGGGGGACACGAGCGGCACGATCTCGCTCTTCCGCAGCTCGACCAACTTCGCGAACCACTCGCTCAACGGCAGCCTGGTTCCCAACGTCCGCGACTCCGTCGAGGTGGACGTCGTCACCGTCGACGACATCTGCGAGCGACGCCTCGACGGCCGCCTGCCGACGGTTCTCAAGGTCGACGTGGAGGGCTGGGAGTGGGCGGTGCTGGAGGGCGCCCGGCGCACCCTCGAGGAGGCCCGGCCGGCGATCTGGCTGGAGTACTGGCCCGACGGGATCCGGGCGAACGGCCACGAGCCCCAGGACGTGCTCGACCTGTTCGACCGCCTC
>DATBDF010000344.1:0-4079 GCA_036270075.1 Nocardioides sp.
AGACGAGGTGCTTGACGACCTCGCCGACCGCCAGATGGTCGACCTCACGGCGGCGGTCTCGGGCCGGCTGCCGGTGCTCGCGCTGGTGCGGATGATGGGGCTGCCATCCGACGTCACGACATCACTGGGCGAGCTCTCGACCGCCATCGCCGGCTTCATGGACCGGCCCATCCCCGCCGTGCGGGCGGCGCGCGCGCTTCGGGGCCTGCTGGCCGAGCCCATCGCCAGCCGGCGTCGCCGTCCGCGCTCCGACCTCATCAGCGAGGTCGTGAACGCCGAGATCGACGGCGAGCGGGTGACCGATGCCGAGGCGCTCTCGTTGTTGACCCTGCTGGTGTGGGCGGGAACAGAGACGACCGGCCCCGCGCTGAGCAACATCCTCTATGCCCTGCTCGTCCACCCGGACCAGCTGAGCCGACTGCGTGACGATCCCGGTCTCCTGCCCGGGGCCATCGAGGAGGGCCTGCGCTGGGAGGCACCCATGCAATGGACGTGTCGGACGGTCGCCGCCGACACCAAGGTGGGTGGCACGCCGGTCCCAGCAGGATCGCTGGCGCTCGCCCACATCGGATCGGCCAACCGGGACGAGGCCTGCTACGTGGACCCCGGGCGATTCGACCTCGCCCGATCGCCCGCGGACCACTTCGCCTTCGGCTATGGGCCCCACCACTGCGCCGGCAGCCATCTGGGTCGGGCGGAGCTCCGCGTCGCGGTGTCGGCGCTCTTCGATCGCTTCCCGGAGATGGCGCTGGCGGGCGAGCTTCCGGTGATGACCGGCCAGGTCGTGCGCGCGCCGGGTCACCTGCGGGTCCGGCTCGGGTCGCGACGGCGCCGACGCGCATGAGGTCGACCCGTTCGCCGCTGCGGGTCGGGATGAACCTGACCCAGGCCTTGGACGCCGCCCTCGACGCCACCCCTCGGGGCATCGCGCTGGTCTGCGGCGAGCAACGCGAGGACCTCCGGCAGATCCGTGCGGGGGGCGACCGTCTGGCACGGGCGCTCGCCGCCAAGGGCGTCCGGGCGGGAGACCGGGTCGGCCTGCTCGTACCGAACGGCATCGCATTCGTTGAGGCGGTCTTCGGGGTGTGGCGCCTGGGCGCGGTGGTGGCCCACCTCGACGTGCGGTCGACACCTGGCGAGCTGGCCGAGATGCTCGCCGCCGCCGAGGTCCGGACCGTCGTCGTCGATGGTGACCACCGGGCGGCAGCGACGGAACGGTCGCTCGAGTCGGTGGTGGTGGCCCTGGTCGGCCGCGACCGGACGCTCGCCGCGGCGGAGACCGGGTTCTCGAGCCGGGAGGACGACGAGCCCCTGCGCCGATCGGGACGTCTGCCCGACTCGGCGTCAGCCGCGCCCCGTGACCTGGCGGTGGTGTTCTGCACATCGGGGACGACCGGACGTCCCAAGCTGGTGGGCCACACCCACCGAACCGTGATCGCCTCGACGATGGCCCTGCATCGCCTGCACGCGAGCTTCTTCGACGGGACCGTCGGCGAGCGCGCCCGTCGGGTCGCGACGATCCTGCGCCGGCACGGCCGCCGTATCCTGCGGGCCCGAGGCCAGCAGGTGTGGATGACGCCGATCGCATTCAGCTCGGTCTCGGGACATCAGGTGCTCCTTGGCGCGCTCCTCGGTGGGCACCGCCTGGTGACTATGCGCTCGTTCCATCCCGGGGTGGCGTTGGAGCAGGTCGAGCGTGAACGGGTCAACATCATGGCGGTGACGCCGGCCATGGCCGAGCTGATGCTGTCCGTGCGGTCCGTCGGGTCGTTCGACCCGTCCTCACTGGTCGTCGTCGGCCTGGGCGGCGGTCCCGTGCCGCCGGAGCTGGCGCAGCGGGTGCGCGATCGGTTCCGGTGCGGCATCGCGATCGGCTACGGCTCGACCGAGCTCGGTGGAGGGGTGCTCGTGAGCAGGCTGGAGGACCCGGTCGAGGTACAGACGGGCACGGTCGGACGGCCCTTTCCCGGCGCCGAGGTCGAAGTCGTCGGAGACGATGGTCGTCGGGTCGCCGACGGAGACGTCGGCGAGCTGCGCTGCAACGTCCCGAGCGCCATGGCGGGCTACCTGGATCCGACGCGCGCCTCGACCGACGAGCGGGACGAGGAGCGGTGGTACCGCACCGGTGACCTGGCCACCATGGACCGACTGGGCAACGTACGGATCGTCGGTCGCAAGACCGACATGATCATCCGCGGCAGCCAGAACGTGTACCCCGAGGATGTCGAGCGGGTGCTCGCGCGACTGCCGGCGGTCGAACGGAGCGCCGTCGTCGGCGTTCCCGGTGGCCCGTCGGGTGAGCAGGTATGGGCTTTCGTCACCGTCGTCGCGGGATCGACCTGCACGACGGGCGACGTCTTCGCCCACTGTCGGGACCACCTGGCCAGCTACAAGGTGCCCGACCACATCTGCATCCGGCCCGCGCTCCCGATGACCAAGGACGGGAAGGTGCAGAAGTTCCTGCTGACCGCGGAGGTGCGCGCCGGGCCGGCCGGTCCGCGCTAGAGGCGGCCTACTTCGCCGCCGCGTCCGACGACGGGCGGTGACGCTCGGCCGGCGCGGCGGCGAGCCCGCACGAGATCAGCGCCTCGGTGACGAACCGGTTGACGCTTCCGACCCACCAGAAGCCGACGTGGCCCCCGGGGTACCAGGCGACGCTGGGGCGGTCCCAGTGCTCCCACAGGCGCAGCGCCTGGCCTGAGGTGGACATGCGGTCGCCGAGCCCGGCGAAGACGTAGCGCCGCTCACGGGAAAGCTTCGGCGTCAGCACGAGAGGCGACACCACGCTCTGGACGGCCGTCGCCTCGGGCCCCAGGGCACCATGCTCGAGCGCCCGCTTGCGTACCGCGGGTGGGCTGTGGCGTTGGTAGAGGTCGAGGATGTCCGTGGCGGGGATGCCCGCGATGACACACGCGAGGTCGTCCTCCAGCGCTGCCACCAGGGATGCCACGTAGCCGCCGACCGACAGGCCCCAGATGCCGACCGGTGCGTCGCCGCCGACGAATCTTGCCCAGCGGATCAGCGACCGCACGTCCCAGGCCGACTGGGCCAGGGAATGGACGGTGTCGACCAGGTCGATCGACATGAAGCCGTCGCCGCTGGCGACCCCCGACTGCTGCCGGGGGCCGTGCAGGGGGAGCACGGGTACCACCACGTTCAACCCGAGCTCGCCGTGGAGGCGTCGGGCCCGGAATGCTCGCAGGTCGACGAACGGCGCACCGGTGCCGAACCCGTGCACGCAGACCACCCAGGGGCGACCTGCGTGGGGCTGGCGAAGCACCCAGGCGTGCGCGGTGCGGTTGGCGTCCTTCTCGAGCCAGCGCGCCCGACCGGGTTCGCCCCGATGGGGCTCGTACGCGCTCTGAAAGCTCACGTGCTCGTAGGGCTGGCCGAGCACCCGCTCGCCCCGCGTCGACACCTCCGGCGGCGCCGGCGCCCGGTGGTAGGTCTCGGGATTGTCCAGCCATCCTCGCTCTCGGTAGAGCTCGAACGCCTGTGCCACCTCTATGCCGGCGCGCTCGTAGTCCGCCCGGCGAGGAAGCAGCCGGGGGTTCTTCATCGTGGAGATGAGCAGCTCGTCCAGGAGGACCTGGACGGCGAGGCCCACCGACGGTCGAGCGGGCACCGCGCCAGGGTCATCGGCGGCCTCTCGGCTGCGGGCCCAGGTGCGGGCCATGAAGGCGGCTGTCCGGGGACCGGCCTGGGCGACCCCGACGGTACGAGGGTCGGTGAAGAAGCGCCGAGCGGCCCGGTAGGCGACGACGGGCGGCGACGAGGGTGGCGCCGCCGACTGGTCGTCGACGGTCTGCCCCCCGACGCGTACGTCATCGTGCCCGGCGCGGTCGTCCCCGACGCTCACGGCCGCCACCGTACCTGACTCTCCTGTCAGGGTCGCGGGAGGTGACCAACCGGCGGGGACGGTTCGCCCCATTTCGACCCGATCGGCTAGAAAGCGGCGGTGACGACCGCGGCGAGCCCGACCGTTGGCCCGATCGACCGAGTGTCCTCCGGGCCGATGTGGGTGCTCGGTCTCGTCATAATGATCGACCAGGCGGACCAGAACATCGTGCGAGGGGTCG
>DATBDF010000345.1:0-28358 GCA_036270075.1 Nocardioides sp.
TCGAGCCGGCCCGCGCCAAGGGTCTGCACCGCCACCCCGCGGACTCGCGGCCGGGTGATGCGGGCTCGGCCTGGCTGCACGTCTCGGCGGGACTGGGCACGTCGCCGTACTTCCCGATCCGCACCGCGTGCCGTCCGGAAGTGACCCTGCTGACACTTACCTCGGCGGTCTGACCGGCGCACCATCCACGTCTCCGATGGCGATTCGGACCGGCCGATCCGCTCGGGTATGCTCGCCGATGCTTGTCGCCCCCGGGGTGCCCCCACCGTCGTCATGAATCGGGGCCGGCGCGGCAATCGGGCTGTGGCGCAGTTTGGTAGCGCGCCTCGTTCGGGACGAGGAGGCCGCAGGTTCAAATCCTGTCAGCCCGACCCATTTCCACTCGGCCTGGTGCCGGCGGCTGGGCCGACCGCCGGGCCGGCCGCAGGCCGGCCGACTGGCATGCTGGCCCCGAGTCGCACGGGGAGCCGGAATGGATCTCGATCTCAGCTCGAGCGGATACGACTCGGCCACCGCTCGCCACGCTCTCTACCGGCACTCGCTCACGGTCGTCGTGTGCTCCCAGATCTTCGGCGGTGCGGGACTGGCCGCCGGCGTCACCGTGGGTGCCCTGCTGGCCCAGGAGATGCTCGGGGGCGACGCCGCGGCCGGCGTTCCGGCCGCACTGTTCACGCTCGGGTCGGCGCTCACGGCGTTCGGGGTCGGGCGCCTGACCCAGCGCTCCGGCCGCCGTCCCGGACTCGCGGCCGGGTTCGCCGCCGGTGCCGCCGGGGCGGCCGGCATCGTGCTCGCCGCCGTCCTCGACAATGCCCCGCTCTTCTTCCTCTGCCTGTTCGTGTACGGCGCCGGAACGGCGACGAACCTCCAGGCCAGGTACGCCGGCACCGACCTGGCGCCACCTCAGAGTCGCGCCACCGCCGTGTCGGTCGCGATGGTCTCGACGACGTTCGGCGCGGTCGCGGGGCCCAACCTGGTGCAGCCGCTGGGCGACCTCGCCGTGCGTCTGGGCATCCCGGCGCTCGCCGGGCCGTTCCTCTTCGCCGCGATCGCGTACGGACTGGCCGGCCTCGTGCTCTTCACGTTCCTCAGACCGGACCCGTTCGTGGTGGCTCGGGCAGTGTCCGCGCGTCAGACCTCGGAGGGACAGCCGGGTCAGGACCTGGAGTTCGAGGGCGAGCCGGCCGCGATGCACGGCAGCGGGGTGTTCGTCGGTGCGACGGTGATGGTGCTGACCCAGGTCGCCATGGTCGCGATCATGACCATGACGCCGGTGCAGATGCGTCATCACGACCGCTCGCTCAGCCAGATCGGCTTCGTGATCGGGATGCACATCGGCGCGATGTTCCTTCCGTCCCTGGTCACCGGTCCGCTCGTCGACCGCGTAGGACGGCTGCCGATGGCGGCCGCGGCCGCGGTCACCCTGCTGGCGGCCGGGCTGATCGCCGGGCTGTCCCCCGGCGACTCGATGACCTGGCTGACCCTGGCCCTGGTGCTGCTGGGGCTCGGCTGGAACTTCGGGCTCATCAGCGGCACCGCCCTCATCGTCGACTCCACCCCGGCGGCGACCCGCGCCCGCACCCAGGGCAACGTCGACGTCCTGATCGCGCTCTCCGGCGCGGGCGGCGGTGCGCTCTCGGGCATCGTCGTGGGCGCGACGAGCTACGCCGTGCTCTCGCTCGCCGGCGGCTTCTTGTCGCTGCTGCTGCTTCCGGTCCTGGCCTGGCACCGAGCGGTGAGTCGTTCGTCCGCCGTACCGGCCTGAGGGCTACTCGATCGGGACGTCGACGTACCCCGTCGCCTCGTCGATGGCCGACGTACGCACCGTCACGGCCAGCTGCCAGTCACCCGGGACCGGGACGCTGACCTCGCCCATGCGCATGCCGTGGCCCATGGCGTCGAGCGTGACCGGCAGCGGACCGATCTTCTCCGACGTCAGGGTCAGCATCGCGTCGACCTCCTTCGGCTCGGTCGCCTTCCCGGCGGCATCGGTGACCTGGAGCGTGACCTTCACCCGACGCGAACCGTCGGGGACGGCGGTCACCCGGACGTGGTCCGGCCCGACCGCGATCGACCGGGTGATCGGGCCGGACGGTTCGGCCGACCGCGCCGGGTCGCTGGTCACGAGCATGGCCGATGCCGCGAGCACGCCGATCAGCAGCAGCGTCTCGACACCCACACTCCGCCGGAGCCGCCGCAGGGCCGGGCGTCCGTCCACGACCGGTCCTGGTGGCGCCTCCGTGGCCGCATGGACCGTCACCACCGGGTTGACGGTCTGCCACACCCAGGTCCGCGAGCTCGCCGCGGCCAGGAACGCGAGGCCGACGATCCCGAGCTTGACCACGAGGACGTGGCCGTAGTGGGTGTGGAGGAAGACGTCCCACGACCGCACCTCGCGCAGGGTCTGGTAGATGCCGGTCGCGATCAGCCCCGTGACCGCAGCCGTCGCGAGGGTGGAGAAGCGCAGCACCGGGGGCGTGGCCTCCTCGCGCCGCCCCGACACCAGCACCGCGCCGAGGAGCATCACGAGGCCGCCCAGCCAAATGCTCATCGCGGCCACGTGCAGGGTGTCGCTGGCGACCGCGAGGGGACGATGGCCACCCGCGGCAGCGTGACCGCACAGGGCGAAGGTCACGCCGGTGCCGACGAGCAGGACCGCGGGGGCGGCGAGAAGGGCCGGTCGGGGTAGGTGGTCGCGGTAGGTCAGCAGCAGCACCAGGAGCGCGATCAGCAGCAGCCGGGCATCGAGCGCGTGGCCGTACGTCGTGGCCAGGACCTGTCGCAGCGCGGGGCCGTCGGTGACCGACCCGAGTCCGGACCCCTCGTCGTACGGACCCTTGAGCAGCAGGGCGAGCAGGGTGCCGACGATGAGGACCGCCACCCCGCCCGAGACCAGGAGCCGTGCGCGCCGCGAGGCCCACCCCGCCGGCCAGCACCAGACCAGGAACGCGAAGCCGCCGAGACCCAGCGCGGAGCCGGCGTAGCTCAGCCAGCGGGCCAGTCCCAGACCGACGTCGACCGTGTTCGAGCCGCTGCCGCCTCCGGCGAGCTCGGTCGGCGTCCGCGTGAAGTGCCCGACGGCGAACGTGTAGGCCCCCTCGATCGGGTGGGAGTCCGCCGAGACCACGCGGTACGAGACCAGGTAGGTGCCGTCCGGAAGGTCGCCACGCAGGGCAACGGCGGCCGTGGCCCCGTCACCATGGCTGTGGGCCACGGAGCCGGTGCCGACCGTGCTCCCGTCCGGGCCGTAGACGCGGATCGAGTCGGGGAGCAGGGTGATCGCCTCGTTGAACGTGAGGTCGACCGACGTGGGTGGGGTGGGGAGGATCGCGTCCGCCTCCGGGTTGCTGCCCTCGAGGACGGCGTGGGCCGAGACCGGCCCCGCGCCGAGGGCCAGCAGGGCGACCACCGCGAGAGCCACCAGGGCGGTCAGCACGAGGACCAGCTTCGCTCCTCCCCCGAGCCGCCCGTGCTGGTGCGTGACTCGGAGCCGTCCGTCGGCCAGCAGGGCGGCCGCGAGCCCGGCCGGGGGCGATGCCGGGACCGCCAGGTCCGCGATCGACGACAGGCCGCGCCGGTACGCCGTGCACGCGGTGCAGGTGTCGAGGTGCGAGTCGACCGTCGCAGGGTCGGCGTCGGCGGGCTCCCCGTCGTACCACGCCGAGAGCGCCTCGCGCGCCTGCGAACACCTCACGACCCAACAGTCGGGCCACGTGGCGGGAAAGTTCCCGCCACCTCTCGGGAACCAAACGGCCGCACGGGCGGACTACTCCAGCAAGCGGCGGCCGAGGGGGGCTCGCCGGCAACGGAGGGACGCACATGCACCACCCACGGACCACTCTGCGGACGGCGGCGCGCGTCGCCCTCGGCACCCTGGCCTCGGTGGCCTCTGTCTGCCTGGTGCTCGTGGCCGCCCCTGGGTGGGCCCACGTCACCGTGAACCCCGACACCGCCACCCAGGGCGGCTACACCGCCTTGAGCTTCCGTGTGCCGACCGAGTCCGACTCGGCATCCACCACCAAGGTGCAGGTCTTCCTGCCCCAGGACCACCCGCTGGCCTCGGTCAGCGTCAAGCCACACCCGGGCTGGCACGCGAAGGTGGTCACCAAGAAGCTCGCCACTCCGTTGAGCACCGACGACGGCCCCGTGACCGAGGGCGTCTTCAGCGTCACGTGGACCCCCGACGGCCGCCAGCACGCGATCGCGCCGGGCGAGTACGACGAGTTCGACATCTCGGTGGGCCCGCTGCCCGACGTGTCCTCGCTGACGTTCAAGGCTCTCCAGACCTACTCCGACGGCACCGTGGTCCGCTGGATCGACCCCCCGGCGGCCGAGGGCCAGCCCGAGCCGGAGCACCCGGCACCCACCCTCACGCTGGTCCCGGCCTCGGACCAGGGCGCAGAGGCCACGAACCCGGCCGAGGGTGGCGACGGTGACGGGACGGCGACGACGGCCCTGGTCCTGTCGATCGTCGCGGTGCTGCTGGGTGGAGGGGCGCTCGGCGTCTCGCTGCTCCGACGGCGTAGCTAGCGGGCGGCTCCGACCGGGTCACCGAGCAGCGCCACCAGCACGCTCCGAGCCCGCGCCACGCGCGATCGGATCGTGCCGACCGGCACGCCACACGTCTCGGCCGCCTCCGCGTAGGAGTAGCCGAGGAGCTGGGTCAGGACGAAGGCCGCCCGGCGCTCGGGGTCGAGGTGTCCGAGCAGGTGCTCGAGCGTCACCGACCCTTGGTGATCGGGCCAGGTCGGATCGACGGAGCCGCCGTGCAGGTCCGTGTGGTGACGGCGCCGACGCCGCCGTACCGAGATGTCGTCGGCCACCACGCGGCGGACGATGCTGAACAGCCAGGACCGGACGGATGCGTCCCCGCGGAACACCGGAAGGGATCGCAGGACGCGGAGGTAGGTCTCCTGGGTGAGGTCGTCCGCGCGGTCGCGGTCACCGAGGTGAGCGCAGAGACGCCAGACGTCGTCCTGGGTCGCCCGGACGAAGGCCTCGAGCGCGGGAGCGTCCGCGCGACTGCGCGCGGCCAGCGCCAACCGGGTCCACTCGTCCACGGCGGGGATCGTAGTGTCCGGCATGCCCTGAGAACCGTCCGGAGGCCCAGGATCATCCTCGAGGACGATGCGGTTCGGTCATGGGGAGCAGCAGGCACCTGCTCGACCAGCAGCCCAGCGAGGCACCATGAGGGGGTGACCGAGCGCGGAGACCTGCGTGCCGACTGCGGCCAGTGCTTCGCACTCTGCTGCGTGGCACCGGCCTTCGTCCGGTCCTCGGACTTCGCGATCGACAAGCCCGCGGGCGTCGCGTGCCTCCACCTGGCCCCGGACCATCGCTGCTCGATCCACTCGCGACTGCGAGCCGAGGGGTTCGCCGGGTGCACGGCGTACGACTGCTTCGGCGCCGGTCAGCGACTCGCCCAGCAGACCTTCGGCGGGCGCGACTGGCGCACGCATCCCGAGCTGGCCGGCCCGATGATGGCGGCACTGACCGTGCTGCGGGGGCTGCACGAGCTGCTGTGGTACCTGCAGGAGGCACGGTCGCTGCCGTCGTCCACGCCCCTCGCGGCCCAGCTCGGCTCCGCGGCTGGTCGGGTCGAGAAGGCCGCGGCCTCGCCCGCTCACCGGATCCTCGACGTCGAGATCGACGCCCTACGAGCGGACGCGGCTCCGCTGCTCCGCGAGGCCAGCCGACTGGCCCGGGCGGACCTCGAGGGGCCTGACCTGTCCGACCAGGACCTGGCCGGTCACGACCTGCATGACGCCGACCTGCGGGGCGCGCGCCTCCGGGGCTCGTCCCTGCTCGGTTCCGACCTGCACGACGCGGACCTCCGACGAGCCGACCTCCTGGGGGCGGACCTCCGGGGCGCCGACCTCCGCGGCGCTCGGCTCCGGGAGGCCCTCTACCTCACGCAGACGCAGGTGGGCGGAGCGCGTGGCGATCGGCGTACGTCGATCCCCGTCGACCTGCGTCGACCGTCGCACTGGACCGACTGACCGGAGCCTCGGCCGCCACGAAGCTCTCGGTCGACCACCAACGACGGTAGGTCTCCGCCCCGACCAGCTCCTCGAGCGGTCGCGTCTGGGAGGCGTGCGCACGTAGCGCCCGGTGCTTGAGGTCCCCCAGCGTGCCCGTGCAGACGACCTCGGCGACGAGGTGACGCCGCGGTGTCACCGGTGGCTGCGTGCCCTCGCACCACAGCCCGACCCTGTCGTTGAGCGGGCCCCAGGCGGCGTGGAACTCGGGAGTCAGCGTCGCGTACCAGAGCGCCGCGCGGCGTCCGCTGCGTCGCCAGGCCTCGGTGACCCACGAGGAGATGGTCCGGTGGTCGTCGTGCCCGGTCATCCCGTCGGGTCCGAACGTGACGATCGTGCCGGGTGCGACGTTCTCGATCACTCGCTGCAGGGAGCTCACGGCCAGGCGGCGCTCGGCCCGCGCGAGGCCACCGTCGGCGTAGCCGAGCCAGACGTGCTCGTCGACCCCCACCACACGCAGGCTCTCGGCCAGCTCGGCCTCGCGCAGGTGGGCGAGGCGATCGGCGGGCCACGACCGAGGGTCGTCGGTGCCGTGCTCCCCGCGGGTCGCGGTCACCACGACGACCCGTCGGCCGGCTCCGCGCGCCTGGGCCATCAGCCCCGCCGAGAGGTAGGCCTCGTCGTCGGGGTGCGCCCAGACGCCGAGCAGCGCCCCGGAGTCGGCGTTCATCGCACCGCTCCGATCGCGCCGGCAGCGGCGACGTAGGCGACGAGGCCGACGGCGGTCGAGGTCAGGACGCCGCGGCCGCGGAACGCCGCGACCAGCCCGATCACGACCGAGACCACCGCGACCGGGGCGGCGTACGGCATCGACGGGTCGCCGAACTCGAGGACGGAGCGGGCGGAGAATCCGACGAGCACACTCATCCCGCCGGCTCCGGCCGCGGCGGTCAGCCGCTCGGGCAGGCGGCGCGTGGTGAGCAGCGGGAGCGCCCGCAGGGCGACGCTGCCCAGGCCGATGGCCAGGACGGTGAGCCAGGTGGTCATCGGGGCCTCCAGCAGATCCAGGCGACGACGCCGCCAACGGTGCCGGTCAGGGCGAACGACGGTCCCGACGGCAGGGCGACGGTGACCACCGAGCACGCCAGCGCGACGGCCACGGCCAGCGCGGTCGGCCGGGTCCTCAGCTGAGGTGCGACCACCGCGCCGAGGCTGAGCGCCGGCAGCAGCGCCAGGACCGCGACGTCGGAGAGGCGCGCCCCGACGAGGACCCCGACGCCGGTGAGGCTCGGGTACACCAGGAACATCGCGACGCCGGCCCCCAGGTAGTAGGCGCGCCGACCGTGCTCGCGACCGCGGGACAGCGCCCACGGCGGGTCGGACAGCACGAGGGCGGCCAGGAGGCGCCGCGAGAGCGGGGCGGTCGCCCAGTCCGGCTGCATCGCGGTGGCGTACGCCGCCAGCCGCAGGTTGACCAGCAGGCCGACCGCAGTGGCACTCACCCACCCGGAGCCGTGGCCGAGCACGTCCAACGCCGCGAGCTGGGCGCCGGCACTGTAGACGACCCAGCTGCCGGCCCAGCCGGCGAGCGGGTCGCCGTCGGCAGCAATGTGCTGACCGACCACCAGCGACAAGGGGACGAGCGCGACCAAGATCGGCGCGCTCGCCCGGACGCCCGCGCGGAAGGCGCGGGCGTCCGAGTCGGGGGCCCCGGCATCAGGCGAGGTGAGGAGCTCGACGGTCATCGTCTCGACCGGCGACGCCGCACGCGCTCCGCCTCGAGAACCTCGCGCCGGCGCTGGTTCCCCTCCAGGTGATGCAGGTGGTGGCCCTGTCGGAGAGCGACGTAGGCGAGCAATGCGGTGTTCATGACTTTCCTTCGGTCTGCGGGAATCCCCGGTCGGTGTGTGCGTCCCACACGCTCGCGGGCGCGCCTTCCCCCGGCCTTCCCGGCGAGTTGAGCCGCCACCGGCGGCGGGAAGGTCCGGGGAAGGCGGCCTCCCTAGCGTCACCGCTCGTCCATCTGTCACCACGACACGACCGGCTGCGTCACTCGACGCAGCCCGGTCACGAGGAGCACCTGTCATGAGCAGCAGCACCACGGAGACAACCGAGCAACACCCGCACACCAACGGGGTCGACGTCTCGACCCTGCTCGCGACCCGCGAGGCCGTACGCGGCAACCCGCCGATCGCGAAGTTCCAGTTCCGCGCCACCAACCGTTGGGTGCAGGGCACCCACTCGGTGTCGACCTACGACGGCTTCTACGGCGTCGGCCAGGACATGGCGCACCGTCAGCCCACCGAGGTCGCCTCGGACCATCCCGAGGTGCTGGTCGGGACCGACCACGCCCCGACACCCGTCGAGTACCTGCTGCACGGGATCGCCGCCTGCCTGACCGCCGGCATCGCGAACATCGCCGCAGCCCGGGGGGTGACCCTCACCAAGGTCGACTCCTCGGTCGAGGGCGACATCGACCTGCTCGGGATCCTCGGGCTGGACGGCACCGTCCGCAACGGCTACGACCAGATCCGCGTCTCCTTCCGCATCGAGGGCGACGCCGACGACGAGACCCTGCGCGGCATCGTCGAGCAGTCGCGCCGCCGATCGGCCGTGTACGACGCCCTCACCCAGCCGACCCCCGTCGTCATCGACGTCGTGACCGGCTGACCACCAGTTCGGGAGACAACCTCATGTCCACCGTCGACACCGTCGTCATCGGAGCCGGCCATGCCGGTCTCGCGACGAGCCGCCTGCTGACCCAGGCGGGGCGCGACCACGTCGTGCTGGAGCGGGGCCGCGTCGGCGAGCGCTGGCGCTCAGAGCGCTGGGACTCCCTGCGTCTGCTCACCCCGAGCTGGATGCTGACCCTTCCCGGGTCCCGCTACGGCGGGCCCGACCCTGACAGCTTCCTGCCGGCGGCGACCTTCGTGGAGATGCTCGTGGAGTACGCCGCCTCGTTCGCGGCCCCGGTGGTCGACGGGACGACGGTGGAGGAGGTCCGCGCCTCGGGGCGCGGCGCCTCCCGGTACCTGGTCACGACCGACGCCGGCACCTGGCACGCTCGGCACCTGGTGCTGGCCACCGGGCCGCACGGCGTGCCGGTCATGCCGGCCGGGCTCGAGCATGCCGACCTCGGCCCGGCGTCCGTGCTCGCCGCTCGCGACTACCGCAACCCGGCCCAGCTCGCGCCCGGCGGCGTGCTCGTCGTCGGCGCGTCCGCGTCGGGCGTGCAGATCGCCGAGGAGCTCCAGCGCGCCGGGCGTCAGGTCACCCTGGCCGTCGGACGGCACAGCCGGCTGCCGCGCAGCTATCGCGGCTTCGACGTCTTCTGGTGGCTGGAGTCCACCGGCCGCCTGGCCCGCACCCTCGACGACACGGCCCGTCCGGACGTCGCGCGTCGCGAGCCGTCGCTCCAGCTGGTCGGCCGTCACCACGGCGTCCGGCCCGGGTCGCACGTGGACCTCGCGGCCCTGCAGCACCGAGGCGTGCGCGTGGCGGGACGCCTGCTGGAGGTCTCGGCCGGGGTCGCCCGGTTCGCCGACGACCTGCCGGAGCGGATCGCCGTGGCGGAGGCGGGGATGCACCGGGTCCTCGACGCCGCGGACGCCTATGCGCAGCAGGCGGGGCTCGTCGCCGAGATCTGGCCGCCCGAGCGGCCGCCGCCCGTCCCCGTGCCGCCCCGGCCTCCCGCCGCAGTGGACCTGCGCGCCGAGGGGATCACGACGGTCGTGGTCGCGGCCGGCTACCGCCCGCACCACCCGTGGCTCCGGCTGCCCGTCGTCGGCAGCGACGGCCGGATCGACCAACGGCGCGGGGTCACAGCCGCGCCCGGCGTGTACACGGTCGGACAACGGTTCCAGCACCGGCGCGACTCGGCGTTCATCGGCGGAGCCCGGCACGACGCCGCCCACGTCGTCGAGCTGATCGCAGGCGTCGCCGATGCGCCGTCCTTGAGCACGGAGGAAGTGGCATGAGCGGGTACGACGTCGTGGTCGTCGGCGGTCGGGTGGCCGGCGCCTCGACCGCACTCCTGCTGGCCCGGGCCGGAGCCCGGGTGGCCGTGGTCGAGCGTGGCGGTCCCGACCGCGACACCGTGTCCACGCACGCCCTGATGCGCGCCGGCGTCCTGCAGCTCGCCCGTTGGGGCGTGCTCGACCGCGTCGTCGCGGCCGGGACGCCGCCGGTCCGGCACACGGTGTTCGGCTACCCCGACGGCGAACGCGTAGGGGTCTCGATCCGAGGGACGCACGGCGTCGAGGCGCTGTACGCCCCGCGACGGACCCTGCTGGACCGCCTCCTGCTGGACCTGGCCGAGGAGGCGGGCGCGGAGGTGCATCGACGTACCGACGTCGTGGGGCTGACCCGCGCCACGGGCGGACGCCTGACCGGAGTGCTCACCCGTGGCCGATCGGGCGACGCCGAGCTGTCGGCGGACCTGGTCGTCGGAGCGGACGGGCTTCGCTCGACCGTGGCCCGCGACGTCGGCGCCGAGACGGTACGCCGCGGGCGCGCGGCCAGTGCGGTGCTGTATCGCTACCTCCGCGGCTTCGACGTCACCGGGTACGAGTGGCTGTACGGCGACCGGGCAGCCGCCGGCCTCATCCCCACCAACGACGAGGCCACCTGTGTGTTCGTCAGCACCACCCCGGTGCGCATGCGTCAGCTCCTGCGCGGCGGTCGCGAGGAGGCATTCACCCGGTTGCTCCGGGCCAGTGCGCCCGGGCTCGACGAGCTCGTCGGCGGTGCCACCGACCGGAGCCGGATGCGCGGATGGCGTGGGGCCGCGGGACTCGTCCGCCGATCGGCGGGCCCGGGGTGGGCTTTGGTGGGGGACGCCGGCTACTACAAGGACCCGATCTCCGCGCACGGCATCACCGACGCGCTCCGCGACGCCGAGCTGCTCGCCGACGCGATCCTGGCCTCGACCGCCGGTGGTCACGAGGGCCGCCACGCCATGGCGGCGTACCAGGAGACCCGCGACCGGCTCTCCCACTCCTTGTGGCACGCGACGGAGGAGGTGGCCGGCTATGCCTGGGACGCGCCACGGGCGCGCACGCTGATGCGCGCGGTGAGCGCGTCGATGAGCGACGAGGTCGACCATCTGTCTCGGCTCCCCCTGCGCACCGGGTCGGCGCCGGGGACGAGGACCCCTGCCAGGGTGGGGGCGACGTCGGTAGCGTGATGCTCCAGGGGAAAGGACTGGCCGTGGTGAGTACGCGGATCCAGCTGCTCGGGGGCTTCGAGGTCGTCGTCGGCGACGAGCCCGTGCCTGTCGAGCGCTGGTCCCGACGCCAGGTCGCGACGTTCGTCAAGCTCCTGGCCCTGGCCCCCGGCCGGCGGCTCCATCGGGAGCAGGTCATCGACGCCCTGTGGCCCGGCGCCTCGGTCCACGAGGCCGGACCTCGGCTGCACAAGGTCGCCCACTACACGCGCCGCGCACTCGACGACGACGACGCCGTCCTGCTGCGCAACGAGTCCGTCGCGCTCCTACCCGACCGCGACATCGAGGTCGACGTGGACACCTTCCGCTCGCTGGCGCGGACGGCACAGACGTCGCTTCGCGAGGCGGACATCGCCGCAGCCGTGTCCGCGTACTCCGGTGCCCTGTTGCCCCAGGACCTCTACGAGATCTGGGCCGAGTCTCCCCGCGAGGAGCTCCGCACGACGTACGTCGGCCTGCTGCGCGAGGCCGGTCGTTGGGACGACGTCCTCAGCGAGGACCCCACCGACGAGGAGGCGCACCTCGCCCTGATCCGCGCCGATCTCGAGCGTGGCGACGTGCGCGCCGCGGAGCGGCAGTTCGAGCGGCTCGACCACGCGCTGCTGCGCGGCCTCGGCACGCGGCCCAGTCCCGCCGCCGAGGAGCTGCGGGCACGGCTGGCATCGCCGCCACGCGAGTCGTCGTCGCAGGGGGTCCACCTGGTCGGACGGCGCGCCGCCGGCGACCGGCTCCGCGCAGCGATGTCCCAGGCCGAGAGCGGCCGCGGCACGACGCTACTGGTCTCCGGCCCGCCCGGCGTGGGCAAGACCGCCGTCCTCGGGTTGGCCGAGTCGCTGGCGCGGCGGCAGGCCTGGCGCACCGGCCGGGGGACGGCGTCCTCCGTGGAGGGGCCGTGGCCGTACGCGACCGTGCTCGAGGCCTTCGCCGACCTGTGCCGCCAGCACCCCGCGCTGCTCGACGGGCTCGAGGACGTCTACTACGCGGAGATCGAGCGCGCGCTGTCCGGCAAGGACGTCGTCTGGTCGGGCGAGTCCGGCCACCAGCGCCTGTTCGTCGCCGTCGCGGAGCTGATGCGGCTGGCCGCTGCCGGTCGAGGCCTCCTCCTGCTCGTCGACGACCTCCAGGACACCGACGAGGCGTCGCTGCGGCTGCTGCACTACCTCTCACGCTGCGCGATGACCGAGCCGGTGCTGATCGTCGTCGCGCACCGGCCGCGGATCCCCGAGACCGCGCGCCAGGTCGAGGAGAGCCTGGTCCGCAAGGGCGCCGGATCGCGGCTGGAGCTGGCACCCCTCGAAGCCAAGGCGGTACGTCGACTCCTCACCCAGGACTTCGCCGGGCTCGACGAGGCCCGCGTCGACGAGATCGTGGACGCGAGCGGTGGCCTGCCCTTCGCGGTGCTCGAGCTGGCGCGCAGCCTGCAGGAGGGCGACGCGTCCGGCGTACCCGCGCTGTCTCTGGCGACGACGGAGACCTTCCAGCGGCTGGCCCTGCTCGGTGGCGCGTTCAGCACCGACGAGATCCTCGCCCTCGCGCACGCGTCCGAGGACGACGCGTACGGCCAGCTCGAGGAGGCCTTGACCACGCAGGTGGTGGAGCCCGCCGAGGCGGGCTACCGGTTCCGGCACCCGTTGCTGCGCGAGCGGCTCGTCGACGCCATCCCCTCGCATCGGCGTGCGTCCACGCTCCGCGACGTCGCGGAGCGGATGGCCGCCCTCGGCGGGTCGCCGTCACGGCTCGCCCACCTCTTCGTCGCCGCCGGCCTGTACTCCCGCGCCGTCCCGTACGCGCTCCGGGCCATCGAGACGTCCGGTGCCCTGGGTGCCTACCGGGACGCGCTGACCATGATCGACGCCGTGATCGACCACGCGTCCGCGGAGGAGCTGCCGCGGCTCCTGGTCCGCCGTGGCGACCTGCTGCAGGCCCTCGGCGACCCGGACGCCGTCGCGGCGTACCTCGAGGCGGTTCCGGTGACCACCGGCACCGAGCACCGGGTCGTCCGGGCCCGGCTCGCACGGGCGGCCACCCTGGCCGGAGAGATGGACGTCGCGATCGAGGCGATGTCGGGGCTGGAGCCCGAGGGTGACGCCGCCGACGGCGCGATCCTGGTCGCCCAGGGCCACCTCGCGTTCTTCTCGGGAGACGTCGAGGGCGCCTGGGAGATCGCCAACGACGTCGGCGCCGAGGTGCGCTCACCCGACGACCCGATGGCGTTCGTCAACCTGTTGACGCTCCAGGGTCTGGTGGCCCACTCCCGCGGCGAGTGGTTCGAGCGCTTCCGGATGGAGCTCCGGCGAGCCCGCGGTCGGCAACGGCTCGCCCCGGCGCTCTTCGACGCGCACCTGTGCATCGCCGAGTACCTCCTCTACGGGCCGGTCCCCTATCAGGAGGTCATCGACGACGCGGAGCAGCTGCTCGCTCAGGCGGACCGGTCCGGCGCACTCCGCGGCGTCGCCTTCGCCCGCGCCCTCATCGGTGAGGCGGCGATGCTGATGGGCGACCTCGAGCGCGCCGAGAGCGAGCTCACCGAGGCCGTCGAGCTCCACCACGACACCGACGCCGCCGCCGGCGAGGCGCACTCCTTGCAACGGTTGGCCGAGGTCAGGCTCGCGCAGGGCGACGCCGCCGAGGCACGCCGCCTCCTGCAGCGGGCCCTCCCGCTCGCGCGGTGGTCGGTGGTGGCCCACCACCTCATGCACCGCATCTACGGGACCATGATCACCGCGGCTCCGAACCGCGAGACGGCCCGCGGGATCGTCGACCAGGCGCAGGCGACGCTCGGCGACCGCGACGCCTGCAGCTTCTGCGTGGTGATGTTCGCCGTGCCCGCCGCCATCACGTGCGCGGACGTCGGCGACCTCGACCATGCGCGCGAGTTCATCGAGATCGGGGCGTTCTCGACCGACCGCTGGCCCGGAACCGCGTGGACGGCGGCCCTCGAGGAGGCCCGGGCACACCTCGCCCTCGCCGAAGGACGTTCGCAGGACGCGAGTGCCCTGCTCGACCAGGCGGTGGCCGGGTTCGAGGCTGCGGGCCAGCCGGGCGACGCGACCCGGTGCCGGCGTACCCGCGAGGCGCTCGCCGTGGAGCCGCTCCCGGGCTGATCCGGAGGCCGCGCGCCCGTGCGTGCGCGACACTGGAGGGACGGAAGGGGGCAGCGGTGGAGCACGATCACGCTCATGCGGTCGGCCGCGGCGGTGACCGACGGCTGCTGGTCGCTGCCCTCGCGCTGATCCTGGCGTTCCTGCTCGGCGAGGTCGTGGTGGGGCTCGCGGTCGGGTCGCTCGCACTGCTGGCAGATGCGGGGCACATGCTCACCGATGCCGGAGCGATCGGGCTGGCGCTGGTGGCGATGCGGCTGGCGGCACGGCCCGCGGCCGGTGCCTACACGTATGGCTTGAAGCGGGTCGAGATCCTGTCGGCGCAGATCAACGGCCTGACGCTCGCCGTGCTGGTCGTCGTGTTCGCGATCGAGGGTGTGCGCCGCCTGGTCGACCCGCCCGACGTGCCGGGTGGGGCGCTGGCCGTCGTCGCGGCGATCGGCATCGTGGTCAACCTCGCCGCCGCTGCGCTGCTCGCCCGCGCCGACCGGCGCAGTCTGAACGTGGCCGGCGCCTACTGGCACGTCGTCACCGACCTGTTCGCCTTCATCGCCACGCTGGTGGCCGGTCTCGTGATCTGGTGGACCGGCTGGACGCAGGCCGACGCCGTGGCCGCCCTGGTCGTGGCCGGCCTGATGGCGGCTGCGGCGTACCGGCTGCTCCGGGACAGCTCGCGGGTCTTCCTCGAGGCGTCCCCGCGTGGCATCGACCCGGGTGCCGTCGAGGCGGCGATCCGCGGTGTCGAGGGCGTGACCGGTCTGCACGAGCTGCACGTGTGGGAGGTGACGTCCGGCTTCCCGGCGCTGTCCGCGCACGTGCTGGTCGACGCGACCGTGGACTGTCATGACCGACGGTCGGAGATCGAGCGGCTGCTCGGGAGCGAGTTCGGGATCGAGCACACCACCCTGCAGGTGGACCACCGGGGCGACGTCCTGCCGACCTCCGCGCTGGGACGACGGATCCATCCGGAGCGCGACGGTCACCACTGACGCGACCCGTTGCGCCCCGTGACAGACTGCCGAGCATGGCGGACGACGAACGCCAGGACACCACCAACACCGACGCCTCCCTCGAGCTGCCGCGCCTGAGGTCGGTATGGCGGCGAGGTCGGCGGCCCCCTCGACGGTCGGATGCCGAGCCGGTCGGGTCCGACTCGAGTCGCGAGGCGGGCCCGGTGCTCACGACGACGCGGACCGTTGCGCCGCGTGGACGCCGGGTCCACGTCCCGGGCCCGCTGGCCGCCCTCCTCACCGGCGCCGTGGTCGGACTCGCCGTGGTCGGACTCACCGATGCCGGCCTCCACGCCTGCTCGGCGATGCGCGGGACGTCGTCCTGCGGGACACCGGGCATCCTCCTGGTCCTGGCGATCGCGGCCGTCGCGATCGTGCTCGGCTCCGCGCTGCTGAGACTGGCCGGGGTGGCCGGCCACGGCAGCACCAGCTTCCTCGGCGTCGGGCTGCTCGGCGTCCTGCTCATGCTCGCTCTGCTGCCGGCGCTCCACGCGTGGTGGATCGTCATGGCCGTCCCACTCCTGGCGATGGCCACCTTCCTCGCCGCGTGGTGGCTGACCACGACCTACTCCGAGCCCGGCGGCCGTCGAGGCTGAGGCTGGTCGACGGCGGCGAGGGAAACCGCGGACGAGTTCGGCGTTCGGTCGGGCGTGTCGCCCGGTTCGTCCGCGGTTTCTGCCGGGATCGCCGGCCTCAGCGGGACGCGGCGACCAGCTCGGCGATCTGGACGGCGTTGAGGGCCGCACCCTTGCGCAGGTTGTCGTTGCTGACGAACAGCACCAGGCCGCGGTGGTCGGGGACTCCCGGGTCCTGGCGGATGCGACCGACGTACGACGGGTCGCGGCCGGCGGCGTGCAGCGGGGTCGGTACGTCGACGAGCTCGACGCCAGGGGAAGACGCGAGCACCTCAGTGGCGCGGGCGACCGTGAGCGGGCGCGAGAACTCGGCGTTGATCGACAGGCTGTGACCGGTGAAGACCGGGACGCGTACGCACGTGCCCGAGACCGGGAGGTCGGGGATGCCGAGGATCTTGCGCGACTCGTTGCGGAGCTTCTTCTCCTCGTCGGTCTCGAAGTCGCCGTCGTCGACGATGGAACCCGCCAGCGGAAGGACGTTGTGCGCGATGGTGTCGACGTACTTCACCGGCTCCGGAAAGGTCACGGCCGAGCCGTCGTAGGCCAGCTCGCGGGCCTTCTCCCCCGCGGCGGCGACCTGCTCGGCGAGCTCGTCGACGCCGGCCAGACCGCTTCCGGAGACGGCCTGGTACGTCGAGGCGACCAGGCGGGTGAGCCCGGCCTCGTCGTGCAGGGGCTTGAGCACCGGCATCGCGGCCATCGTGGTGCAGTTGGGGTTGGCGATGATGCCCTTCCGAGCGTCGGCGATCGTCTCGGGGTTGACCTCCGAGACCACCAGCGGGACGTCGGGGTCCATCCGCCAGGCCGAGGAGTTGTCGATCACCGTCACCCCGGCCTCGGCGAAGCGTGGGGCCAGTACGCGCGACGCCGTCGCACCGGCGGAGAAGAGGGCCAGGTCGAGGCCGCCGGGGTCGGCGGTGTCGGCGTCCTCGACGGTGATCTCGCGGTCGTCGAACGGCAGCACGGTGCCGGCCGATCGGGCCGAGGAGAAGAACCGGATGGTCCCGATCGGGAACGAGCGCTCGAGCAGGATCTGCCGCATCGCGGCACCGACCTGCCCGGTCGCGCCGACGACGCCGACGTTCAGGCTCATCGCCCGGTCCCGCCGTACACGACCGCCTCGACCTCGGCCGTGTCGAGGTCGAAAGCCGTGTGGGTGGCCTGGACGGCCGCCGCGACGTCGGCCTCGTCGACGATCACCGAGATGCGGATCTCGGAGGTCGAGATCATCTCGATGTTGACTCCGGCGTTGGCCAGGGCGGCGAAGAACTTCGCGGTGATGCCGGGGTGGGAGCGCATCCCGGCGCCGATCAGCGAGACCTTGCCGATCTCGTCGTCGTACAGCAGGCGGTCGTAGCCCACCTCGCTCTGGAGCCGGGCGAGCGCTGCCATGGCCGTCTGGCCGTCCGCGCGCGGCAGCGTGAACGAGATGTCGGTGAGGCCTGTGGCCTGGGCCGAGACGTTCTGCACGACCATGTCGATGTTGATCTCGGCGTCGGCGAGCGCCTCGAAGACGTGCGCCGCGACGCCCACCTTGTCGGGCACGCCGACCACGGTGACCTTGGCCTCGCTGCGGTCGTGGGCGATGCCGGCGATGATCGCCTGCTCCATCTGTGCTCCCTCCGGGGGGTCGGGCACGATCCAGGTGCCTTCCTTCTGGGAGAAGGAGGAGCGGACGTGGACGGGGATGTCGTAGCGGCGGGCGTACTCGACACAACGCAGGTGCAGGATCTTGGCCCCGCACGCGGCCATCTCGAGCATCTCCTCGTGGGAGATGTGGTCGAGCTTGCGGGCGATCGGCACCAGGCGGGGGTCGGCGGAGAAGACGCCGTCGACGTCGGTGTAGATCTCGCACACCTCGGCGCCGAGGGCGGCCGCCAGGGCGACGGCGGTCGTGTCGGTGCCGCCGCGGCCGAGGGTGGTGATCTCCTTGGTGTCCTGGCTGACGCCCTGGAAGCCGGCCACGATCACGATGTGCCCGTCGGTCAGCGCTTGGGTGATCCGCCCCGGTGTGATGTCGATGATCTTGGCCCGGCCGTGTGCGGAGTCGGTGATCACGCCGGCCTGCGAGCCGGTGAAGGACCGCGCGGTGAAGCCGAGATCGGAGATCGCCATCGCGACCAGCGCCATCGAGATGCGTTCACCGGCGGTGAGCAGCATGTCGAGCTCGCGCACGGGCGGGAGCGGGCTGACCTCGTTGGCCAGGTCGAGCAGCTCGTCGGTGCTGTCACCCATCGCCGAGACGGCGACGACGACGTCGTACCCCTGCTTCTTGGCCTGGACGATCCGGAGGGCGACCCGCTTGACCGCTTCGGCGTCGGACAGCGACGAGCCGCCGTACTTCTGGACGACGATGCTCATGAGGGGCTGACCTGCGGGTTCACGGGAGGTCCTCGAGGAAGTGGCTGGACGTGTACGCCGCGACGCTGCGACCGCACGTGAGTTTACCGGGGTGGGCGCACCGACCCCGCGGTCATCTCAGGCGGGCGAGGCGGGTGGGCCGCGGTTTCTTCGTAGGGGGCCGGAGCCGTGCTCAGGCCTCGACCTCGGGAGCTTCCTCGAGCATCTCCTTGGCGGCGGCGACCCGGTCGAGCTCGCCGGTGTACTCCACGTCGAGCCGGTCGTGGGCGACGATCGAGAGCAGGGCGTTGAGCAGGGCGCCGGCGAGGTTGCCCCACGAGGAGACGTAGGAGAACTGCCACCACCACAGCGCCTCGGAGGTGTTGCCGAGGTTGAAGTGGCGCAGGCCGTTCTCCAGGTCGGCGGCGATCTGGGTCAGGTCGTCGGAGAGCAGGCTGTCGACCTGCTCGGGGTCGTAGGGGTCGAAGACGAAGCTGTAGGTGTCGACGCCGCCGAACAGGTGCGCGAGTCTCAGGCGCAGCTCGTCGAGGTCGGGCTCGGGACCGACGTCGGGCTGGTAGTCGGTGGTGGGGGTGAAGTCGACCTGGGCCCCCAGCCGTGCACCGGCCAGCAGGAGCTGGCTGATCTCGAGCAGGAGCAACGAGATGCCGGTGCCCGGGTTGCCCTCGGCGGCGACCGCCTTGAGGGCGATCAGGAAGCTCTCGACCTGGTCGGCGATCTGGACGGCGAACTCGTCCTGGGGGTCCACGGGCGGCAGGGAGGCCCCGCCCGAGAGGATCTCCTCGGTGGTGCGTTCGCTCATTCCGCTGACCGCCTTCCCGCGAATGCCCGCCCGAGCGTGACCTCGTCGGCGTACTCCAGGTCGCCTCCGACCGGGAGTCCGCTCGCCAGGCGAGTGATCCGTAGCTCCATCGGTTTGAGCATACGGGTGAGATACGTCGCGGTCGCCTCCCCCTCCAGGTTGGGGTCGGTCGCCAGGATCACCTCCGTGACGGCACCGTCGGCGAGGCGGGTCAGCAGCTCACGGATGTGCAGCTGGTCGGGCCCGATGCCGTCGATCGGCGAGATCGCGCCGCCGAGCACGTGGTAGCGGCCGCGGAACTCCTTGGTGCGCTCGATCGCGACGACGTCCTTGTACTCCTCGACCACGCAGAGCACGCTCGGGTCGCGCCGCGGGTCGCTGCAGATGCGGCACTGCTCGGCCTCGGAGACGTTGAAGCACGTCGCGCAGAACCGTACCCGTTGCTTGACTTCCAGGAGCACCTCGGCGAGGCGGCGTACGTCGGCCGGCTCGGCCTGCAGCAGGTGGAACGCGATGCGCTGCGCCCCCTTGGGACCCACGCCCGGCAGCCGGCCGAGCTCGTCGATGAGGTCCTGGACGATGCCTTCGTACAAGTCAGGTCTCGTCCCTCTGGTCGAACCCGAGCGCGCCCGGGCCGGCATCGGGCCCCGGGCCGCCGAGGCCCGGCATCCCGCGGCCCGTCAGCGGGCCGAGGGCGCTGCTGGCGATCGCGTCTGCCTTCGACTTCGCGTCCCGGTACGCCGCGACCACGAGGTCGCCGAGGTCGCTCATGTCGTCGTCGCTCGAGCCGTCGATCGTGCCGGCCTTGATGACCACGGCCTGGAGCTCCCCGACGCCGTTCACGGTGACCGAGACCGCACCGCCGCCGGCGGAGCCCTCGACCCGCGCGTCCGCGAGCCGCTCCTGGGCGCTTTCGAGCTGCTCCTGCATCTGCTGTGCCTGCTGCAGGAGGCCCTCCAGGTCGAAACCGCCGCCACCCAGCGACTCGAAGGGGTTGTCGGTCATGGGTTCACCTGTGTCTCTCACGTTCGGTCACTGATGGGGGATCTCGTCGATGACCTGAGCACCGAGCGCCTCCCGGAGGAGCTGGGCTCCGTCCAGACCGGAGGACTCAGCGTCGCTGTCGTCGTGTCGCGCGCCACCGTCGGGGTCGTGCTCGTCCTGCTCCTGCGCATCGCCGCCGCGGGTCTGCGAGATGGCTTCGCGAGCCGAGGCCGACGGGCGCTCGGTCGGCGCCGCCGGCTCGGACGGCGAGTCGGGCTGCGCCCACTCGGGCGGCTCGGACGTGCCGGGCTCCGGTGAGGCGGGTGACCCCAGCTGGTGTCCGGCGGTCTCGGTGGGCGCGGCGGCGGGCTCGGGCGCGCGAGCGGGCGGCGGGGTCGCCGCCTCGGGCTCAGCACCGGGGTCGACGATGGTCTCCACCCGCCAGTCGTGGCCCACGACGTCGATGGCGGCCTGGCGCACGATCTCGGCACTGCCGCCGTTGTCGAACGAGTCGCGGGCCCCGGCGTTGGCGAACCCGAGCGTGAGCGTCTTGTCGTCGACGGCCACGACCTGGGCCTGCTGGGTGAGGTAGATCCAGGTGAGTCGACGCCGCTGCTTGGTGGCCTCGACGATGTCGGGCCAGAGGCGGCGTACGTCGATGAGCGTGAGTGTGGAGCCGGCCGGCGTCGTGGTCGGCGTCGGCTCGGGAGCCGGAGGCTCGGGCTCTGCGGCCACGGAGGGCACAGCAGGCGCCGAAGGCACGGCAGGTACGGAAGGCGGGGCAGGCGGGGAAGCGGCTGGTGCGGTCTCCGGCGGGACGGCCTCGTCTGCCACCGGCCGCGCCGGCTCGATCACGGTGGGCTCGACGATGTGGGGCGCGGGTTTCACCGACGCGGGCTCCGTCGCCGCGACGGGCGCGGGCGAGGGGTCGCCGCCGCTGATGGTCATCCGGCGCTCCAGCCGGTCGAGCCTGGCCATCACGCCGTCCGTCGAGTGGTCCGCGCCCGGGAGCAGGATCCGCGCGCAGATCAGCTCGAGCAGCAGACGCGGCGCGGTGGCGCCGCGCATCTCGGTGAGGCCGGTCGCCACCAGGTCGGCAGCTCGGCTGAGGTCGGCGGGCCCGAAGCGCGCCGCCTGCGCCACCAGGCGCTCGGCGGCGTCCTCGGCGATGTCGATCAGGCCCGTGGCGGGCGCGTCGGGGACCGCGGAGACGATCACGAGGTCGCGCAGCCGACGGAGGAAGTCCTCGGTGAAGCGGCGAGGGTCCTGCCCGGTCTCGATCACCTTGTCGACGACGCCGAACACCGCCGCGCCGTCGCCCGCCGCAAAGGCGTCGACCACCTCGTCGAGGAGCGTGTCCGGCGTGTAGCCGAGGAGCCCTGACGCGAGCGCGTAGGTGATGCCCTCGGGCCCCGCGCCGCCCATCAGCTGGTCGAGCACGGACAGGGTGTCACGGGCCGAGCCGGCGCCGGCGCGCACCACGAGCGGGAGTGCCGCGGGCTCGATGGCGACGTGCTCCCGCTCGCACAGGTCGGAGAGGTATGACGTGAGGAGCCGCGGCGGGATGAGGCGGAACGGGTAGTGGTGGGTGCGCGAGCGGATGGTCGGGATGACCTTCTCCGGCTCGGTGGTCGCGAAGATGAAGCGCAGGTGTGGCGGCGGCTCCTCGACCAGCTTCAGCAGGGCGTTGAAGCCCTGCGTGCTGACCATGTGGGCCTCGTCGATGATGTAGACCTTGTAGCGGCTCTTCACCGGGGCGAAGAACGCCTTCTCGCGGAGGTCGCGGGCGTCGTCGACACCGCCGTGCGAGGCCGCGTCGATCTCGATCACGTCGATGGAGCCCGGGCCGCCCCGGCCCAGCTCGAGGCAGGACTCGCACTCCCCGCAGGGATCGGCGATCGGCGCCTTCTCGCAGTTCAGCGCGCGGGCCAGGATGCGCGCCGACGTCGTCTTCCCGCAGCCGCGGGGCCCGGAGAAGAGGTAGGCGTGGTTGACGCGGTTGGCCGCCAGGGCCGCTCGCAGGGGCTCGGTCACGTGGTCCTGCCCGATGACCTCCGCAAAGGTGTCGGGCCGGTAGCGGCGATAGAGCGCGAGCGGGGACTCCACTCCTGAACACTAACCAGCCACGCCGACAACCGGGCGAGTGAGACGCTCCCCGCGCCTCACTGGAGGGCCGACGTCAACCTCATCACGGTGTCGATATACCTCCTGCCGAAGGAGCGGCCCTCCCATTCCTCCCGGGTCAGCTCGCGGCACAGCGACCGGTAGTGGTCCTCGACCTGCCGCATCCGGGACACCACGTCGCCGCCGAGCATCATCAGGCTGACCTCGTAGTTCAGGGCGAAGGAGCGCAGGTCCATGTTGCTCGAGCCGATGACCGCCACGTCGTCGTCGATCGTGAAGTGCTTGGAGTGCAGGACGTACGGCGCTGGGTAGAGGTAGATCCGCACCCCCGCACGGAGCAGGGCCTCGTAGTAGGAGCTCTGGGCGTGGTGGACCATGAACTGGTCGGCCGCCTCGCTCACGAACAGCTCGATGTCGATGCCGCGCTGGGCGGCCGTGGTGACGGCGTACAACAGGGACTCGTCGGGCACGAAGTAGGGGCTCGTGATGGAGATCCGCCGCTGCGCCGAGTAGAGCAGTGTGGTGAACATCCGCAGGTTGTTCTCCGTCGCGAAGCCCGGGCCGCTGGGCACCACCTGCACCGTGACGTCTCCGCCCGCGGCGTCCGCGGGGTTGTGGAGCCGGTCCAAGGTGTCCTCGAGGATCACGTCGGTCTCGCTGTACCAGTCGGTGAGGAACACCGCGTTGAGCTCGGCGACGGCAGGTCCCGTGACCCGCGTCGTCAGCTCGACCCACTCACGACCGAGCTGGTGGTTCTTCGGCTTGTCGTAGCCGGGCTCGATCAGGTTCTGGGAGCCGGCGAACCCCGCGCGTCCGTCGACGACGAGGATCTTGCGGTGGTTGCGCAGGTCCGGGCGTCGCCAGCGTCCCTTGAGCGGCATCACCGGCATCATCGGGTGCCACTCGATCGTGGTCTCTCCGAGCCGCTTCAACAGGTCCTTGTAGACGGGGATCCCGCGCGAGCCGAGGTGGTCGAAGAGGAGCCGGACCTTGACGCCACGCTCGGTGGCCCGCACCAGGGACGCGAAGAACGGGTCGGTCACGTCGTCCCAGGCCGTGATGTAGAACTGCACGTGCACGAAGCGTTCGGCGGTGTCCACCAGTGCGGCCATGGCGGCGATCGACTCGTGGTAGTCCTCGAAGAAGACGGCCCGGTTGCCGGACACGCCGGGGAGCGCCCCCAGGTTGCGGTTCAGCGCGGCGACGGACGAGACGTAGGCCAGGCGCGGCGTCGATTCGGTGAGCGAGGCGATCGCGGCGGTCTGGGCGTGGATCTGGCGATTGACCTCGCGCTGCTTCTCGTGGCGGCCGCGCTCGACCCGGGTGCTGCCGAAGAAGAGGAACATGATCAGGCCGAAGAAAGGCACGGCCAGCACCAGGATCAGCCAGGCCATCCCTGTGGAGGGCTTGCGGTTGCGCGGGATGATGCCGAGCGCGAACACGTAGATGACCACCTGCGCCGCCACCAGCAGTGCCCCGACGAACGCCGGCAGTCCGGAGAACCAGTCGATCACCGCGTCAGGGTAGCGACGCATCCTCCTGCGAGGTGGGAGCCGAGCGCGCGGCGAGCGAACCTCCGACGACGGTGGCCGCCAGCGCGACCAGCGCCCCGAGGACCAACGCAGCTCCCTCCCCCGGCTCGAGCACGTGGAGCTGCCCGCCGACGGTGGCGGCCGCCACTGGCACGCCGAGCTGGGCGGTGGCCAGCAACGCGTACGGCGCGGGCTGCCGGAGGACGACCGCCGTCAGGTGGGCGAGCGCGGCCCCGACGCCGAGACAGAGGCCGAGCACGATCATCGACGGATGGTCGACGAGGTGGCGCAGCTGCAGCGAGGCACCGAGCCAGACGAAGAACAGCGGTCCGAGGAAGCCCTCGGTGACGGCGAACAGCTGCTTGGCCACCCGCCGCGGCTCGCCCACGGCAGCAACGGCCAGCCCGGAGACGAAGCCGGCGAGCATCAGGGAGACGTGCACCTCGATCGCCAGCGCCGCCATCGCGAACACCAGCGCCAGGCTCACCCGGAGCTCGACCGCGAACTGGCGGTCCTCCGACACGTGGTGCACGCGGTTGCGGACCCCACTGCCCTCGACCCAGCGCAGCGCGGCGAAGAGCACCACCCCCGCCGCGATGACCACGACCCCGCCCAGTGCCGCGCGGGCGACGTGGGCGGTGTCGATGACGAGGGGCAGCAGGACGACACAGACGGCGTCGGCGAGCGCGATCTGGGGGAGCAGCTCGACCAGGTCGGGTCCGGCCAGCCCCAGCGAGTCGACGGTCGGAAGGATGATCGCGGCGGACGACGACGCCATCAGAACGGCGTACAGCAGGGCGTGGGACGTGCCGACCAGCTGCGCGACGGCGTACCCGAGGAGAACGGCGGCGACACCGACGAGCACGGCACGGACGACGCCGGTGCGCAACGCGGTGCGCAAACGCGGGTCGCGCACCGGGACGTGGGTGCCGGCCACGAACATCACCAGCACGAACCCGCAGTTGCCCAGGAAGGCGAACGTCGGGTCGGTCGCATCGAGCACCCCGAACCCGCTGGCGCCCAGGACGACACCGGCCAGCAGCTCGCCGAGCACGACCGGGAGGTGCCAGCGCCTCGGGGTGGCCAGGATCGGTCCGGCCAGGGCGACCACGCAGACGATCGCCAGGTCGAGGAACGACACGAGCGGATGCTAGACCCGCCTCCGACGGGGTCGCGGCATGAAGAGGCCCCCCACGCACCCGGCAGAGCCCGCCTGCCCTTGCTGCCTTCCGGCCCTGGGGGAGTTCAGCGAGATGCCGCCGCATGGGGGGTTGCCGGCGAGTCTAGGTGAGCCGCGGGACGTCCTACGAATCGAGCCATCCACGGGCTACCAACGGATACGTCCCGGCGGTCCGAGCGATTTCGCCGGGTCGTCGAGGCTTGGGTACCCTCCTCGGCGGAGGATTCGCCTAGAGGCCTATGGCGCTCGCTTGGAAAGCGGGTTGGGTTAACAGCCCTCGCGGGTTCGAATCCCGCATCCTCCGCCACCACCCTTCACTCGCGTCATTCGCCTCGCTCACTGCAGCCGTCGAGAACAACAGCGGGGTGCCTCAGTCGTCGGGGTAGCCGTCCGGGTTCTGCGACTGCCAGCGCCAGCTGTCGGCGCACATCTCGTCCACGGTCCGCTCGGCGGTCCAGCCCAGCTCGGACCGGGCGCGCGCCGGGTCCGCGTACGACTCCGCGATGTCGCCCGCCCGGCGGGGGGCGATCTCGTACGGCAGGTCGTGGCCGCAGGCACGGGAGAAGGCGTCGAGCATCTCCTTGACCGACGTGGGGCGTCCGGTGCCGAGGTTCCAGGTCGAGACGGGCTCGTCGGTCGTCCCGAGCCTCTCCAGCGCAGCGACGTGGCCGGCCGCGAGGTCCTCGACGTGGAGGTAGTCGCGCCGGCCGGTGCCGTCGGGCGTCGGGTAGTCGTCGCCGTACACCAGCAGCTTCTCGCGACGACCGACCGCCACCTGGGTGAGGATCGGCATCAGGTTGTTCGGGATGCCGGCGGGGTCCTCGCCGATCATCCCGGAGACATGCGCACCGACCGGGTTGAAGTAGCGCAGCAGCGCGATCCGGAGCCGGGGGTCGGCGACGGCGGCGTCGCGGAAGACCTGCTCCTGCATCACCTTGGTCCAGCCGTAGGGGTTGGTGGCCGAGGTCGGGAAGTCCTCCTTCATCGGCACCGGTGCGTCGGCGCCGTACACCGTGGCGGACGAGGAGAACACGACCTTGCGTACGCCGTGCCGGCTCATCGCCGCGAGCAGTGAGAACGTCGACCCGAGGTTGTTGCCGTAGTAGGCGAGCGGCTTCTCCACCGACTCCCCGACCGCCTTGAGCCCGGCGAAGTGGACCACGGCCCCGTACGAACCCGCGGCCAGCAGTTCGTCCGTGCCGTCGTGGTCGGTGAGGTCGAGGACGTGCCACTCGATCGGCCGACCCGCCAAGGTCTCCAGCCGGGGGATCACCGATCGCTTGCTGCGGCTGAAGTCGTCCACGATCACGGCTTCGTGGCCGGCCGCGATCAGCTGGAGGGTCGTGTGCGAGCCGATGTACCCGGCGCCGCCGGTGACCAGGATGCGCATGCGGCGGATTATCGCGGACGGGTCTCCACGTGGTCGTCGCGGTGCAGCATGACCGCGGCCATCGGCAGCGCCAGCACTGTCAACATGCCGCCGGCCACCACGATCGACTGGCCCTCCGGCCCCATCTGACCCGCGTCCACCGCCACGGTCGTGACCGCGACGATGATCGGCAGACCGGTGGCGCTGAAGAGACCGAGCTGGAGTCGCTCGCGGCGAGGCAGGTTCCGGAACAGCAGGTAGACCGGACCTCCGCGGATGAACAGGATGCTGACGAAGACGAGCAGGACGGTCCCGGGCCGCTCCACGAACACGGCCGGGTCGATGGCCATGCCGGAGACCACGAAGAACACCGGGATGAGGAAGCCGTAGCCGAGGCCGTCCAACCGTGTGATCAGCTCGTCGTGGTCGGGCGGGAGCAGCATCCGGATGATGGCGCCCGCCACGAACGCGCCCAGGATCACGTCGAGGCCGAGTGACGCGGAGGCCGCGAGCATCACCGCGAGCAGCAGCACCATCAGTCGGACCGGCGCCTGGGCAGTCGTGTCCGCGCCGCGCTGGATCACCCCGATCACGCGGTCGGCGCGGGGGAAGTGCCGCACCAGGAGGATCCCGAGCCCGACCGCGAGGATGCCGAAGGCCGCGAGCGACAGCAGCCCTCCCCAGGTGCTGCCCTGGGTGAGGAAGATGCTCATCGCCAGGATCGGGCCGAACTCACCCACGGCGCCGTTGGCCATCACCAGCCTTCCCATCCGGTGTCGGTGGATCCCGGTGTCACGCAGCATCGGCAGCAACGTCCCGAACGCGGTCGAGGTCATCGCGATCCCGACCGCGACCCGCGCGTCGATCTCCAGGACCAGCGAGACCAGCAACACCCACGCCAGCCCCAGCACCAGCGAGATGCACCACGCTCGGACGGCGCGTGCGCCGTCGCGGTTGCGCAGCGCCAGGGGATCCACCTCGATCCCGGCGAGGAGGAAGAGCATGCCGAGACCGAGCTGGGACACGAAGTCGATCCTCGTGTCGACGTGCGCCAGGTCCATGCCGTACGGGCCGACCGCCATCCCGGCAGCCAGCAGGACCACGACCTCCGGGAGGCGTACCCGGGGCAGCAGGCCGAGGGCGACCGGCGTCAGCGCCGCGATCGCCAGCACGATGGCCAGCGACCGGAAGGCCTCGGCCTCACTCATCCGGACGCCCCCGCCCCCTCGTCACGCTCGGAGCGTACGACGGCCCATGGCTACCTTGGTCGGATGTCGTCCATCGATCCCACGGCCTGGATCGCCCCGACCGCGGTCGTCACCGGAGACGTCACGATCGGCGCCGGCAGCAGGGTCCTGCACGGGGCGGTCGTCACCGGGGACAGCGGCCGGGTCGAGATCGGCTCCGACGTCCTGGTGATGGAGAACGCCGTGCTCCGCGGCCGCGCCGAGCACCCGCTCCGGATCGGGGACGCCGTCCTGGTCGGGCCGCACGCCCACCTCAACGGGACCACCGTCGAGGACGAGGTGTTCGTGGCCACCGGAGTCTCGATGTTCGCCGGTTCCCGCGCGGGAGCCCGCAGCGAGCTGCGGGTCAACAGCGTCCTGCACGTGAACAGCTCGCTCCCACCGGACACCGTGGTCCCGATCGGGTGGATCGCGGCGGGTGACCCGGCGCAGCTGTTCGCGCCCGATCGCCACGAGGAGCTCTGGGCCGTCCAGGAGCCGCTCGACTTCCCCGGCACGATGTACGGCGTGCCGCGCGGCACGTCCATGCGCGAGGTCATGCGCCGCCAGAGCGAGCGCTACCGGCCGACTGTCGAGTCGGCCCACGACGACTCGGCGTGACTTCGCTGCCCGCTCCGACCGGCTCGGTGTAACGCGTGCGGGCCCGGATCCGCTTCCTGGGTGACCCGCGCCCCGGCGCCTCATCCAGGAGGAACCCATGAGCCTCACCGCCCTGCGACGTACGGCGGCCCCCGTGGCCGTGCTCGCCGCCACCGCTGCCGGCCTGGCCGTCGCGACGACGCCCCAGGCAGACGCGTCGACGCGTGCGGCCACG